>DATILF010000158.1:0-13270 GCA_035476755.1 Ramlibacter sp.
GCTCAGCAGCTGCACGCCGTGCCCGGCGCCCAGCTTGCGGGCGTGTTCGCCGATGCGGCGCAGCGTCTGCACGATGTGCTCGCGCAGGGGCATGTGGCGGCCCGTCGGCGGGTCCACGTACACCGCCTCCAGCCCGAAGCGGCAGGCCTGGAAGCGGTTGTAGGTGTACACCATGTAGTCGTCTTCCTGCGGCATGAACGGCTGCTCGTGCAGGAACCAGGAGGCGAGCGATTGCACGAACCCCGCCAGCGCGGCGGCCCGTTCCACCGTGAGGGGCGTGTCGAACACGCGGATCTCGATGGTGCCGTATTCCGGCTTGGGCCGGATATCCCAGTAGAAATCCTTCATGCTCTTCACCACCCCGGTACGCGTGGTTTTGGCGAAGAACTTCGCGAACTCCTCCCAGCTCAGGGTGAAGGGTGCCCGGCCCGACATCGGGAAGGCGAACACCGAATTGAGCCGCGCCGAATCGAACTGCGTGTCCTGCCCCTGCACATACGGCGAGGAGGCCGAGAGCGCGATGAAATGCGGGATGTAGCGCGACATGCGGTGCAGCATCAGGAGCGCGCTGTCCGGGTCGGGGCAGCCCACGTGCACGTGCTGGCCAAAGATGGTGAACTGCTTGGACAGGTAGCCGTACAGTTCGGACAGTTCGCGAAAACGCGGCTTGTCGTAGATGCGGCGCTCGTGCCACTGCTGGAACGGATGGGTGCCGCCGCCGACCACGGCGATGTTCAGCTTGTCGGCGCATTTGACCAGGGCGTCCTTGATCTCCGACAGCTCGCCCAGCACCTGCGAGGTGGAGGTGCATACGCCCGTGGAGATCTCGATCATGCTGGAGGTCATCTCCGGCACCACCGACCCCGGCAGCTCGTAGCGTGCCATCAGCCGCAGCATTTCGTCGGAGTAGGGCGCCAGGTCGTAGTCGTGCGTGTTCACCAGTTGCAGCTCGACCTCGACCCCGAGCGACAGCGCCGCCGATTTCTGGAAGGGTTCCAGCGCGATCGGCTCGGCGGGTTCACCGCCACCCACGAGCAGCGACTTATCCACGGAGCTCTCCCGGCTGGGTGTTGCCGATGAGCTCCGAAGGCGAGGGCCTGGAGCCTTCACCGGCACGGTAGATGGCGAACGTGGCGATGATGGCGCCCAGAACCTCCATCAACAGGATGGCCGGCAGCGTGATGCTGGCAATGCGCGGCCCCAGCGTCAATGACGATGCGACGAACTGCGACACCAGCAGCAGCGCGACGGACGACATCGGCGACATGGCGCAACCGGTCCAGAAGGCCTGGCGCCAGTTGGTGCCGCTGCCCCAGTTGGCCGCGCCCACGCCCAGCACCTTGGCGAGGCTGCGCGCCAGCACCAGCGCGGCCACCAGGCCCGCCACCGCGGGGTTCCATTCAGCCTTGGCCGCCACCACCGACACCAGCACGAACATCAGCATGGTGAGCAGTGAGGCGGCCGTGCCCAGCTGCCGCGGCCAGGCCCACGGCCGCGGATTGAGCTGCTTGAGCATGATGCCGCCCAGCAAGGCGGCCAGTGGCGCCGAGCCGCCCAGGTGCGCGGCAACGGCGGCGGCCGCGGCGATCAGCGCGATCAGCAGCATCGACGTGTTCTCGCTGGTGGGGCTCATCACGCGCAGCGCCGTGCGCAGCGCCAGGGCGAGCAGCGCGCCGACCACGAACGACACCCCCAGCACGACGGCCACCGGGAACAGCGTCTCCATCAGGCTGGTCTCGGGGCGGTGCATGACGCCGGCGCGCGCGCTGACCAGGGTCAGCGCATACAGCGTGCTCAAGGTGGACAGCACCATGGCGCGTTCGGTCACGGGGCCGGACGCGCGCGTGTCCATGACCACGCGGCTCAGGACGGCCGGCGATGCCGCCATGGCCACCAGCCCGATCGCTTCGGCCACGGAGGGCCGCACCCCCAGCCAGCGCAGGGCGTAATAGACGAACAGCGCCGTGAGCAGGGATTCCAGCAGGCTCTGGAGCAGCACCATCGGGTTGTGCCAGAACCAGCGCAGGGCGATGCGCCCGCCGGCTTCGAACAGCACGACCGAAACGCCAAGTTCCAGCAGGAACAGCGCGATGCCCTGCAAGGGCCAGGCGCCGCCGGAAAAGCCGGCCAGGCCGGCCAGCGCGCCGACCAGCGAATAACCCACTACCTTGGGCAGGCCAGTGTGGCGCTGCAGAAGATGGCCTGCCGCCGCCGCCACCGCGAGCAGGATCGACCATTGGACCGTGGGCAGGCCGGCCGAAGGCTTCAGCCAGTCGCCCCAGATGGCCATCATCTCGTTCATGGGTTGCCTCTCCCGCGCGGAATGTGCCCCGGCTCGGGGCGGAACACTGTGGGATCCGGGCCCGGGGGCCCGGCCATGTCAATGCAGGACGCGCACCGACCCGTCGTCGAGCGTGAACGCGGGGATTTCCACTTCGAAGCGCTCCGCGTCTTCCGCCACGCAAAAATAACTGCCCTGCATGCTGCCCGAGGGCGTGCGCAGGCGGCAGCCGCTGGTGTACTGGAAGGCCTCGCCCGGCTTGAGCAGCGGCTGGTGGCCCACCACGCCCAGGCCCTTGACTTCCTCGACCTCGCCCGCCGCATTGGCGATCAGCCAGTGGCGCGAGATGAGTTGCGCAGCCACTTCGCCGGTGTTGGTGATGGTGATGGTGTACGCGAAACTGTACAAACCCTGTGACGGCGCGGATTGCTCCGGCAGGTATTGAGGCTCGACATCGACGCGAAACTGGTACTTGGCCATGCGTCAATCCTACCGCGTCGCATGGGGCCGCCGGCAATTTGCGAGAATCCACGCATGAGCACCACCTACCGCATCGCCCCGTCCATCCTTTCCGCCGACTTCGCGCGGCTGGGCGAGGAGGTCCGCACGGTCATCGAGGCCGGGGCCGACTGGATCCACTTCGACGTGATGGACAACCATTACGTGCCCAACCTCACCTTCGGCCCGATGATCTGCTCGGCCTTGAAGCCGCACGCCAAGACGGCCGCGGGCGTGGCCGTGCCGATCGACGTGCACCTGATGGTGCAGCCGGTGGATGCCCTGGCTCAGGCCTTTGCCGAGGCGGGCGCCGACTTCATCAGCTTCCATCCGGATGCCTCGGCCCACGTGCACCGCAGCGTGCAGGCCATCAAGGCCGCGGGCTGCAAGGCGGGCCTGGTGTTCAACCCGGCGGCGCCCATGGACGTGCTGGACTGGATGATCGAGGAAATCGACCTGGTGCTCATCATGAGCGTCAACCCGGGCTTCGGCGGCCAGGGTTTCATCGATTCGGCGCTGCGCAAGATCGAGCTGGCCCGACAGCGCATCGATGCGAGCGGCAAGGACATCCGCCTGGAGGTCGATGGCGGCATCAAGGTGGACAACATCGCGCGCGTCGCCGCGGCGGGGGCCGACACCTTCGTCGCCGGCAGCGCCATCTTCGGCAAGCCGGACTATCGCGGCGTCATCGACGCCATGCGCGCGCAGCTCAAGGGCTGAACTTCTTCACCGGGTCGTCGGCCCCTTCGCGCACCCGGTCGTAGGTCTCGTCCAGCACGGGGCCCTTGTCGGTGTCCACCAGGCCCCGCTCGATGTCGTCGTGCGCGATCTGCCCGATCTGGCCGGCCGAAGGTTCGCTGGCTTGCTGGCTGTCGGCGGATTCGTCGCGCTCATGGGGCATGCGCGGCACGCGGTCCTGCGTATCACGCTGTATCGGGAGGGTGTCGCCCCGCCGGGCATCGCCGCGCTCGGCAGGACCGGCGCCTGGTGGCTTGCGGGGGCGCGTCGGCCGGCGCGCTGGAGTTGGCATGGCGAAGTCCTTGCTGGTGAGCGAGTGTCCATGGTGGTTGGCGGCGCCTGTGCCCACGGTAGGACGCTCCAGGCGCCGGGCGTAGGAAGCACCGCGCGCGGCCCCTTCGCCAAGCTGTCAGCGCCGTCCTACCACCGATACACGCCTGCGCTGACGAATGCGCCCGCCACCCAACTACGGGCACTGCGCATGAGCTTGCTTATGCTCAAGGCGGGTTGCTGTAGCGGCCCGGCTTGCAAGGAGTGCGTCATGGACATGTTGGCTGGAATGCCGGAGTGGCTGGTCTGGTGCACCGCCGGCGGCGCTGGCGCATTGGCCCTGGCCGCGCTCGCCGGGCTGCTGGAAGCCGCGCTCCAGCTGGCCGCGGACTGACCGGCACCATCTCCCCCGTACGGCCGGCGCGGCCTCAGCCGTGCCTTGCGTCCTCATGACAAGATTCGCAGGAGTTTGAATCAATGGCACAGTCCAAGCAGGATGCCCAGCGCAAGTCCAAGGCGAGCGAAGGCGCCGCGGCCAAGCAAAAGCAGCTGGAGTCGTTCAGCCAGGGCCCCGAGAACCTGTTGACCACCAACCAGGGGCTGCTCGTTCCCGACAACCACAACTCGCTCAAGGCGGGGACGCGCGGGCCGACGCTTCTGGAAGACTTCATCCTGCGCGAGAAGATCACGCACTTCGACCATGAGCGCATTCCCGAGCGCGTGGTTCATGCCCGTGGCGCGGGCGCGCATGGCTACTTCGAACTCACCAGGTCCATGGTCGAGTACACGCGCGCCGATTTTCTGCAGGAGCCGGGCACGCGCACCCCGGTGTTCGTGCGGTTCTCGACGGTGGCCGGTTCGCGCGGCTCATCGGACACCGTGCGCGATGTGCGTGGCTTCGCGGTGAAGTTCTACACGCGTGAAGGCAACTACGACCTGGTAGGCAACAACATGCCCGTCTTCTTCGTGCAGGATGCGATGAAGTTCCCCGACCTGGTCCACGCGCTCAAGCCCGAGCCCCACCGCGAAATGCCGCAGGCCTCCAGCGCGCACGACAGCTTCTGGGATTTCGTGTCGCTCATGCCCGAGACGACGCACATGCTGATGTGGGTCATGTCCGATCGCGCCATTCCGCGCAGCTACCGCATGATGGAAGGCTTTGGCGTGCACACGTTCCGCCTCATCAACGCCAAGGGCGTGCCGCACTTCGTGAAGTTTCACTGGAAGCCGCGGCTCGGCAAGCACGCGCTGGTGTGGGACGAGGCGCAGAAGATCGCGGGAAAGGACCCGGATTTTCATCGGCGCGACCTGTGGGAGGCGATCGAGCAGCGCAGTTTCCCGGAGTGGGAGCTCGGCCTGCAGCTGATCCGGGAGGACCAGGTCGAAAGCCTCGGCCTGGACCTGCTGGACCCCACCAAGCTGGTGCCCGAAGAGCTGGTGCCGGTCACCGTGGTCGGCAAGCTGGTGCTCAACCGCAACCCCGACAATTTCTTCGCCGAAACCGAGCAAGTGGCGTTTCACCCGGGCCACGTGGTGCCCGGCATCGACTTCAGCAACGATCCGCTTCTGCAAGGGCGGCTTTTTTCCTATACCGACACCCAGCTGTCGCGCCTGGGCGGCCCCAACTTCCACGAGATACCGATCAACCGGGGCGTCTGCCCTTTCCACAACTTCCAGCGTGACGGCATGCACCGCATGCTGGTGAACCGGGGCCCGGTCTCCTACGAGCCCAATTCCCTGGCGAGTGGCGCCGAGTTCCGCGTGGACGGTGGGCAGCAGGGCTTCCAGAGCTTCGCCGAGGCCCTGGAACCCCCGAAGATCCGGCGGCGCAGCCCGAGCTTCGACGACCACTTCGGCCAAGCCTCGTTCTTCTGGAACAGCCAGAGCCCGGTGGAGAAGGACCACATCATCTCGGCATTCCAGTTCGAGCTGTCCAAAGTGGAAGCCCCCGCCGTGCGGCAGCGGGTCGTGGACAACCTGGCCCATGTGGACGCGAAACTGGCCCGCAAGGTGGCGGAACCCCTGGGCATCGCCATGCCTGACGCCAAGGCAGCGGCGGGCCGGGCCGGCTTTCGCGACATGCGCAACAAGATCTCCCTGGAGAACTCGCCGGCGCTGAGCATGGAGGGCAATGGCACGGGCATCGCCACCCGCAAGGTGGCCGTGCTGGTGGCCAACGGGGTCGAGGTCGGTGCCCTGCGGGTCATCCAGCAGGCCCTGCTGGATGCGGGGGCGAGCTGCCGCATCGTGTCCGATCACCTGGGCTTCGTCGCGACCTCGTCGGGGCAGCAACTGGCGGTGGATCACACTTTGGCGACCATGTCGTCGGTGATGTTCGATGCCGTGCTGGTGCCGGGCGGCAGTGCCAGTGCCCAGGCGCTGGCGCACAACGGCGACGCCGTTCACTTCGTGCTGGAAGCGTACAAGCATTGCAAGGCGATCTGCGTGATCGGCGAAGGGGCGCAACTGTTGCGTACCCTGGGCATCGGCGCGGGGGAGGGTGCGGTTGAGAGCGGGGCGGCCGTGCCCGGCGTGGTGATGGGCCGAAACGATCCGCCCGCGCGGTCGCAGCTGGCGCAAGACTTCATCGCGGCCATCGCCCGGCACCGCCATTGGTCCAGGCCGAACGTGGACGCCGTACCAGCCTGAGAGCACCCAATCCGGCCGCGCAGTGCGCGACAGAAGTGATGTCCTACGTGCCGTTGACTCTGGCGCTTACCCGTGCGGCAGGTGGCCTGCGCCCAAATACGGCAGGGGCCGGCGCGGTGCTGGCCGTTGCGACAGCGTCATTCATTCAGGAGATCACCATGGCATCGAGCAACCAGGACAAACAAGGCGGCGCAGGCAAGGGCGCCAACAAGAGCGGCTCGTCCGGGCGTGGGTTTGCCTCGATGGATCCCCAGCGCCAGCGCGAAATTGCCAGTGAGGGCGGCCGGGCCGCCCACGAAAAGGGCACGGCCCACGAATTCACCTCCGAAGAGGCGCGGCAGGCCGGCAGCAAGGGTGGCCATGCTGCTCACGAAAAGGGCACGGCCCACGAATTCGATTCCGAGGAAGCCCGTGCAGCCGGTCGCAAGGGGGGGCAGGCCAGCGGGGGTCATCGTGGCAAGCAGGGTGGCCAGGGCGGCACACAAGGAGGCGCGCAGGGCGGCGCACAGGGCGAGCCAGGCGCGCAAGGGGGCGCCCAGGGCGGAGGTCAAGCCGGAGGCGGCTGACTGGCGCCGTGGAAGGGCAAGTCATGAGCCGGTCTCCGGCCTGTGCCCCCGGGGCGCACAATGGGCCGTAAATGGCCTGCCCGCACAGCACAACGCAAAACCATCTGCTGGCGGCTTTCCCGACCGACGAATACGCGCGCATCTCGCCGGACCTCGAGTTGGTTCCCATGCCCCTGGGCGAAGTCCTGAGCGAGTCGGGCGGGCGCGCGCCGCATGTGTATTTCCCCACGACCTGCATCGTCTCGCTGCTCTACGTCCTGAAGGACGGCGCGTCGGCGGAAATCGGCGTGGTCGGCAATGAAGGCATCGTGGGCATCTCGCTGTTCATGGGGGGCGAATCCACGCCGAGCCGGGCCGTGGTGCGCAGCGCGGGCCACGGCTATCGATTGAAGGCGGCGTTGCTGCTGCGGGAATTCAACGAGGGCGGCCCGGTGATGCGGTTGCTGCTGCGGTACACGCAGTCGTTGATGACCCAGATGACGCAGACGGCCGTGTGCAACCGCCACCACTCGGTGGAGCAGCAGCTGTGCCGGGCCCTGCTTCTGAGCCTGGATCGCATGACATCCAGCTCCCTGACCATGACGCAGGAGCTGATCGCCAGCATGCTCGGGGTGCGCCGCGAGGGCGTGACGGAGGCGGCGGGCAAGCTGCAGCGCTCGGGCCTGATCCGCTACAGCCGCGGGCACATCGAGGTGCTGGATCGGGCGGGGCTGGAGGCCGCCGTCTGCGAATGCTATGGCGTGGTGAAGGTGGAGTACGACCGGTTGATGTCGGATATACCCCGCGGCGCGTGAAGGCCGCCGCCCCGGGTGCGTCCCTCCCTATGTATGCCAGCGTACATACAGGCGGCAGGCGGGCTGTTAGTGTGAATCGATGCTCGACAAAACCACTGACCGACACGGTCCACCGGACGATGCCACGGCCGACGGCGTGACCCAGGCGCGCAGCGCCCTGGCGCTGCTGAAGGCGGGGGCTCTGCAGAACGCGATCCTGACCAGTGCCAACTTTTCCATCATCGCGACCGACGAGAAGGGCATCATCCAGCTGTTCAATGTCGGGGCCGAGCGCATGTTGGGCTACGCGGCCGACGAGGTGGTGAACCGGATCAGCCCGAGCGACATCCACGATCCGCAGGAAGTGACGCAGCGCGCCGAGACGCTCACGCGGGAGCTGGGGACCACGATCGCGCCAGGCTTCGAGGCCCTGGCGTTCAAGGCGTCGCGCGAGATCGAGGACATCTACGAGCTGACCTACATCTGCAAGGACGGCAGCCGCTTTCCCGCGATCGTGTCGATCACGGCCTTGCGGGGTGACGACAGCGCCATCATCGGCTATCTGCTGATCGGCACCGACAACTCCGCGCGCAAGCGGGTCGAGTCCGAACTGAACGCGGCGATGGCGGCGGCCGACAAGGCCAACCTCGCCAAGTCCGAATTTCTCTCCAGCATGAGCCACGAGCTGCGCACCCCGCTCAACGCGATCCTGGGCTTCACGCAGCTCCTGGAGAGCGGTTCGCCCGCGCCGACGCCGACGCAAAAGCGCAACATCGAACAGATCCTCAAGGCCGGCTGGTACCTGCTGGAGCTGATCAACGAAGTGCTGGACCTGGCGTTGATCGAGTCGGGCAAGCTGACGCTGTCCAACGAGGCCGTGTCGCTGGCGGAAGTGGTGACGGAGTGCCGGGCCATGATCGAGCCGCAGGCGCGATCGCGCGGCATCGGCATGACCTTTCCGCTGTTCGATATTCCCCGCTTCGTCATCGCCGACCGCACGCGCGTCAAGCAGGTGCTGATCAACCTGCTGTTCAATGCGATCAAGTACAACCGCCCGCAAGGCTCGGTGGCCGTGGGGGTGGAGCTGGTCTCCAGCGGCGCCATCCGCATCAGCGTGCGCGACACTGGCGTCGGGCTCGGGCCCGAGCAGCTCGCCCAGCTGTTCCAGCCCTTCAACCGGCTCGGCCGGGAGCAGACCGCCGAAGAGGGCACCGGCATCGGCCTGGTGGTGACCAAGCGGCTGATGGACCAGATGGGCGGCGCGATCGGCGTTGACAGCGCGCTGGGCAAGGGCAGCGTCTTCTGGGTCGAGTTCAAGACCACCAGTGCGCCTCAGCTCGCGCACGCGCCGGCCGACCATGCGCCGTCGGCCCGCCCGCCGGTGCCCGACGGCACCCCCCTGCGAACGGTGCTCTACGTCGAAGACAATCCGGCCAACCTGGAGCTGGTCGGGCAGCTGGTTGCCCGCCGCGCCGACTTGAACCTGCTGAGCGCGGCCGACGGCACCCTGGGCATCGACTACGCGCGGACCTGCCAGCCGCAGGTGATTCTCATGGACATCAACCTGCCGGGCCTGAGCGGCATCGAAGCCATGAAGATTCTCCGCGCCGACCCGGTCACGGCGCACATCCCGATCATCGCGCTCAGCGCCAATGCGGTGCCGCGCGACATCGAAAGGGCCATCGAGGCCGGATTCTTCAACTACATCACCAAACCCATCAAGGTTGGCGAATTCATGGATGCCCTGGACGTGGCGCTGGCCTTGTCGCACGTGGCACCCGATGCCGCCACGAAAGGCGAACTGCCATGCTGACCCTTGCCGCGGACACGCGCGACGCGCGCATCCTGATCGTCGACGACCAGCCCGCCAACGTCAGCCTGCTGGAGGAAACGCTGAAGCAGGCCGGCTACACCCAGGTCAGCTTCACCATGAACCCGCAAGAGGTGTGCGCGCTGCATCGCAAGAACCGCTACGACCTGATCCTGCTGGACCTGCAGATGCCGGGCATGGACGGCTTCCAGGTGATCGAAGCCCTCAAGACCAACGAGAAGGATGCCTACCTGCCGGTGCTGGTGATCACGGCCCAGCCCGGCCACAAGATGCGCGCATTGCAGGCGGGGGTCAGGGACTTCATCAGCAAGCCATTCGACCTGGTCGAGGCCAGGATGCGCATACGCAACATGCTGGAGGTTCGGCTGCTCTACCGGCGGCTGGAGGCCCACAGCGAGCAGCTCGAGGCCGCGGTGCGGGAGCGCACGGCCGAACTGCGCGAAAGCGAAGCGCGCTATCGCAGCCTGACCGAGCTGGCCTCGGACTGGTACTGGGAGCAGGACGAGAGCGGCAATTTCACCAAGGTGTCGGGGCCGGTGCTCGAGATGCTGGGCATCCAGGTCGATGGCCTGGTCGCCGGGCCGGGCGAAGCGGCGCAGGCCGGATGGAACGAGGCCGAGCGGGCTGCCCTGCAGGACGCCATCGCGGCGCGCCGGCCGTTCCTCGATTTCGTTTTCAGCCGCGTCAACGGCGACGGCTCACGCCAGAAATTCCAGGTCAGCGGCGAGCCCATGTTCGGGCCGGGGTGCCAGTTCCTGGGCTACCGCGGCATCGGGGTGGAAGTCAAGGCGCGAGGGTGACGGCCGGAATTCCCATCGCGGGCGACGCCCTCATGGGGCTGGCGCAACTCAACCAGGAGATCGCGCTGGCCCGTTTCCAGCTGGTCGCGCTGCGTGGGGAGCTGGCCCAGGTGCGGCAGGACATTGTGTCGGCCCCGGGCAACCTGCTGCGGCAGGCCAATGAACAACTGGAGCTTGCCGCGTCCAACGCGCGGGCGGTCGAGGTGACGGCGCTGCAGGCGCAGCGGCGGCAAGTCGGCTTTCTCGCGACCGTGGCCCACGAGCTGCGAAATCCATTGATGCCACTGCGCCTGGCCGCGCAGATGCTCGACGGTGCTCGCACGGACGACGCGGCCCATGCCCGGCTGCAGGCCACCATCAAGGGGCAGGTGGCGCAGATCACGCGGCTGATCGGTGACCTGCTGGAAGGGGCGCGCATCGCCACCGGCCAGTTCAGGCTGGAGAGAACCCTGATCGACGTCGCGTCGGTGCTCGAGCGTGCCATGGAGACGTGCCGCCCGGGACTGGATGGGCGCCGCCACCGGTTCACCGCTTTCGTGCCGCCCGGGCCCGTCACGGTGCTCGGGGACCCACAGCGCCTGATCCAGGTCTTCGGCAACCTTCTGGAGAACTCGTCCCGGTACACGCCGGACGGCGGGGAAATTACCCTGCGGGCCGCTGTGCGCGATACCGTGATCGTGGTCGCCATTGCCGACAACGGCATCGGCATCACCGCCAGCGCGCTGCCTCATGTGTTCGACATGTTCGTGCGGGATGCGCACGCCAGCGCCGTGCGTGAGGGCGGCCTGGGTGTCGGCCTGTCGGTGGTGCGCGAGCTGGTCAAGGCGCACGAAGGTGCCGTCCTTGCCCGCAGTGGGGGCAAGGACCGGGGCAGCGAGTTCGTCGTCACGCTGCCCCTGGCCTTGGTCCACCGGCCGCGTGCGGCCGGTAGGGTGAGCTAGCTTACTGCCTCGGCTCGCCGTCGCGATTGACCGCGATGGTCGTGCCTGGCGCGGCGCTCATTTGCAGTTGGTGGTCGCGCCCGCGGAAATTGTAGGTGACGTCCCAGTAGGCGGGCGTTCCGCTCACGGCCTTGTCGCAGCGTTGCACGTCCCGGCTCGCGGTGGTCGCGCCGCCGCGCCCCATGTTCGAGCCGATCACGCCGCCGGCCACGGCCCCGCCCACGGTGGCGATGTCCTTGCCGCTGCCGCCGCCCACCTGGTGGCCGAGAACGCCGCCGATGAGCGCGCCGGCGATCGCACCGCCCACGTTGCGATCACGGGCCGGCTCGGAAACCTGCTGGCGCTCGATCCAGCAGTGCTGCGTGGGCGGCCCCATCACGGCATGCACGGCCGTCACGGGCGCCTCATACACGCGTTCATTGGCCCGGCGGCGATAGGCGTAGTTGGGCGTTTCCATCTGCGCCTGCACTTCGTTGTCGTACTGCCTGCGGCGATCCGTCGGCCGCGCCGACGAGATGGCGTTCTCCATGCCGAGCTTGGCCAGCGAGTCATAGCTGCCGCGGCGCAGCACGACGCAGCGCCCGCGGAAATTGGCGTGCTCGCACACTTCCCATCGGCCCTGATCCACGACCACCGAGGAGATGCGGTCGTTCAAATTGCTGCGATTGAAGTTGGGCACGGCATGGTCGGCCGTGAAGGCGCGGCCTCGAAAGCCTTCGCCGTTGTAGAAAGTGATCTGGGCCGATGCGTGTGCGGCCAGCAGCAGGGCGGACGCCGCCAGCGCGGTCTTGAGTTTCGGGTTCATGGGGACTCCAATGGGATCGGTCCGGCCGCGGAGCAGCCAGTAGCCGGACTGTGCGCGACGTGGCGAAGCTCGTCTGTGCGATTGCCCACATTGGCGCATGAGGCGATGCCGTCCTACAAAGCGCAAGGCTCATCGGTACGGCAGCGCACAGACCCGCTGTCATGCGCTGCGTAATCTCGCTTCTGTTGACGACGTCATCCACCCGGTGCCCACCAGGCGCCGGCTGCAACCCGAATAGCTGGAGCTTTCCACCATGAATAAATTCACCCGCGTATCCGTTCTCCTCGCCGCCGTTTCCCTGACGGCCCTGGCCGGCTGTGCCTCCACCCAAAAGCAGGAAAGCACGGGCCAGTATGTCGATGACACGGCGATCACCGCCAAGGTGAAGGCGGCGATCTTCAGTGAGCCCACCCTCAAGTCGGCCGAGATCAACGTCGAAACCTTCAAGGGCCGCGTCCAGCTGAGTGGGTTCGTCACCTCGCGCGCCAACATCGATCGCGCTGTCGTCGTTGCCCAGGGCGTCAGCGGCGTGACCTCGGTCGGCAACGACATGCGCGTGAAGTAGGCAAGCCCCATCGCATTCACGCCGGCGCCAGTGCAGTCCTCCGACGGCTGCGGGCAGGGCGCTGGACCTGATCCGGCAGAATCCGGGCCTTCCTGGCCCCTTTTTCCGTCCGTGAATCACGCCTCTTTCCCTTTCGCCTTGGTTGACGCAAATAGAGTTCGCAACAACGTCAAGCATCTTTCACTGGAGAGTTCGCGTTCTCAGGGGAGCTTGCCACACCCGAGAGTGCAAAACAAATCTCGCGGGATAGCTTTTCCCCGCCCTCGCTAAACAATAGAGTGCAAAACCGACTGGGTCCCGTCATCGTTGGATGGTCTTGGACTCGACGCATGCACCTGCAAACGGCGCGGGTTGACAGATTTATTGCGAGACATATTATGCGAATATGTATCAACGATCGACTTCTCATCGAACTGAACCGCCCCGATTTCCCCGGAGGCTCCTACACTTGAGAAAGAGGAGCCATGAGAAAGTCAAAATTTTCCCCCGAAGTCATCGAGCGGGCCGTGCGCATGGTGGAAGAACACCGTGGGCAGCACGAGTCCCAGTGGGC
>DATILF010000159.1:0-10547 GCA_035476755.1 Ramlibacter sp.
CCTGTGGGCGCAGGCCCTGCCGCAGGACAGCGGGCGCCGGCGCATCGAGGACTTCCTGCCCCGGCAGCTGCGCGATGCGCTGCCCGGCATCATGGCCACACTGGGCGGCCTGGCGCGCATCGTGTCTCAACACCCGGGCGAGGACGGTTCTGTGCGCCTGCTGGTGCAGCTGGCCGATGGGCAGACCTGCGAGAGCGTGCTGCTGTTGCGCGATGGCCTGTGCGTGTCGTCGCAGATCGGCTGCGCAGTCGGTTGCCGGTTTTGCATGACCGGGCGCGAAGGCCTGGTGCGGCAGATCGGCAGCGCCGAGATCGTGGCGCAGGTGGCCTTGGCGCGCACCCTGCGGCGCGTGAAGAAGGTGGTGTTCATGGGCATGGGCGAGCCCGCGCACAACCTGGCCAACGTGATGGACACCATCGAGTTTCTCGGCACGGCGGGCAACATCGGGCACAAGGACCTCGTGTTCTCGACCGTGGGCGACGAGCGTGTGTTCCAGCGCCTGCCGCAAGGCCCGGTGAAGCCCGCGCTGGCGTTGTCGCTGCACAGCACGCGCGATGACCTGCGTGCCGAACTGCTGCCACGCGCGCCCCGCATCGCGCCGGCCGATCTCGTGGAGGCGGGCGACCGCTACGCGCGCGAGACGGGGTATCCGATGCAGGTGCAGTGGACGCTGCTCGATGGCGTGAACGACACGAAAGAGGAAGTCGAGGGCCTGGTGCGCCTGCTCAAGGGACGCTACGCCGTGCTGAACATGATTCCCTACAACACCGTCCCCGACCTGCCGTTCCGCCGGCCCGCGTGGGACAAGGCTGTCGCCCTGGCGCGCGAGCTGCACAGCAGGGGCGTTCTCACCAAGCTTCGCAATTCGGCGGGGCAGGACGTCGATGCGGGCTGCGGGCAATTGCGGGCGCGCGGTCGCCAGGAGCAGGTGGTGCAGTGGCGCGCATAGCGGCGCGGGCCCGTTGCGTGTTCAGGTAAACGCCGCCATCCGCGCCGCCAAAAGCCGGGCCCGTCTTTGGCTGCGCTTAAGCCCGGCCGAGCCACAATGGCTGCCATGCACCTCCTGCTCATCGAAGACGACCTCGATCTTGGCCGTGCGCTCCAGGCGGCACTGAAGGTCGAGGGGCTGACGAGCGAGTGGCATCGCCGCGCGGCCGATGCGCCGCACAGGGTCGATGGGGCCGTGATCGACTGTGTGCTGCTGGACCTGACGCTGCCCGATGGCAGCGGCTTCGACCTGCTGGCGCGCTGGCGTGCCCAGGACATGCGGGTGCCCGTGATCGTGATCACGGCGCGCTGCGCGGTGGAAGACCGGCTACGCGGGCTGGATGGCGGCGCCGACGACTTCGTGGTCAAGCCCTTCGCCACCGCCGAACTGGTGTCCCGGATCCGCGCGGTCTTGCGGCGCACGGCGCGGCAGGCCAGCGATTGCTGGACGCTGGGTGACCTGGTCATCGAACCCCGGCGCCATCATGCCGCGCAAGGCGGCGAGCCGCTGGAGCTGTCGCCCAGGGAGTTCCAGCTGCTGCGCGAACTGGCGCGCGACCCCGGCGCGGTCATCGCCAAGGGGGTGCTGGCGCAGCGCATGGATCCTTTGGGCGACCCGGTGGATTTCAGCGCCATCGAGGTCCATGTGTCCAACCTGCGCCGCAAGATCGGCGCCCAGCGCATCCGCACCGTGCGGGGCGTCGGCTACATGCTGACGCCCGCATGAGCGCCCGTTCGGCGGCGCGCTGGCCGGCCCTCGGCGGGCTGACCCAGCCCACGCTGCAGCGGCGCAGCGTGGCGTTCGTGCTGCTCGCCTTCTTCCTGGTCTGGGCCGTGCTGCTCGGCTACATGTACCACCAGAACCAGCGCGCCGTCGCGCTGGAGCCGCACCTGGAGAAGTTCGGCGATGCGCTGGGCGAAGCGCTGGAGGACATTGCCGATCCGGCCGGCGCCGCCGCGGCCCTGCAGGCCACCGAGCGATGGACCAATGTGCGCCGCCGGCAGATCGGGCGCTTGCCCGGCCAGCTGCAGTTCCAGCTGCTCGATGCCCAGGGCCGCAGCCTCTACGCCTCACCGGGCATGAAGGCGATGCCGCCCGACATGGCCGCCGTGGCGTCGGTCGATGTCGACGGGCAGCCGCACCACGCCTACCAGCGAACGCGTGAGCGCTGGACGGTTCGCGTGCTGGCGCCGGTGCGCACCGCCGAGGCGTTCCTGGTCTACAACAGCCGCTTCATCGTGGAGTACCTGTTGCTGGCGATGCCCTTCGTGCTGGTGCCGGTGTGGCTGTCGGTGCGCAACGGCCTGCGTCCGCTCCAGCAACTGGCCGATGCGATCGCGCGGCGCAAGGCCGGCGACCTGAGCCCCGTCGGCTTCGCGCCCCGCCACCAGGAGCTCAAGCCGCTGGTGGGCGCGCTCGATGCGCTGCTGGACCGGTTGCGCCGCGAGGTCGAGCGTGAGCGTGTGTTCGTGCAGGATGCCGCCCATGAAATCAGGACGCCGTTGGCCGTGATTACCGCCCAGGCCCATGCCATGGCGAATGCGCCGGCCGTGCCCGAGCGCCGGCAGGCGCACAAGCTGCTGAACCTGGCGATCGCTCGCGCCTCGCACCTGTCGCAGCAGTTGCTGCTGCTGGCCACCCTGGACGACACGCGGCCTGCTGGCGCGCGGCGCATCGACGTGGCCCAGGCGGTGCGGGAACTGCTGGCCCAGGCCGCGCCGGCCGCCATGGCGCGCGACATCGAGCTGTCGCTGGATGCGCCGGACAGCCTGTGGCTGCCGGTCGATGAGCCGGCGCTGGAGTCCATCGTGCTGAACCTGGTGGACAACGCGGTGCGCTACGGCCGTGGGGGTGGCAGCGTGGCCGTGACCTTGCAGGGCGACGAGGAGCGATTGAGCGTGCACGTGCGCGACGATGGCCCGGGCATCCCGGCCGCGGAGCAGCCGCAGGTGTTCGAACGCTTCCACCGCGGCGCCAGCGGGCAGGACGTGCCCGGCTCCGGACTGGGCCTGGCCATCGTGCGGCAGGCCGCCACCCGCATGGGCGGGCACGCCTCGGTCACAGGGGGACTGGGCGGCCGCGGCGTCGGGTTCCTGGTGAGCGTGCCGGTGCCGGGCTTTGTGGCGCGTTGACATGGCCCTGGAGCCGCCGTGAATCACCACGCCCCAGGATCAGGCTGGTGGGGCGCTCTGCGCAGCGAAATAAAGGAGGAGGCGCCCTCCCGGCGCCGGGGGACATTCGCTGCGCAGAGTGCCCCGCCAGCCTGATCTCGCCATGTCCCCGTCCGCCGAGGATGTCGGCTATCGAAGCATGGATCCCGGGTCGAGCCCGGGATGACGGCCATAGCCTCTACACCACCAGCGGCGGCTCCGCCATCGCCTCGATCTGCTCTTCCAGCATCTGCACCTGCCCCTGCCAGTAGTCGCTGGAGCCGAACCAGGGGAAGTTGATCGGGAAGATCGGGTCGTCCCAGCGGCGCGCCAGCCAGGCGCTGTAGTGGATCAGGCGCAGCGTGCGCAGCGGCTCGATCAGCGCGAGCTCCTCGCGGTCGAACTCGCGCATCATCTCGTAGCCGTCCACCAGGGCGCCCAGCTGCTTCTGCCGTTGCGAGCGGTCACCCGACAGCAGCATCCAGAAGTCCTGCACGGCCGGGCCGGTGCGCGCGTCGTCCAGGTCCACGAAATGCGGACCCTGGTCGGGCGTCCACAGGATGTTGCCGGGGTGGCAATCGCCGTGCAGGCGGATCATCCGGGTGCCCGTGCCTCGTGCGTCGCCGAGTGCGGTGTCCTGGATCATCGCCAGCGCCTCGTTGCAGCGCTTCTCCCAGGCCGATTGCACGTCCAGCGGAATCATGTCGTGCCCCAGCATCCAGTCGCGCGGTTCGATGCCGAAGCTTTGCAGGTCCAGCGCGGGCCGGGTCGCGAAGGGCTTCGTCGCGCCGACCCCGTGAATGCGCGCCAGGAACCGGCCGATCCACTCCAGTACCTCCGCGTCGTCCAGTTCGGGCGCGCGGCCGCCGCGCCGCGGGCTCACGCTGAAGGCGAAGCCGCCAAACGCGTGCAGCGTGCGGCCCTCCAGGACCAGCGGGCCGACGGCCGGCACTTCCGCTGCCATCAGCTCGGCCGCGAAGCTGTGCTCCTCCAGGATCTGCGCTTCGCTCCAGCGGCCGGGGCGGTAGAACTTGGCGACCACGGCCGCGTGGCCTTCCACCGGTTCTTCGAGGTGCGCCTGGTAGACGCGGTTCTCGTAGGAGCTCAGCGCCAGCAGGCGGCCATCGCCGTGCAGGCCCACGGACGCGAGCGCGTCCAGGACGGCATCGGGCGTGAGCGATTCATAGGGGTGCGACGACATGGCGCATTGTCGCCGTTCGGGCCGCCGGCCGGCAGCTGTCAGGCGGGCGTTGCGCCCAGTTGCTCGAACGGCAGCGATTGCTTGACCAGCATCACGCTGCAACTCGCCGCCGCGGCCACACGGATCGGCACCGTGGCGATGAGCCGCTGCATCTTCAGGCCGTGCGTGGCCGCGCCCATGATGATCAGGTTGACGTTGTTGCTGCGCGCGTAGTGCAGCAGGGCTTCGGCCGTGTCGCCCGCTTCCAGCACATGGAACGACACCGGGTGGCCCTCCAGGTCCAGGCCGCGGGACCATTGCCGCATGCGGTCCAGGTGCCAGCGGTGGACGTTGACTTCGCTGAGTGCCTCTTCGGTGGCGTTGGTATCGCCGGTGCCGATGACGGTGACGCAGGCCAGCCGCGCCCCGGGTCTGGCGCCCAGCGACCGCTGCGCGGCGCGGCACAGCGAATACAAGGTGGCATCGGTCACTTCCTTCCAGGGCACGGCGACCATCACGATGGGAGCCTGTTCCAGCCGCGTGCTGGGCAGTGGACTGGGTTGGTAGTGCAGGCCCGCGGCGCGCAGCCAGCGTTTGAAGTGCGCTTTCCATGAGGTGCGCTGTGTGCGTTCGCCGCGTGCGGTGATCGTCACCTGGCCGGGGTGCGAGAGATCGAAGGCCAGCTGTGCGGCGGAGGCATAGCGCCGGTCCGCCTCCGGCTCGAGGCAGCGCAGGATGACTTCCTGCAGCCAGGCCGGCGTGCCGGGCGCCAGCGCCCGCGGCGGCGCCGGGTCCATCCACAAACGCTGGCGCAAGCCGCCGCGCGTCTGGGGGTCACCGAAGGGCAGTTCACCGGTGGCCAGCTCGTAGAGCATCACGCCGATGGCGAAGATGTCGCTGCGCGGGTCGCCGCGCACGCCCACCACCTGCTCGGGGGCGATCCAGGGCGGCGAGCCGACAGCCAGGCGCATTTCCTCGGCCAGCAGGTCCGGGTGGTGGGCGTGCCAGCTCAGCCCGAAATCCAGCAGCACCGCGCTGCCGTCCGCGCGGATCAGCACGTTGCCGGGCTTGAGGTCCAGGTGCACGGCCTCCTGCAGGTGCAGGCTGTGCGCCGCGGTGGCCGTGGCCGCGCCGAGCCGGGCGATGTCGTCGGGGGCCGGGCGGCTGTGCGCCTGCGCCGCCAGGTCCTGCCAGTGCTGCAGCGTGCGCCCCTCGATGTACTCCATCACCAGGTAGGGCACGCGGGCCAGGTCGCCGGCGGCCACGAAGCGCGGCACGTGCGGGCCGGTGAGCACCTGCAGCAGCTGGTACTCCACCTCGAAGCTCACGATGTTCTCCGCGCCGTCACCCGCCGTCATGCGCGGCACCTTCATGGCCAGTGGGAAGCCCGGCTCGCGCTCCGTGTCCGCATAGCGCACGCGGTAGATGTGGGCCATGCCGCCCGCGTGCAGGCACGCATCGACCCGGAAGCCGTCGATCAGCGTGCCGGGTGCCAGCAGCTTCATTGCCCTTGCGCCAGGCGGTCCGCGTAGAAGGCGGGCAGGCCCGCCTGGCGGATGGCGCGTGCGGCGCCTGCCACGTCGTAGGGCACGCGCAGGAACACGAGTTGCAGCGCGGTGGTGTCGAACAGGGCGTACATCGCGGACGGCGTGCCGTCGCGCGGCTGGCCCACCGCGCCGACGGCCGCCAGCCAGCGGCGGGGCTGCCGCACGGCGATGGCCACACCCGGTGTGGGCGCGAAGGGCATGACGCCGCGGCCCGCGCCCTGGAAGTACAGCCGCTGCTCGTGCACATGGCCGCCGAAGACGTGCGTGACGCCGTTGACGCAGGCCGCATCCAGGCTGGCCTGGGCGGCGCGGCCGTCGTCCACGTAATGCCACTGGCCGGGATCGTTCGCGCTGGCGTGCACGAGGAAAATGAAATCGTGCCGCAGCACCAGCGGCAGGCCGGCCAGGAATTCGCGCTGGGCCGGGCTCAGCTGCGCGCCGGTCCAGGCCGCGCCGTGGTCGCCGGTGACGGTGCGGCCTGGGGGGCCGAGCGCCGGCGATGCGAGCGCTGCTTCATCATGGTTGCCGCGCAGCACCCAGGCGCCCCGGGCTTGCAGGTCCATGACCCGGTCCAGCACCGCGCCGGGTTCACCGCCGTAGCCGACGAGGTCGCCCAGAAAAGCATACTGATCGGCGCTGCGGCCACGCGCATCCAGCAGGCAGGCCTCCAGGGCGTGCCGGTTGGCGTGCAGGTCGGACAAAAGGGCGATTCGCATGAGGCAAAGCAGCTTCCCGCGCCATCATCCGCATGAAGCTGACCACAAGCTGGCACGCCGCCGCGGTGCCCTTGACTCAGGTCAAGCCAGCGTCAACATGTGGCCGACGCGCGGGTCACCGCGGCCGGCCAGCACCTGCGCGTAGGCCTGCTCGACAGCCTGGGCGCCCCCGTAGTGCTCCACGTTCAGCCAGGGCCGGGGGGCGTGCTGCACCTGCAGGCGGAAGGCGCGCCAGGCCTCCACCAGGCGCAGGCCCAGACCGGCCGGCCCCCAGTCGCCGTTGCGCTTCTTGACCTGGGCAGGCGCAAAAAACAGCGTGGCGCGCGGGCCGGGCAGGTCATTGGCGCCGCCGAGCTGCTCGACATGGGTGCCGCCGATGGAGCAGCTGTACTTGAGGTTGGCAAAGCGCGTGTGGATGGCACGCCGCAAGCCGGCATTTCCGGCGAAGTCGGTATAGACACAGGCCAGGCCGGCGGGCAACTGGTCCAGCTGGTCGTAGGTCAGCACCCGGCTGTAGCAGCCCAGGCTCTCGCAGAAGGCGACGTTGCCGGGCGAAGTGAGGCCTATCACTTCGGTGTTGGGGCGCTGGCGCAGCTGGAAGGCAGTGCCATAGGCGGTCTTGCTCGACGCGCTGGACAGCAGCACGGCACGCGCGCCGAAGAAGTCGTTGTCGGCCAGAAAGTCGTCGATCAGCCAGGACGTGATGAAGAGCGGTCGCAGCAGTGCCTGGATGTCTTCGGTGCCGGCAGTGTAGAACGGGTCGGCGCTGCAGCGCAGGTACTGGTTGTACACGGCGTGCAGGCTCTTGCGGTGGGGCGCGGCATCGCTGAAGCCAGTTTCGCCCACCCGGTCCGGCTGCAGCACGGCCTGGCTGGCCATCGGCCAATAGCCGTAGAGCTTCTCGCCCACGGCCACCGCCGGGTGCAGGGATTGCACGACGGTGCCGAAGCCCCAGACCGGCACGATGCCCCAGCCGGCCTCGCCCGTGGGGAAGAACTGCCAGTAGTTCATGGCGTCCCCGAATGCCGCGTAGGTGATGTTGTTGGCGGTGAGCGCGAACGAATCCACCCTCACGCGCACTTCGCCATCGGCCAGCGACTTGTCGTCGGTGGTGCAAAGGCGCGTCGTGCCCAGCTGGTCCTGGCGCACGAGGAGGGTGGTGGTGGTGCTCATTGGAATTCCTTCGCGCTGACGCGCTGTGGTGCTATGAGCCTTCGGAGCGGCCGTGCGGCTCATGGGGCACCACCCTAAACGAAACGGCCCGCCTGTTCAACACAGGCGGGCCGCGCGCGTGACACGGCGCCGGGTCAGACCAGGTTGATCGCCACGGCGATGTTGCCGCGGGTGGCGTTGGAGTACGGGCACACCTGGTGGGCGGCGTCCAGCAGGCCCTGGGCCTGGGCGCGGTCCATGCCGGGCAGGCTGACGTTCAGGCGGGCGGCGATGCCATAGGCATTGGGGATGGGGCCCAGGTCGACTTCGGCGTCGATGGCCAGGTCCGCGGGCAGCGTGACCTTCATCTTGCCGGCCACGGCCTTCATGGCGCCGATGAAGCAGGCGGAATAGCCGGCGGCGAACAGCTGCTCGGGGTTGGTGCCGCTGCCGGCCGTGCCGGGCGACGCCAGCTTGACGTCGAGCTTGCCGTCGTCAGTGCGCGAAGCGCCATCGCGGCCGCCGGTGGTGCGGGCCTTGGCGGTGTACAGCACTTTTTCGAGTTGGGTCATGAGGGTTCCTTGAGGTTGACTTCGATGCGAAGCGGGGGGTTGAAAAAATAGGTGTGCGATCAGCCGGCGAGGCGGTCGCGCAGGGTCTTGATCTGGCGGGTGAGCTGCACCAGTTCGGGAATGGAGCACTGGCTGGCCGTGAGGATGCAGCCGGGAATCTTCTGGGCGCGCGCCTTGAGCTTGCGGCCAGCCGCCGTGAGGGTGATGTGCACGCGCCGCTCGTCTTCCACGGCGCGGATGCGGGCGATCAGGCCGGCGGCTTCCAGGCGCTTGAGCAAGGGCGTGAGCGTGCCCGAGTCCAGCGAGAGGCGCTCGCCCAGCTGCGACACCGCCAGGCCATCCTGTTCCCACAGCACCAGCAGGGTGAGGTACTGCGGGTAGGTCAACCCCAGTTCGTCCAGCAGCGGCTTGTACAGCTTGGTCATGGCCAGTGAGGCCGAATAGAGCGCGAAGCACAGCTGGTTGTCCAGCAGCAGGGCCTGGTTGGGATCGAGTTTTTGCGCCATGGGCTGAAGTGTAGCGCAAAATTAAATTTCGTGCAATTTAATTTTGAACTGCCACTGCAATCACATAGCAGGGCGAGATCAGGCTGGCGGGGGACACGAGTGGAGCCGGCCACCCGGCACCCATGACCCCGCCCAGCGGTGCGTCGGGAGGCCATCCCGCCACTACAGCAGGGAGTCGACCGGGCGCTGTCGCGTGAGCATCACCTGGTCGAGGAGGGCATCGACGAACAGCAGGTCGCGATAGACCTGCAGGCCCAGCAACGGCGGGCCCGCCGACTTCTGACGCATCTCGTGCTCGCCGAGCAGCCAGCGCAGGACGAACATGCGCGACTCCCGGTAGGGCCACTGCCGCGCGAGGCCTCTGCACAGGTGTTCATCCGCGAGCAGCCCTTCATCGTCGGCCGCAGGCGCGTCCCAGGCCGGCGCGTTCTGCCCGAACCGGCGCCGGAATGCCTGTCGGGTGATTTCCCATTCTTTCTGGCGGTCCAGCGTCTTGTACAGCTCGCGCAGCTCGAGGAAGGCCCAGGGACTGGTGTAGCGGAAATCGACCAGGTGCTGCTGCAGCAGCAGCACGGAGGCGAAGGCGTCGCCGCGCGCGCGGCGGCGCTGCAGCTTGCCGTTCAACTGGTGCAGGTCGATGAGGGTGGCTTCGCGGCGCGAGCTGGTTTCGCTGATGGCGGTGACGTAAATAGCTCGTGCGGCCTCGGCCGGGTTGGGGCTGTCCGGCAGGATGTCGTCCAGGCCGTCCGCCGTCGTGACGATGGACGGGCCCGGGGGCTGCACATGGGCCCACAGCACGGAGTCCTTTTCGGTTTCGAGCGCGCGGCGCCGCCGCCGCTCCAGGACCCAGCCGACGCCCGCCAGACCGGCCAGGCCCACCAGCAGCCACGGGACGCCGGGTGAAAGAGGAAGAGACGGCGGCGGCGCCTCCGGTTCGCCCGGCCCGCCCGGCTCGAAGCGCGACTGTGCATGCGCCTGCATCGGACGCGGTGGAGCCGTTCGCACCACGGGCCGGACGGCGGAGGCCGCAGGCACCCCGGCCATGGCCTGCTGCGGCCGCGGGCCCAGCTCGGTGCTCAGCTTGAGCACCAGCGGCTCATCGTCACGCGGTGGGGCCGGCGTTTCGGGCAATGGCAGGGTGGTGGTCAAGCAGGCGGGAAAGTCACGAAAGAGACATGGCCGCGATGGTACAAGCACCACACCCTTTCGCGCTACTTTCGTTGTAAGGTACGTCCCCCAACTGGAGGAGACATGGTCGACTACATCGTCATCGGCGGCGGCTCCGCGGGCTGCGTCCTCGCCGCCCGCCTGAGCGAGGACCCCGCCGTGCGGGTGGCGTTGATCGAGGCCGGCCCACCCGACACCAGTGTCCTGATCCACTGTCCCGCGGGCCTGGCCGTACTCGCCAGGAGCGGGCAGGCCAACTGGGCTTTCGAAACCGTGCCGCAGCCGGGCCTGAACGGCCGGCGCGGCTACCAGCCCCGGGGCAAGGTGCTGGGCGGGTCGAGCTCCGTGAACGCCATGATCTATGCGCGAGGCGACCACCGGGACTACAACGCTTGGGCCCAGGAAGGCAACGCGGGATGGGCGTGGAACGACGTGCTGCCCTATTTCAAGCGCTCGGAGCACAACGAGCGCGGCGCCGATGAATTCCATGGCGCCGGCGGGCCGCTGAACGTGATGGACCTGCGCAGTCCCAACCGCTTCGGCCCTGTGTTCGTGGAGGCCGCCGTGCA
>DATILF010000160.1:0-4624 GCA_035476755.1 Ramlibacter sp.
CGTTCTTCAGCACGCCGGGAATGCCCTGGTTGTATTCGGGCGTGCAGATCACCAGGCCATCCGCCTGCGCGATGGCGGCCCGGAACGCGCCCACCTCGGCCAGCGGCTGCGGCCCGTCCAGGTCCTGGTTGTACAGCGGCAGCCCTTCCAGCGGCAGCAGGTTCATCTCGACGCCCGCGGGCATCAGGTCCTGCAGCGTGCGCAGCACGGCCGTGTTGGCCGACGCGGCCCGAAGGCTGCCCGAGATGGCCGCCAGCTTGATCACTTTCATATCCTTCATCCTTCTCGTTTGCTTCAGTCGTGGTGTTCGAATGGCAGGGCGCCCCAGCCGGCGAACACCGCGTCGGCGCCCAGCGCCTCTTCGATGCGCAGCACCTCGTTCCACTTGGCCATGCGCTCGGAGCGGGAGAACGAGCCCACCTTCAGCTGGCCGGCGTTCCAGCCGACGCTCAGATGCGCGATCGTGATGTCCTCGGTCTCGCCGGAGCGCGCGGACACGATGGTCCCGAAGCCCGCTGCCTTGCCCGCTTGCAGCGCCGCATGCGCCTCGCTGACGGTGCCGGCCTGGTTCGGCTTGACCAGCACCGCGTTGAGCGTGCCGGCCTTCGCCGCGGCTTCCACCCGCCCCGCGTGCGTGACCAGGAAGTCGTCGCCGATCACCTGGCAGCGCTTGCCGTACTTCGCGGTGAACAGCCGGAAACCTTCGGCGTCGTCCTCGGCCACCGGGTCCTCGACCGACAGGATCGGGTAGCTGTCCATCCAGCGGCCCAGCATGTCCACCATGCCTTGCGTGTCGAGCGTGCGTTCTTCCAGGGCAAGCTCATAGCGGCCGTTGCGCCCGAATTCCGAGGCCGCGATGTCCAGCGAAATGCCCACGTCGCGCCCAGGCTTCAGGCCGGCGTCCGTGATGGCCTGGACCAATGCGTCCAGGGCCTCCTCGTTGGAGCTGAAGACCGGCCAGTAGCCGCCCTCGTCGGCGACGCCTTGCAGCTTGCCGGCCAGGCGCAGCCGTGCGCCAGCGGCGCGGTAGATTTCGGCGGTCCAGTCCAACGCCTCGCGAAAGCTCGATGCCGAAGGGCACATGACCATGAAGTCCTGCACGTCCACGCGTCGCTCGGCATGGGCGCCGCCGCCGAAAATCTGGATCTCCGGCAGCGGCACGCGCACCGGGCGGTCGCCGGCGAGGTAGCGCCACACGGGCACACCCAACGCGGCGGCGGCGGCGTGCAACACGGCCATGGAAGTGGCCACGATGGCGTTGCCGCCGAGGCGGCTGCGATTGGGCGTGCCGTCCAGCGCCACCATGCGCGCGTCAACGCCGGCCTGGTCGCAGGCATCGCGTCCGGCCAGGGCCTTGGCGATCTCGCCGTTGACCGAGGCGCAGGCCTGCTGCACGTCCATGCCGCCGAAACGGGGGCCGCCGTCACGCAGGTCCACTGCTTCGCCGCTGCCCATGGACGCGCCGGCCGGCGCGATGGCGCGGCCCACCGCGCCGCATTGCAGGCGCACTTCCGCTTCCACCGTCGGGCGCCCGCGCGAGTCCCAGACGCGCCGGCCCCTGACCTTCGAGATGCTGGTATCTGTCAATCGAATCTCCATTTGGATGTTGGTTCAGTCGCCGCCGGGCCGCCCCAAGGCGACTGGGCCCCCTCGGGGGGCAGCGCAGTACACGAAGTGACAAGCGTGGGGGCCATATTCATCGGCGCGCCGCGCCGATCAGCACGAAGGCCAGCGTCACGGGCCTTGTGCTCTTGTTGCGCCAGGCGTGGCGGGTGCCGTTCTGCACCACCACGTCGTGTTGGGTCAGCCGCTCGGCGCGGCCGTCGTCCAGCTCCAGCCAGACTTCACCGTCGAGGACGATGCCGTAGTCCACCGTAGGCGTCTGGTGCATGCCGTCGGGCTCGAACAGCTCGGCGAGCCCGGGACTCACGGCGAGGTTCTCGCGCTGCGCCGCATCGGGCTCGAAGCCGGGCGACGCGAACACGCTGTCTGGCGGGAAGGTGACGATCAGCAGACGGCTCTCGCCCGGGCCCGGCACGATGCTCGTGACCGCGGCCGTGGGATCGCTGCCGCCGTAGGGCAGGCCAGGCACGGCGGGCGTGGCCCATACCAGGCGCGACACCATGCCCGGGATATGCCGGAACACGCTGGTGCGCGGCGGCGCGCCATCGGCGGCCACCACCGCGCGGCCCGCGCCATCGTGGCCGGTGACGACACGGCGCACCGCTGCCGGCACGCCGTCTGCGGGGGTGTGGTCAGACGCCAAGATAGACCTCCTTGATCCGGGGGTTGTTCAGCAGGGCCTGCGGCGAGCCGGAGGTGACGATGCGCCCCTGCTCGATCACGTAGGCGTGGTGCGCCAGTGCCAGAGCCTTGGTGATGTTCTGCTCCACCAGCAGCACGGCGACGCCGCGTTCATTGATCGTGGCGATGATGCGGAACATGTCGTCCACGACCGCGGGCGACAGGCCCAGCGAGGGCTCGTCCATCAGCAGCAGACGCGGGCGCGCCATGAGGGCGCGGCCGATGGCCACCATCTGCTGCTGCCCACCGGACATCGAGCCCGACACCTGGTGCTTGCGCTCGCGCAGGATGGGGAACAGCTCGAACACCTCTTCCAGCGACTCCTGCAGTTGGGCGCGCGGCCTGGCGTAGGCGCCCAGCTCCAGGTTTTCCAGCACCGACATGTGCGTGAACAGGCGGCGGCCTTCCGGAACGATCGCCACGCCGTGCTCGCAGACGCGGTGGCTCGCCAGGCGGGAGATGTCGGCGCCGTCCAGCAGCACCTGGCCGCTGGCGGGCCGCAGGACGCCGGCGATGGCGTTGACCAGCGTGCTCTTGCCCGCGCCGTTTGGGCCGACCACCGAGACGATGCGGCCGGCGTCGATGGCGAGCGACACGTCCCACACGGCCGGGGCGTCGCCATAGGCGACATGCAGGTTGTTGACTTCAAGCAGCATGCGCGGTCCCCAGGTAGGCGCCAATGACTTCCGGGTGCTGCATGGTTTCGCGCGGCGCACCCAGCGCGAGCAACTTGCCCTGGTCGAGCACGGCGACTCGATCGGCGAGCGCGACCACCGCGCGCATCAGGTGCTCCACGAAAACGATGGTGGTGCCGCCGGCGCGGATGCGCTTGATCAGCGCGACGGCCTGGTCCACTTCCGACGGGGTCAGCCCGCACAGGACCTCGTCCAGCAGCAGCAGCTTCGGGCTGGCCGCCAGCGCGCGGGAGAACTCCACGAACTTGCGCTCGTGCAGGTTCAGTGCGCGCGGCAGCAGATCGGCCTTGGCCTCCAGGCCGGTGAAGGCGAGCCAGCGGCGCGCGACCGTATCAGGGTCCTCGTCGCCGGCCTGCGGGGCCGGACCGAACGCGGCGCACAGGCGCACGTTCTCCAGCACGGTGAGGTGCTCGAACAGGCGCGGGATCTGGTAGGTGCGGGCGATCCCCTCGCCGGCGATCCGGTGGGGCGGCAGGCCCGAGATCGTGCGGCCCTTGAGCGTGATCGAGCCGCCCGACAGCGCGAAGTGGCCGCTGATCATGTTGATCAGGGTGGACTTGCCCGAGCCGTTGGGGCCGACCAGCGCCAGGATTTCGCCTTCACGCACGTCCAGCGTCACGCCGCGCAAGGCCTGGATGCCGCCGAAATTCTTGATGACGTCCCGGCAGGCCAGCAGCACCGGGCCCGCGCCCGCCTGCGCTTGCGGCGCGGGGGCCGATACCAGCTTCGCGCGGGGCAGGACCGGCGGCACCGGAGCGGCCGGTCCGGCCAGCTTGCGCAGCCATCCCAGCACGCTGGGCGCAATACCTTCGGGCAACACCAGGATCACCACGATCAGCGCCAGCGCGACACCGGCGCGGCCCACTTCGGCGTGGCCACCGCCCACCACCAGGCTGAGCGCCACCGTGATCAGCGTGGCGCCGATCGCCGGGCCGGCCCAGTGGCGGGCGCCGCCCAGGATGCTCATCAGCACGACGTAGAGCGGCACCGTGATCGCGAACGTGTCGGCCACCGTCACGTAGCCGACGTAGGCGGCCTGGATCGCACCAGCCGCACCGGCGATGGCCGACGAGGTGGCGAAAGCGGTCATCTTGAAACGCAGCGTGGGCACACCCTTGACCTCGGCCACGTCCTCGTCGTCGTGGATGGCCAGCAGGCCGGCGCCCAGGCGCGAGCGCTGGATCCAGCGCGAGATGCCCAGTGCGGCCACCGCCAATGCCAGGCCCAGCAGGTAGATCGCACCGGGCACGGAGGTGCCGAAGCGGGGCATCGGCATGTTGCTCAGGTAGACCCCGGCGCCGCCGTCGATCGGCGTGTTGGAGACGATCGCCGCCAGCACATACGTCACCGACAGCGTGAGCAGCGCGAAGAATTCTGCGCGCAGCGAATGGATGCGGAACACCACCGCCCCGATCGCCAGCGCCAGCAGCGCGGACACCGCGGCCGCCACCGGAATGGTGAGCAGGAACGGCAGGCCCCACTTGGCCGCGAGCGTGGCCGTGGTGTAGATGCCCGCGCCGAAGAAGGCCGCGTGGCCGAAGCTCCAGTAGCCGGCGTAGCCGCTCAGGATGCCCCAGCTGGTGGCCAGCGCGATCCAGAAGAAGATGACGTACAGGTACGACAGG
>DATILF010000161.1:0-2612 GCA_035476755.1 Ramlibacter sp.
GTTGGCCTGAATGCCGTAGCCGTAGCAGATGTGCACGGCGGTCTTGCAGGTGAGCCCGCGCGCCGCCCGCTCCAGCGCCTTCACGCCCCAGTCGGCGGCTTCCTTCATGTACACGTTGAAGGCAGGCTCGTCGAACTGGATGATGTCCACGCCGTCTGCCTGCAGCGCAAGGGCCTCCTGGTTGAGCAGCTCGGCGAACGCGAACGCCATCTTCACCTTGTCGCCGTAGCAGCGATCGGCCACGGTGTCCACGATGGTCATCGGGCCGGGCAGCGTGAACTTGAGCTTGCGCGTGGTGTGCGCGCGGGCCAGCCGCGCCTCGAAGGCATGCACCCGGCCCTTGAGCTTCAGCGGCGCGACCACCTGCGGCACCATCGCGTCGTAGCGGTTGCCGCGGATGCCCATCTTCACCTTGTGCTCGAAGTCGATGCCCTCGACCTGCTCGAGAAAGCCATGCACGAAATGCTGGCGCGACTGCTCGCCATCGCCCACGATGTCCAGCCCCGCGTCTTCCTGGGCCTTGATCCACAGCAGAGTGGCATCGGCTTGGGCCTGGCGCAATTCGTCGCCCTGGGCCTTCCACTGCGGCCAGAGCTTGTGGGTTTCGGCCAGCCAGGCCGGCTTGGGCAGGCTGCCCGCGATGGACGTGGGGAACATGGGCTCTCCTTCGGGTGATTCGATTGTGCCTGTCTCGCATAATCGGTCCATGCCCAGCGCGAACAATGCATCCCGTATCGTCATCATCGGTTGCGGCTTCGGCGGCCTGGAGGCCGCGCGCGCCCTGCGCGACGGGCCCGTGGAGATCACCCTGGTGGACCGCACCAACCACCACCTCTTCCAGCCGCTGCTCTACCAGGTGGCCACCGCCGGGCTGTCGGCGCCGGCCATTGCCGCGCCCGTGCGCCACCTCTTTCGCAAGCAGCCCAACGTCACCACCTTGCTCGGCGAAGTGACCGCCATCGACACCGTGGCGCGCCACGTGGTGCTGGACGACGGGCATGTGCTGCCCTACGACCACCTGATCGTGGCGGCGGGCGCCACCCACAGCTACTTCGGCCACGACGACTGGGCGCCCTTCGCGCCCGGCCTGAAGACGCTGGACGATGCCTTCGAGATCCGCCGGCGCATCCTGCTGGCCTTCGAAGCCGCCGAGAAAGAACCGGAGCCGGATCGCCGCGCGGCATGGCTGACCTTTGTGGTGATCGGCGGCGGGCCGACCGGCGTCGAGATGGCGGGCACGCTGGCCGAGATCGCGCGCCACACCCTGCCCGGTGAGTTCCGCCGTATCGACCCGGCAAGCGCGCGCATTCTGCTGCTGGAAGGCGGAGCGCGCGTGCTGCAAGCCATGCCGGAAGACCTGAGCCAACGGGCCAGGGAGCAGCTGGAGAAGCTGGGGGTGGAGGTGCGCGTCCATGCCCAGGTCACCGCCATCGATGCCGGCAGCGTGCAGGTTCAGCCGGGCGCCGGTGGCCAGGCGTACACCCTCTCGACGCGCTGCGTGATCTGGGCCGCCGGCGTCGCGGCATCCCCGCTGGGCCGCCAGCTGGCGCAAGCGGTGGGCGCCGCCACCGACCGCGCCGGCCGCGTCACGGTTCAGCCCGACCTGAGCCTGCCCAACCATCCGGAGATCAGCGTCATCGGTGACTTGGCCTGCGCGCACAGCCATGTGCCCGGCCAGCCCGCGCGCCCGGTGCCGGGCGTGTCGCCCGCGGCCAAACAGATGGGCCGCAGGGCGGCGGCCAACATCCTGCGGCGCATCGAGGGCCGGCCCACGCAGCCCTTCCGTTATCGCGACTACGGCAACCTCGCCACCATCGGGCGCAACGCCGCCGTGGTGGACCTCGCGTCACCGGTCGGGCACTTCAAGTTCAGCGGCTACTTCGCGTGGCTGTTCTGGCTGTTCGCCCACATCTATTTCCTCATCGGCTTTCGCAACCGCATCGTGGTACTGATCGACTGGGCATCCGCGTACTGGAGCAAGCAGCGCTATGCGCGCGTGGTCACGGACATTCCCGCAGGCTCGCACTCGGGGCTATAGCGCTTTCGCACAGAGGAAAGGCAATTCCATGGCCATCCGCATCATCCAGCTCGGCACCCCCCGTGCCGCCAACGAGGGCTTGCGCCTGGGCACCGTGCGGCGCCCGCCGCGCGGTGTGCCCAAGGCGGAATTCAGCAAACGCGACTATTACGACACCTGGCTGCCGAACCTCGCGCCGAGTGCGCCCCTCATGGCCGAGGGCCAGGCTGCGCAGGACGAAAAATCTTGGGCCGCCTTCAAACGCAAGTTCAACGCCGAGATGAACCAGCCGGACGCCAGCCGCGTGCTCGACCTGCTGGCGGCCCTCTCGCACCAGACCTCTTTCTCGCTGGGCTGCTACTGCGACGACGAGAACCACTGCCATCGCTCAGTGCTGCGCCAGCTGCTGGCGCAGCGCGGCGCCATCATCGAGTGACAGCGCGCCAAGGCGCAAATCAGATACCCAGCAGCTTCTTGGCCTCGCCCAGGGACTTCATGGAATCGTCGTGCTTGCCGGCCTTGTGCGACGCCTCGCCCTCGGCGCGCAACTTGGTCACCTTGTCCGACACATCCTTGGACAGCGCCGGCTTGGTGG
>DATILF010000162.1:0-4665 GCA_035476755.1 Ramlibacter sp.
GGAAGTGGCGCCGAACGCCCATGTGCTGATGCTCACCGTGAGCGAGGACGAGGACGACCTGGCCGCCGCGCTGCAGGCGGGCGCCGAGGGCTACCTGCTCAAGACCATCAATTCCGAGGACCTGTGCGAATCCATCGTGAAAGTGATGAACGGCGACTCGGTGGTGAGCCCCGAAATGACGCGCAAGCTGGTGACGGCGTTCCGCAGCCGCACACCCGCACCCTCGACCGCCAGCCAGACCGCAGCCGAGACACCGCCGGTACGCGACACCCTCTCCACGCGTGAGCGCGAGATCCTCGCCCTGATAGCCCGGGGCGACTCCAACAAGCTCATCGCACGCGAGCTCGACATTGCAGAGACCACGGTGAAGATCCACGTGCAGCACATCCTGCGCAAGCTCGGCCTGACCTCCCGCGTCCAGGCTGCGGTGTACGCGGCTGGGCGCGGCGCGACTTGAGCCAAATCAATCCCGCGCGCTGAAAGGCGCGTTCTACTCCTTCAGGAGGAGGTGGCCGCGGCGCACCTCCTCCTTTCTTTCCGGCCACCTTCTCCTAGAGGAGGATGTTCCGAATGAACCCCAGCCGCGACAGTTGGTGCATGCGAATTTCCGGAGAAACGCACATGACTTCCGAGTTGAGGAACGCCCGCCAGGCCTGGTCGGTGCTGATCGTGAGCACGCTCGCGTTCACCGTCTGTTTCATGGTCTGGATGATGTTCGGCGTGATCGGCATCCCGATCAAGAAGATGCTGAACCTGAATGCCACGCAGTTCGGCCTGCTGACGGCCGTGCCCGTGCTGACGGGTTCGCTGATCCGCGTGCCGCTGGGCATCTGGACCGACCGCTACGGCGGGCGCATCGTGATGACGGTGCTCATGGCCCTCACCGTGCCCGCCATCTGGATGATGAGCTACGCCACCGAATACTGGCACTTTCTGTTCATCGGGCTGTTCGTGGGCCTGGCCGGCGGCTCCTTCTCGGTGGGAACCCCCTACGTCGCGCGCTGGTTTCCCAAGAACCGCCAGGGCATGGCGATGGGCATCTACGGCGCGGGCAATTCAGGCGCGGCCGTGAACAAGTTCGTCGCGCCCGTCCTGCTGGTCGCATTCGGCTGGGCGATGGTGCCGCAGGTCTATGCCGCAATCATGCTGGGCACCGTGGTGCTGTTCTGGCTCTTCAGCCACAGCGACCCATCACATCGGGTGCCCGGCAACGTGAGCTTCGCCACGCAGCTGAAGACGCTGAAGGACCCGAAGGTGCTGCGCTACTGCCAGTACTACAGCATCGTGTTCGGCGGCTATGTGGCCCTCTCGCTCTGGATGGTGCAGTACTACGTCGGCGAGTTCGGCCTGGACATCCGCGTGGCCGCCCTGCTGGCCGCCTGCTTCTCGCTGCCCGGCGGCGTGCTGCGCGCGGTGGGCGGCGTGCTCTCCGACAAGTTCGGCGCCCACAAGATGACCTGGTGGGTGATGTGGGTCAGCTGGATCTGCCTGTTCCTGCTGTCTTACCCGCAGACCGACTTCACCGTCCTCACCGTCAATGGCCCGCGCAGCTTCCATATCGGCCTGAACGTCTATACCTTCACCGTGCTGATGTTCATCCTGGGCATCGCCTGGGCCTTCGGCAAGGCCAGCGTCTTCAAATACATCAGCGACGACTACCCCAGGAACATCGGCGCCATCTCCGGCGTGGTCGGCCTGGCTGGCGGGCTGGGCGGCTTCGTGCTGCCGATCATGTTCGGCGCCCTGATGGACCTCACCGGCATCCGCTCCAGCGCCTTCATGCTGATGTACGGCGTGGTGTGGGTCTCGCTGATCTGGATGTACTGGACCGAGGTGCGCCAGACCGAGGTGATGGGCGGCAGCGCCCCGGCCTCGCCCCTCGCGCATGCACCGCAAGCCGCCCCTTCCGCATTGATCCCCTCCCTGACTGGAGCCAGAACATGACAACGTCCACCACCTTCGTGCCCCCCGTCCCCACCGGCGGCGGCACCGACATCGCCGACTGGCGCCCCGAGGACGAGAAGTTCTGGGAGACCACCGGCAAGCGCGTGGCCTACCGCAACCTGTGGCTGTCCGTGCCGGCCCTGCTCTGCGCCTTCGCGGTGTGGGGCATGTGGGGAATCATCACGGTGCAGATGCACAACCTGGGCTTCCCGTTCACGCAGGCCGAGCTGTTCACCCTCACGGCCATCGCGGGCCTGGCCGGCGCCACCATGCGCATCCCCGCCTCCTTCCTGATCCGCCTGGCGGGTGGCCGCAACACGATCTTCCTGACCACCGCGATGCTGCTGGCGCCCGCGCTCGGCACCGGCATCGTGCTGCAGCACAAGGACTGGCCGTTGTGGGCCTTCCAGCTGATGGCGCTGTGGTCGGGCGTGGGCGGCGGCAACTTCGCCAGCTCGATGTCCAACATCAGCACCTTCTTCCCGAAGCGCCTGCAGGGCACGGCCCTGGGGCTCAACGCCGGCATCGGCAACTTCGGCGTGACCACCATGCAGGTGGTGATTCCGCTGGTAATGACCGTGGGCCTGCTGGGCAGCTTCGGCGGCGAGCCGATGACGCTGCTGAAGGACAGCGGCTGGATCATGGGCAAGATCACCGCCGGCACGCCCACCTGGATCCAGAACGCCGGCTTCGCCTGGGTGCTGTCGCTGGTGCCGCTGTCCATCCTGTGCTGGTTCGGCATGAACAACCTGAAGACCGTGTCGCCCAGCATCGGCGGGGCCATCCCGGCCTTCCTCAAGATCATCTGGCTGTACACGCTCTCCTTCGTGCCCGCGATTGCCGGCCTCTACCTCTACTTGCCGGCGCCCACCGGCCTGGGCCTGCTCAACATGTGGGTGGCGATGCCGCTGATCATCCTGGCGACGCTGTTCACCATGAAGCTCACGGCTTTCGGGACCATGAAGGAAAACATCGCCAAACAGTTCGAAATCTTCCGCGACAAGCACACCTGGTCGATGACCGCGCTGTACATCGTGACCTTCGGCTCGTTCATCGGTTTCTCGATGGCCCTGCCGCTGTCCATCACGGTGATCTTCGGCATCAGCCACGTGCCGGATGCCAACGGCGTGCTGCAGCACACGCTGAAGAACCCGAACGCGCCCTCGGCCTTCACCTACGCCTGGATCGGCCCATTCGTCGGCGCGTTGATCCGTCCCGTGGGTGGCTGGATCTCGGACAAGGTGGGCGGCTCCATCGTCACGCAGGTGATCTCGGCCGTGATGGTGGCCGCCTCGGTGGCCGTGGGCTACGTGATGCTGCTGGCCTATGGTTCGTCCACGCCGGAGCAGTACTTCACGGCATTCATGCTGCTCTTCATCCTGCTGTTCGCCGCCAGCGGCATCGGCAACGGCTCCACCTTCCGCACCATCGGTGTGATCTTCGACCGCGCCAAGGCCGGCCCGGTGCTGGGCTGGACCTCGGCCATCGCCGCCTACGGTGCCTTCGTGGCCCCGGTGGTGATCGGCGCGCAGATCAAGGCCGGCACGCCGCAGTACGCGATGTACGGCTTCGCCATCTTCTACGCGCTGTGCCTGGTGCTGAACTGGTGGTTCTACCTGCGCCGCGGCGCCTACGTGAAGAACCCTTGAGCCCCGTCCCGAATTTCTGAAAGACTTCCATGAGCCATTTCCTGGACCGCCTCACCTACTTCTCGCAGCCCACGGAGTCCTTCTCCGAGGGCCACGGCGTCACCACAGGCGAAGATCGCACCTGGGAAGACGCCTACCGCGCGCGCTGGGCCCACGACAAGATCGTGCGCAGCACCCACGGCGTGAACTGCACGGGCTCCTGCTCGTGGAAGATCTATGTGAAGGGCGGCATCGTCACCTGGGAAACCCAGCAGACCGACTACCCGCGCACGCGCTGGGACATGCCCAACCACGAGCCGCGCGGCTGTGCCCGCGGCGCCAGCTACAGCTGGTACCTGTACAGCGCCAACCGCGTCAAGTACCCCATGGTGCGCGGCCGCTTGCTGAAGGCCTGGCGTGAAGCGCGCCAGACCATGGCGCCGGTGCTCGCCTGGGCCGCCATCGTCGGCGACGAAGAAAAGCGCAAGAGCTGGCAGGCCGTGCGCGGCCTGGGCGGCTTCGCCCGCGCCAGCTGGGACGAGGCCAACGAGATCATCGCGGCCGCCAACATCCATACCATTCGCCAGCACGGCCCGGACCGCATCATCGGCTTCTCGCCGATCCCGGCCATGTCGATGGTGAGCTATGCCGCCGGTTCGCGCTACCTGAGCCTGCTCGGCGGCGTCTGCATGAGCTTCTACGACTGGTACTGCGACCTGCCGCCCGCCAGCCCGCAGATCTGGGGCGAGCAGACCGACGTGCCCGAGTCGGCCGATTGGTATAACTCCAGCTTCATCATCGCCTGGGGTTCCAACGTGCCCCAGACGCGTACACCCGACGCGCACTTCTTCACCGAAGTCCGCTACAAGGGTGCCAAGACCGTCGCCATCACGCCGGACTACTCCGAGGTGGCCAAGCTGTCCGACCTGTGGATGCACCCCAAGCAAGGCACCGACGCCGCCGTCGCGATGGCCATGGGCCACGTGATCCTGAAGGAGTTCTACTTCGACAAGCGCAGCACGTACTTCGACAACTACGTGCGCCGCTACACCGACCTGCCGATGCTGGTGATGCTGAAAGAGCAGACGCTGCC
>DATILF010000163.1:0-4276 GCA_035476755.1 Ramlibacter sp.
GGCGATCGCGCCCGAGCAATCGTTCGCCGAGTAGCTGTAGTTGTAGCTCAGCGAGTAGTTGCCCGCCGGGGTGGCGCCGCCCGCGGCCAGCGATTGCAGCGTGGAGTTGCCGGCGGAGCAGGTGCCCGCGGGCACGCCCGAGACGCAGATCTTGGTGGCCGGCAGCGTGAACGGAATCGTCATGCCGCTGCTGGTGATCGTGCCGCTGCCCGAAACGGTGATGCCGCAGGACTCGGTGCCGCCCGTGCCGCCCGTGCCGCCCGTGCCGCCAGTGCCACCGGTACCACCGGTACCACCGGTACCACCCGTGCCTCCCGTGCCTCCCGTGCCTCCCTTGCCTCCCGTGCCTCCCGTGCCGCCAGTGAAGGTGAACGTCAGCGTCGTGCCGTTGATGGTGGCATAGGCCGACGCGAAGCCTGCCTGCAGGGTGGTGGGCGACGAAAACGTCACGAAGGTGCCGAGCGCATTGCCATTGGCTATGTATTGCGATACGGCGCGCAGGATCTGGCCATAGGCGTTGGTGGTGCCGGTCACGGTGGGCAGCGTGGTCGCGATGTTCACGCCGCTCAGCTGGAACTGGCTGGCCACGTTGGTAGCGGCCGTGCCGAAGTTGGCGCTGGTCACACCGCCCGTCAGGCCCTTGGAGACGCTGTAGGCCGCGGAGGTGAGCGGCGTGATGACGCCGACCGTGGCGCCGCCCTGGCTGGCCACCACCACCTGCATCGGATCGGACAGCGTGAGCGTGGCGCCCGTGGCTTCGTCGGTGTAGGTGCCGCCGCTGGCTTCGATCACGACGTCGCCGGCGTAATCGATGTCCATCGTGTAGGCGCCGGTGCTGCTGGTGGTGGTGCACTTGATCTGCTCGCCCTTGCCGGCGGAGGTGGCCTTGAAGGCGCAGACGTTGGAGGCATTGACGGGGCCCTTGACGACCGAGCCGGACAACGACGTGTTGACCGGCGCCGCGGGTGCGGAGTCCCCGCCACCGCAGGCGGCGACGAAGCCGGCGGCGGCGAGACAGGCGCAGAGAACGCGAAGGTGGGGATGGGCGGCACGGGACATGAGCGGGCTCCAGAAATGGATGGGGATGGGCGGAGCGTAAGAGCCGGCGTTACATTCGGAAACCCCCTGATCAGGGGGTGCTCATCCATATAGAGGACAGGGCGGTGCCTGTCGCCACTAGACTGCCGACATGTCCATGACCTCGCTGTTCGAACGCGCCCTGATCGTCGAAGACCTCGATGAGCCCCGGCAATGGCTGGCCGAGGTGCTGCCGCAGGCGCTGCCCGCGGTGAGGCATGTGGACGCCGTGGCCACCCTGGCCGAGGCGCGCGAGTGCATGCGCGGGTTCGACTACGGACTGGCGCTGGTGGACTGGGGTCTGCCCGACGGATGTGGCGAGACGCTCATCGCACGGCTGGTGGCCGCCAGGCCGGAGGCCGTGGTCATCGTGGCCACCATTCACGACGATGACACCCATGTCTTTCCGGCGCTGCGTGCCGGCGCATCGGGCTATGTCCTGAAGTCCCAGCCGCGCGACGAGGTGGTGGCGCAGCTGCGCCGCATCGAACTGGGTGAGCCAGCGTTGTCCCCCTCGGTCGCCTTGCGGGTGTTGCGCCATTTTCGGGCCCTGCCTGCCGCGGGGGCTGCGGCGCGGACCCCGCCGCCCGATAGCGATGAGGTCAAGCTGACCGAGCGCGAGGTGGACGTGCTGCGCCTGATCGCCAAGGGCTACCGCTCGCCGGAGGTGGCACCCCTCCTGGGCATCACGGCCTCGACCGTGTCCAGCTACGTTCGCGACATCTACCGCAAGTTGGGGATTTCATCGAGGGCGGAGGCCGCCATGGAAGCGTCCAGGCGCGGCCTGGTGTCCTGAGTGGTTGCCGCCGGCACGCACAGGAGCACGCGGGTACCTTCGCGGCCGTCCAGGGCGCCGATGTCCAGTGTTGCGCCGATCTGCCCGGCCCGGTAGTGCATGTTCTTCAGGCCACGGCCACCGGCGCGCGCCTGGCCGGGCCTGAACCCCACGCCGTCGTCAACGATCTCGATGCGCAACTGCGAGCCGCTCTCCGAGGCCGCGACGCTCGCGTGCAACGACATGCGCGTGGCCTGGGCGTGCTTGATGATGTTGGTGGCGGCCTCTTGCAGGATCCGCATCACCTGGAGCGCCACATCGTTGTTCAGCTCGATCTGATCGAGCGATTCGTGGATCGTCCAGTCCAGGGTCACGCCGGCGGCCGCCAGGCGGGCGTCCCAGCGATTGCGCCAGGCCGCGAGGGCGCTCGGCAGGTACTGGCCCATGTCGGTGCTGTCCATCAGCAGGCGCAGCTCATCGAGCCCGTCCTGCAGCGAGCGGGCCAGGTCCGCCGGCCCCAGCGCGCCGCGTTCCACGCCGCGCAGCGTGGACATCAGGTGCGCGCCCAGACCGTCGTGCATGTCGCGCAGCAGGCGTCCGCGCTCCTGGGCCCGCGCGGTCTCCCGCTCGCTCTCGCGCAGCAGCGCGTAGCTGTGTTCGAGTTCGCGCGTCTTGCGCTCGACATGGCGCTCCAGTTCTTCGTTGCTGCGTTCGGCGCGGTTGAGCGTGGTCACGACGTACTGGCCCGACACCACGGCGAAGCCGACCAGCAGCACCACAAATCCCCAGAACACCCAGCTCGGCTCGCTGGGGGCCAGCGCGCCGCCCACCACCATCAGGTCGTGCACCGCGCAGCCGAGCAGGCCCACGAAGGCGGCGATCAGCGTGCCCGCATGCCAGCGCGAGAGTGCTTCGCGCCGGCGCCACAGCTGCACGACCAGCCAGGCGGTCATCGTCAGGGACGCCGCCAGGCAGGCGGCGCGTGCCGCACCGGCGCCCGTCCCGGCGATGGCCGCCGCGATCAGCAGCGCCAGGCAGGCGGCGACCGCGAGCGACAGGACCGTGCCTTCCCGCCGGCTCAAGCCGCCCAGCACATGGGCCGTGGAGGTCATCAGCGCGGCGGAAGCCAGCAGCACGTTGAGCGGATTGAACTGCTCGAACGCCGTGGGGCTGACATACACCGCGTGGTTGAAATACGCCAGCCCGCGCAGGCCCCAGAGGCCGCAGGCGATCGCCAGCCAAAGCAGGGCCGAGTCGGCGCGACGACGCAGCCAGAGCATCAGCGCCAGGACGCCGAGGACGAGCACCACCACCGACGCCACATCGGCATGCGCGACCACGTCTTCCACGGCCCCGGCCTGCAGGGGCATGAGCAGGTTCACCGGGCCCAGGCGTGCCTCGACCAGGCCGGCCGGCAGGTACGGCAGGGTCTGCAGTTCCACGGTGACGCTGCGCGCCCCCGCAGGCAGCGCGAACAGGGCCGGGATGCGGCCGTTGTACACGCCGCGCTGCGGCGGCAGCCAGTCTCCCGCGAGAAGGTCGAGCCGAAGCAAGGGGCGCGCACTCAGCAGCACGAGCGGCTCGCCGTCGGCTGTGATGCGATAGGGGGCGCCCACCCGGAACAGCCACAGTGCGGCGGCGCTGGAATGCCGGCAGCCGGAGACATCCAGCGCGTAGCGCACGCTTGCGTTTTCGCTGCGGGCGCGAAGCGGCAGCCGGTCCGGCAGGGCCGTCTGCGTGGTCTCGACCGCGGCGCCCTGGCGTTGGATGAGGCGTTGCGCGAACGTGATGGATGAGGCCGACGTGCAGGCGCTGCCGGCATCCGCCGCGGTGGCAGCGCCGTGGCTCACCGCTGCCGCGATGCCCCATGCGAGCGCGGCAATCATGCGCCAGCCCCATCCCGTGCGGGGCCGTTGCGCCGCCGGAGCGAACCGGGTGCCGGCGTCCACCGGCTACAGCGAGAAGATCTTCCCGGGGTTCATGATGTTCTTCGGGTCCAGCGCACGTTTGATGGTGCGCATCATGTCCACGGCGCCCGCACCGGTCTCGGTCACCAGGAACGCCATCTTGTGCAGGCCCACGCCGTGTTCGCCGGTGCAAGTGCCCTCCAGGCTGAGCGCGCGCGCCACCAGCTGCTGATTGAGCTTCTCGGCGACCTCGCGCTCTTGCGGGCTGTCGGGGTCGATCAGGTAGCCGAAGTGAAAGTTGCCATCGCCCACGTGGCCGACGAGGAAGTAAGGCAGGCCGCTCTCGTCGGCTTCTCGCACCGAATCCAGCAGGCAGTCGGCCAGCCGCGAAATCGGCACGCAGGTGTCGGTGGAGATGGCGCGGCAGCCCGGTTTGGACTGGATGGCGGCGAAATACGCGTTGTGCCGCGCGGTCCACAGCCGCGTGCGCTCTTCGGGGGTGGTGGCCCACTCGAAG
>DATILF010000164.1:0-2735 GCA_035476755.1 Ramlibacter sp.
CCCAACGTGTTCGATGCTGCGCTCCTGCAGCGCGCGCAGGAACTTGATCTGTACGGCCATCGGCATGCTCTCGATCTCGTCGAGAAACAGGGTTCCGCCATGAGCATGCTCGAACTTGCCGATGCGCACGCGCGTGGCGCCGGTAAAGGCGCCGACTTCGTGTCCGAACAGTTCGCTCTCGGCCAGTGCCTCGGGCAGGCCGCCGCAGTTCAACGGGACGTAGTTGGCACGCCGGCGGTCGCTGTGGTCGTGCAGGCAGCGGGCCACCATGTCCTTGCCGGTGCCGGTCTCCCCGTAGATCACCACGTCGGCCGATGTGGCCGCCAGGTTCAGCACCATGCGGCGCACTTGCTGCATCTGGGCCGAGCGACCCAGCAGCACGGCCTGGATGCCGTGCCAATTCTCCAGCTGGTCACGCAATGCCTGCACCTGCAGTGTGAGGTGGCGCTTCTCGGAGGCACGCCGCACCACCGTGACAAGGTGTTCGGACGAGAACGGCTTTTCGATGAAGTCATAGGCCCCCTGGCGCATCGCCCGCACCGCCATGGCGATATCGCCGTGGCCCGTGACCAGGATCACCGGCAGGTCGGGATCGAGGGCGTGGATCTCGTTCAGCCACTCGGTGCCCGCCATGCCGGGGAGCTTGACGTCGCACACCACCACAGCCGGCACCCCCACATGGATGCGCGACCGCGCCTCCTCGACGCTGCCAAAGCCGTCGACGTCGAGCCCCGCCAGCGTCAACGCCTGGGTGCTGCCCAGGCGCATGTCGCTGTCGTCCTCCACAAAGATCACCCGAATCCGTTGCACGTCACTCATTGGCATCTGCCCCCTGTGTTGCCGCATGTGTTGCGGCATGTGTTGCCGCATATGTCAATTCGATGGCAAAGCAGGCACCCCCGCCCTGTATGTTGTGGGCCCGCAGGCTGCCGCCCCATTCGCGCACGATATGCGCGGAGATCATCAGGCCCAGGCCCAGGCCGGCGCCCGCCGGCTTGCTGGTGACGAAGGGCTCGAACAGGCGCGGCAGGATGTCGGCCCGAATGCCGGGCCCCGTATCGCCTACCTGGATGACGCAGCGGCCCGCCGCCGTGTCGGAAACGGCGGCCACGATGCGCAAGCGCCGCAGCGGCGAAGCGGCCATCGCATCGATCGCGTTGCCCAGCAGGTTGACCAGGACCTGCTCCAGCCGCGCCTCCTCGGCCAGCGCACACAGGCCGGCCGGTATCTCCACCACCATTTCCACGCCGTTGTCGCGCAGGCGCTGCGACACCAGGAACTGGGCGTTGGAGATGACCTGCCGTAAATCCACCGGCTCACGCGATGGGCTGGCCTTGTGCGCGAAGGCCTTGAGCTGGTGGGTCAGGCGCCCCAGGCGGTCCACCAGGTGCGCGATGCGCTCCAGGTTGCCGCGCACATCGCCCAGCCGGTCCTGTTCCAGCAGCACGCAGGCGTTGTCGGACAGCGTGCGCAAAGCGCCCAGGGGTTGGTTGAGTTCGTGCACCATGCCGGCCGACATCTGGCCCAGCGCCGCCATCTTGCCCGCATGGACCAACTCGCCCTGGGTCGCTCGCAGGTCGGCTTCGATCGCCTTGCGGGCCTCGACCTCCGCACCCAGCTGCGAATTGGCGCTGCTCAGTTCCACCGTGCGCTCCAGAACCTTGGTTTCCAGGCTGTCGTGGGCAGCCTGCAGGGCGGCTCGGCTGGCGAGCTTGTGGCGCACCGCGCGCTGGCGTTGCCACAGGAGCGTTGCGAGCAAGAGCAGCACCGAGGTGGCCAGCGCCGCGGTGAAGGCGAAATTGCGCGCGTCGGTGCGCACGGGGGCCATGTCGTCCAGCGCGATCAAGCGCCAGCCGGAGCGGCGCAGCGGCCGCGCCGAAGTCAGGTAACCGGCGCCGTCGAGGCTGACCAGCGCCGCGTCCCCGACCCGCTGGCCCGACTCGCGCCAGTCCAGGGGCGCCAGCCTGGCTTCGCCGTAAGGCCGCATGCTGGCGATGTCTTCCAGAACCGCCGGCGCCAACGGCGCCAGCGGCCTGAACTTCCACTGGTCACGCGACGACAGGATCACGACACCGCGCTCATCCACCAGCAGCACGTCACCGGGGAGGCTCTTCCAGGCCCGCTCGGTGCCTTCCAGATCGACCTTCACCGCGGCCACGCCGCGCTGCCGGCCGTCGCGCTGCAGGGCATAGGACAGGTAGTAGCCGGCGCGCTTGCTAGTGATGCCCACGCCATAGAAACGGCCGCGCCCCTGCGCCAGGGCTTGCTTCACGTAGGGACGAAACGAAAGGTCCGCGCCGACCGGCGTGCCCGACTCTTTCCAGTCGGACGCTGCCAGGCCCACGCCCGTGCGATCCAGCACGTACAGGTTGGAGGCGCCGGCCATGGCATTGACGCCCTGCAGATAGCGATTGACCTCGTCGCGCAATGCCGGGTTGGCGGGCGCGTCGAGCAGCGCGAAGACGCTCGGCGTCATCTCCAACAGGGAAGGAAGGTACTCGAACCGCGCGAGGTCGCTTTCCAGTCCCGCGCCCACCATGTCCAGCCGATGCCCGGCCGCGTCATGCAAGCGCTCGAGCCCGGAACGCAGGGCAATATCATGCCCCGCCAGCGCGGCGGCCAAGATGATCGCGAGCGCGGCGATCCATGCCAGCGCGCGGCTTGTGAAGCGTTTCACGCCGGTCTCCGCTCGGTGCCACGCAATCGGAGTGATGACACGCGACTCCTTGTAAGGT
>DATILF010000165.1:0-3738 GCA_035476755.1 Ramlibacter sp.
TTACCACGTGAGCGAAGCCATCTACATGAAGGACCACATGGCGGTGTGGGGCGAGAAGGTGCAGCAGTCGCGCCAGCGCCAGACGGCGTTCATCTGGATGCACGGCTACAGCGAGCGGCCCGTGGTCGAGACGTTGTCGTCTATGATCTTCTGGAACTTCTTCGCGCGCTTCCCCAATCTGCGCCTGCTCTCGGCCGAGAACGGTTCGGAATGGGTGCCCAACATGCTGACCAAGATGGACAAGTGCCGCGGCATGTCCAAGAACGGCTTCTGGCCGGGTGGCCAGCTCAAAGAGCGGCCGAGCAACATTTTCAAGCGCCACGTCAGCGTGATCGCCTATCCGGAAGACGACCTGAAGACGACGATCGAACAGGTCGGCTCGCATGAGTGGGCCATCATGGGCTCGGACTACCCGCATGCCGAAGGCGTGCCGACGCCGCGCGAATTCGCCGACGAAGCCTGCAAGTCGCTCACGCCCGAGCAGACCCAGGGCGTGATGCATGACAACGGCCGGCGCTTCCTGGCCCCCGTAGTCTGAGCCCCGCCATGGCACATGCAATCGCCATGAAGACTCGTGCTACTGAACTGCTGGGCGTGCGCTATCCCATCATGCAAAGCGGCATGCGATGGGTATCACGCGCTGAACTGGCGGCGGCTGTTTCCAACGCCGGTGGCTTTGGTGTCATCTCCGCCCATACGCAGCCCGATGCGCAAGCGCTGCGCCGCGAAATCCAGCGCACTCGCACGCTCACCTCGATGCCGTTCGGCGTCAACCTGACGCTTCTCGCCGCGAACGCGGGTGTCGATATTGAAGGCTTCGTGCGGGTCGTGGGCGAAGAGGGCATCTCCGTGGTCGAAACTGCGGGCGGCAGTCCTGCCAAGTACCTCGACGCGCTCAAGAAGGCCGGCGTCAAGGTGATACACAAGGCCACCAGCGTGCGCCATGCACTGAAGGCGCAGTCGCTGGGCGTGGACGCCGTCATCATCGATGGCTTCGAATGCGCGGGCCACCCCGGCCAGGACGACGTGCCCGGCCTGGTGCTGATCCCGGCGGCCGCCAAGGCGCTCTCGATCCCCGTGCTCGCAGCGGGCGGCATTGCCGACGCGCGCGGCCTGGTGGCGGCCTTGGCGCTGGGCGCGGAGGGCATCTGCATGGGCACGCGCTTCCTGCTCACGCGTGAATCGCCCTTGCACGAGGGCATCAAGGCTCGGATGATCGCTGCGCGTGAAACCGACACGACGCTGGTGGGCCGCCGTTTCGGCGACAGCATTCGCGTCATGCGCAACGCACGCGTGGAAGAAGCGCTTGCGTTGGAGGCGATGCCCGCCACGACGCATCACGACCTGCTGCCGCTGATCGGCGCCCCGCGCTGGATGAAAGCCATGGAAAGCGGCGAGGTCGACGACGCGGCGGTGCCGCTCGGCCAATGCGTGGGCCTGATCGACGACCTGCCGACCTGCGCGGAGCTGATCGAGCGCTTCGCGAGCGAGGCGCGCGCCCTCGTTCAGCAAAGGATGGCCGGCATGTTTGCCGGCGGCTGATCGGAGAACTTGAGCCGCCTTCACGCAGCGGCCGGCAAGCCAAAGGGCGCCTGTGAGATCTCGCCTACCTCATCCACTCGGACAGGCCTTCCAGGTAGCGCGAGAGTTTGGTTGCCGCGCCTGGCCCGTCCCGGCGAATCACCGCCAGCGCGATGTCCCGATGCAGGCGCGTGATGCGCACAACCAGGGCATCCCGCTCTGCCCTGGGGCGCTTCGAATGGCGGGAGTGGGCTTCCGTCAGGCGCAACACGATGGCGATGAACAGGCGCAAGGCCGGGTCGCCGCTCATATCCGCCAAGGTGTGATGCAGGCGCTGGAGGTCATCTTTGGTGGCGCTGCCGTCCCATCTTCGCTCCTGCTCGATCAGGGCCAGCAAGCGCGCCTCACCCCCTTCGTCCAGACGCTTGATCGTGAGCGCCAATGCGCTCAGTTCCAGCACGCGACGCGTGTGAAGGATGTCCGTTGCGCGGATGCCCTCGTATTCCAGGCTGACGCTGACCGCTCGCGCAGCGGCATCCGTGTTCGGCTGGTCCACCACCAGTCCACCGCCCACGCCCCGCAGGGTGCGCGCCACGCCTTGGTGCTCCAGCAAGCGGATGGCCTGGCGCAGCACGGAACGGCTCACGCCGTGCTTGCGCATCAACTCGGCTTGCGACCCCAGGGGCCGTCCCGTGGGCCAACCCTGCTGCTGAATATCGACCAGGATCTCGTCGGCGAGGGATTCAGCGCGGCGCATCGGATCGGGCCGGCCCGGCGCGGCGTTTCCGGCGTCGGATCGGGTGCCGCGGGCCTGCGCTGCCGCGGGCAACGCTGGACGTGGCAGCGGAAACCAAGGCTGTGGCGACGGGCCTTCGCCGGACCGCTGCCCGTGCAAGCGCCGCCGCTCGGACGCAAACGCTGTGACGAGTTTGGCGTCTTCCGCAGGAACCGTCACGCTGAGCGTGACCAGGCCGGTGGCCCGCTGCTTCGCGCGATAACGGGCCATGCGCTCGTTGATAGTCTGGGCCATCGATCAGGTGCTCCTTGCGCCACACCGTAACATGAAACGGTTTTTGGATGAAAGCGGGATGAGGAAACGCGCCGGGCATCGGAAGCGCTTGATCTGCTTGAAGTTTAGAGTGGAGGCGGGCGAATCGCAGCGTTCCGAACCGCGTGCAAGCCACCCGCGACTTGGCCGGCTTGTCGCGCGGTAAACAGGGTCCTATATTCACGAGCTCTTCGTTTGCCTTTGCCTGAACCCAACACGGAACAACACCACCATGAGTACCCACTCCTCTCAGTCTCGTCATTGGCTCATCACCGGCGTTTCCAGCGGCTTCGGCCGAGAGCTGGCCGAAGCCGCGCTCGCGCGTGGCGACACCGTGGTGGGCACCGTGCGCCAGGCCGGACAGGCGCAGGCCTTCTCGCAGCTGGCACCGGGACGCTCGCTGGGTGTAGTGCTGGACGTGACGGACCACGCGGCCGTCCCTGCGGCGCTGCAGCAGGCACTGGCCTTCGCGGGCCACATCGACGTGCTGGTGAACAACGCCGGTTACGGGTTCTTCGCGGCGATCGAAGAGACCACGATGGCCGAAGCGCGGCAGGTCATGGAGACGAACTTTTTCGGCCTGTTCACCGTCACCCAGGCGCTGCTGCCGCACCTGCGCAGCCGCCGCAGCGGCCACGTGATCAACCTCTCGTCGATGGCCGGCATCTTGGGCCTGCCCGGCTGCGGGCTATACAACGCCTCGAAATTCGCCGTCGAGGGCTTCTCCGAGGCACTCGCGATCGAACTGGCCCCGCTGGGCATCCATGTCACCGTGATCGAGCCGGGGGGCTTTCGCACCAACTTCGGCGGCGGCTCGATGCGCATGGGTGAGCGCATCATCGACGACTACGCGTCAACCGCCGGTCGCTCGCGCCAGGGCATGCAGACGTTCGGCGCGCGGGCAAAGGGCGATCCGAAGAAGGCCGCCGCCGCCATCCTGCAGGTGGTCGATACGCCGAACCCGCCGTTGCGGCTGGTGCTCGGCCCCGATGTCCTGGGTGCCGCACGCCAGAAGGCGCAGCAGTTCCAGCAGCAGCTCGACGCCTGGGAAGCCGTCTCGAACGGCACGAATTTCGACGCCTGAAGGCAGCGTCCTGCGAGGAGACACACCCCATGAGCCAGACGCCCACCACCTCCACCCCCTCCGCCGCGGCGCCGAGCGACTTCCG
>DATILF010000166.1:0-5044 GCA_035476755.1 Ramlibacter sp.
AAGAACGCCGACGCCGCCTTCCTGCTGATGCAGTGGCTCACGTCGAAAGAACAGGACAAGGCCGTCTGCCGCCTGGGTGGTGGGCCGACCCGCATGTCCACGCTGCAAGACGTGGACCTGATCCGCCAGTATCCCGAGTACATCATCTTGCGCGACCAGCTGCGCGACGCCGATCCCGATTGGCGGCCGATCATCGCCGAGTGGGACGAGATCAACATCCAGGCGCTGGGCGTGGCGATCTCCGAGGCGCTGACCGGCAAGAAGACGCCTGAGGAAGCGCTGAACGGCATGGTGCCCAAGGTGACGGACATCATGAAGCGCGGCGGCTACCTCAAGACCTGAACGGAACAGAGCACATATGCGAACACCCGCCTGGGTTCTATGGGTATTTCTGGGCCCGGCGGCCGCCGTCATGGCGGCCGCCTGCCTGTATCCGGTATTGACGTCGTTGCAACTGAGCTTTTATGACTGGAGCATGGGCACGCCCTGGTCCGAGGCGCGGTGGGTCGGGCTGGAGGCTTTCGTGCGCGCTTTCCAGGACGAGGCGGTCTGGCGTTCGCTCAAAACGACGCTGATGTTCGCCTTCGTCTCGGTCGCCAGCGAGATGGTGCTGGGCATCGCGCTGGCACTGGCGCTGGAAGGCAACCTGCGCGGCATGGCGGTGTACCGCACGCTGTTCATCCTGCCGATGATGATCGCGCCGATCGCGGTGGGCCTGACCTGGCGCTACCTGTTCGATGCGCAGTTCGGCTTGCTGAACGCCATCCTCGGCGTCTTCGGCGTGGAGCCGCTGGGCTGGTTGGCTAACGAGAACCTGGCGTTCGTGGCCATCATCATCGCCGACATCTGGCAGTGGACGCCCTTCGTCTTCATCATGATGATCGCGGCGCTGGCCAATGTGGATAGCGGCGTGCTGGAGGCCGCGCGCATCGACGGCGCGAGCTGGCTGCAAAGCACCTTCCTGGTCAAGCTGCCGATGGTGATGCACGTCATCGCCATCACGCTGCTGATGCGGCTGATCGACGCCTTCCGGGTGCTGGAGGTGATCTACATCCTGACGTTTGGCGGGCCGGGGGACTCCACGGAGATCCTCTCGCTGTTCATCTACAAGACGGCTTTCGTGGGCCAGAAGCTGGGATCGGCGGCGGCCATCTCGGTACTGCTGCTGGCCGTCGTGGCGCTGCTGTCGTGGTTCGCGCTCAAGCTGTCCAATCCCCTGAAAAGAGAGGAGCGGCCATGAACCGGTCCAAGACTGCCGTCGCACTCCACTACGGCGCGCTGACGCTGCTCGCGCTGATGTGCGTGGCTCCTATCGCCGTGATGTTCGCCACCTCGTTCAAGCTGCAGACCCAGATCTTCAACACGGGCTTGAACTTCCTGTTCACGCCCACCCTGGAGAACTACCGCGACGTGCTGGGCGAGAACAACTTCGACCGCTACCTGGTCAACAGCCTGGTGGTGGGCGTCGTCTCCACGGTCATCACGCTGGTGCTGGGCGCGATGTCGGCCTATGCGCTGGTGCGATTTCGCTTTGCCGGGCGCAAGACGCTGGCCTACACCACGCTGCTGCTGCGCACCGTGCCGCTGGCGGTGCTGGCGGTGCCGGTGTTCATGATCTGGAACCAGGCCGGCATCGCCGGAAGCCTGTCCGGGCTGGTGCTGCTGTATGTGGCCGTCAACCTGCCGTTCACGATCTGGCTGCTGTACGGCTTCATCCTGCAAGTGCCTATCGAGCTGGAGGAGGCCGCCGCCATCGACGGCTGCGGGCCACTGCGGACCTTCTTCACCGTGGTGCTGCCGTTGATCAAGCCGGGCATCGCCGCGGCTTCGATCTTCACTTTCCGCATCGCCTGGAACGAGTTCATCCTGGCCCTGGTGCTGACGGATCGTGGCACCCGTACCTTGCCGGTGGCGGCCTCGCTCTACATCACCGACATCGGCGTGGACTGGGGAAAGATCATGGCGCTGGGCAGCCTGATCGCCATCCCGCCGCTGGTCTTCACGCTGGTGGCCGCGCGCCAGATCATTGCCGGCTTGACGGCGGGGGCTGTGAAGGGCTAACTCAGACCCACGCAGTCTTTGATGATTCTGTTTGGTTATTGGAAATTTCCAATTATTCAGTAGATAGTTATTGGTCGTGAAATTAAGCTTCACGCTATCTACTAGGAGACAAGCAGTATGTGGTGCCGGCCAACGATTCTCGCCCTGGGCCTTCTTGCCGCGGCCTTTCAGGCCCAGGCCCAGGCCCCCGTCTTTCCCAGCAAGCCCATCAAGATGCTGGTGGGTTCCGCCCCCGGTGGCGGCACCGACCTGATGGCTCGCACCGTGGGCGACAAGCTGGCCATCGAACTCAAGACGCCGGTGCTGGTGGAAAACCGGCCGGGCGTGTCCAACACCCTGGCAGCGGACGTGACCGCCAAGGCGCCGGCCGATGGCCACACCCTGCTGATGGGCGTCGTCACCTCGCAGGCCATCGCGCCCCATCTCTACAAGCTGAATTTCGACGTCAACAAGGACCTGGCGCCCATCGCGCTGGTGTCCAATGTGCCGAACGTGCTGGTGGTCAACAACGCCGTGCCGGCCAAGACGGTGCAGGAGCTCGTTGCACTGGCCAAGTCCCAGCCCGGCAAACTGTCCTATGCCTCGTCCGGTTCGGGCAGCACGCAGCACATCGCGGGCGAGTCGTTCAAGCAGTTGACGGGCACCTTCATCACCCACATTCCCTACCGGGGCTCCGGCCCGGCGCTGGTGGACCTGATTGGCGGGCAGACCCAATTGAGTTTCGACACCATGCCCTCGGTGATCGGGCAGATCCAGTCCGGCAAGGTACGCGCGCTCGCGGTGACGGGCGCCAAGCGCTCGCCGCTGCTGCCGAACGTGCCCACCATGGCCGAGGCCGGCCTGCCCGCCCTGCAAGTCTCGGCGTGGTACGGGATCTATGCGCCGGCCGCGACGCCCAAGCCCATCCAGGAGCGCTTGTACAAGGAAGTCAGCGCCATCCTGGCCATGCCGGACACCGTGAAGAAGCTGGAAGCCGCCGGCGCCGAGCCGGGCCGCATGAGCCAGGTGGAATTCGCCGAGTTCCAGGCCTCCGAGTTCAAGCGCTACGGCAAGCTGATCAAGGACAACAACCTCAAGGTGGACTGACGTGACGCTCACCCTGGACAGGAAGTGCTGTCATCCCGGACTCGATCCGGGATCCATGGTGGCGAGCGATGACTTCACTCGACGCATGGATTGCGGGTCAAGCCCGCAATGACATCCGTTTCACCAGAAATCTTCTCAAAGGCTCCTATGAAACCCCGTATTGCCATGGTGCTGGGCGATCCCGCCGGCATCGGTTCCGAACTCATAGCGCGATTGCTCTCCGACGAATCGCGCCAGGGCCGCGCCGACATCCTGCTGATCGACGATGCACAGGAGCTCGAGCGCGGCATGGAAATCGCCGGCCGCCGCTTCGACTACCTCACCGCCGCCTCGGCCGAAGAGGCTCGCTTCGAGGCCGGCGTGCCGGTGCTGCTGCCGCTGCCGCGCACCGCCGGCGTGGAGTTCAAGCGCGCCATGGCCACGCCCGAAGGCGGGGCGCACACCCTGCGCACGCTCTCGGCCGCGATCGACCTCACGCGCAAGGGCTTGACCGATGCCGTGCTGTTCGCGCCATTGAACAAGACCTCGCTGCACCTGGCCGGCATGGCGCACAACGACGAGCTGCACTGGTTTGTCGAGCTGCTGGGCCACCAAGGGCCGTTTTGCGAGTTCAACACCCTCGACGGGCTGTGGACGTCGCGGGTCACCTCGCACGTCGCGCTCAAGGACGTGGCGGGCCTGATCACGCAGCAAGGCATCGTCGATGCGATCCGACTGATTCACGACGGCTTGCAGCGCTTCGGCATCGAGCGTCCGCGCATCGGCGTGTGCGGCCTCAATCCGCACAACGGCGACAACGGCGGCTGCGGCCGCGAGGAAATCGACCTGATCGCCCCCGCGGTGCAGGCGGCGCGCGCTGCCGGCCTCGCGGCCGACGGGCCTTTCCCGGCCGACACCATCTTTCTCAAGGTGCAGGGTTCGGCGGAGCAGCGCCAGTACGACGCCATCGTGACCATGTACCACGACCAGGGCCAGATCGCGATCAAGCTCATGGGCTTTTCCAAGGGCGTGACGGTGCAAGGCGGCCTGCCCGTGCCCATCACCACGCCCGCGCACGGCACAGCCTACGACATCGCCGGCAAGGGCGTGGCCGACGTCAACGCCACCTACAACGCCTTCCGCATCGCAGCGCGCATGGGCGCAGCCGCATTGCAGCAACGCGGCTGACCCGCCGCTCCGCCCCACCCTATTTCCTGTCCAACCCGACACACCCATCATGAAAATCAAATCCGTCCGCGCCCGCGTCTTCGAGTGGAAAGGCAAGACCGTTCCGCCCCAGGGCAACTTCTGCTCCAACGCCATGGACCTGCTGTATTCCAAGGCCGAGACCATGAGCACCTTCCGCTTCCATTCGTGGACGGTGGTGGAGATCGAGACCGACGACGGCATCGTCGGCCTGGGCAACGTCGCCCGGGCGCCCAAGATCGCCAAGGCCATCATTGACGAATACCTCGCGCCCCTGGTCATCGGCCAGGACCCGTGGGACTACGAATACCTGTGGCAGCGCATGTACCGCGCCACCCACGCCTGGGGCCGCAAGGGCGTGACCATGGGCGCCATCTCGGCGGTGGATCTGGCCATCTGGGACATCCTGGGCAAGAGCGTGAACAAGCCGGTGTTCAAGCTGCTGGGCGGCCGCACGAAAGAAAAGGTCCCCTGCTATTACTCCAAGCTGTACCGCACCGACCTGGGCGAGATGCAGAAGGAAGCGCAAACCTATCTTGACCAAGGCTTCAAGGCCTTCAAGATGCGCTTTGGCTACGGCCCGGCGCACTTGCAGAAAGGCGTGAGCGAGAACCTGAAGTCGGTCGAGGCCGTCCGTGAGGTGATCGGCTACGACAACGACCTGATGCTCGAGTGCTACATGGGCTGGAACGTGGAGTACGCCAAGCGCATG
>DATILF010000167.1:0-3157 GCA_035476755.1 Ramlibacter sp.
CATGCCCGCCTATTCCTTCGAAGCGCTGGACGCCCAGGGCGATACCCGCCGGGGCGTGATGGAGGCCGACACCGCCAAGGCCGTGCGCAGCCTGCTGCGCGCGCAGGCCCTGGTGCCGCTGCAGGTGCTGCCCGTGAGTTCCGGCACGGCCGCCAACGAACAGAGCTTCGGCTGGCGTGAAGGCGTCTTCACCCGATCCGTCTTCAACGCCACACGGCTGGCCATCTGGACCCGCCAGCTCGCTGGCCTGATCACGTCCGGCCTGCCGCTGGAACGCGCGCTCACGGCCCTCACCGACGAAGCGGAGAGCGAGCGCGAACGCCACCTGGTCGCGGCGCTGCGCGCCGAGGTCAACGCGGGCTCGCCCTTCGGCAAGGCGCTGGCCCGCTTCCCGCGCGAATTCCCGGACATCTACACGGCCGTGATCGGCGCGGGCGAGCAAAGCGGCAACCTCGGGCTGGTGCTGGAGCGGCTGGCCGACGACCTGGAAGACCGGCAAGCCCTGAATGCACGCCTGATGGGCGCCGCCCTTTACCCGGCCATCGTGACCGTCGTCGCCATCGCCATCGTGCTGTTCCTGGTGGCCTACGTCGTGCCCCAGGTCGCCAACGTGTTCGCGGGCAGCAAGCGCGCCCTGCCCTTCCTCACGGTGGCCATGCTCGGCATCAGCGCGCTCGTGCGCAGCTGGGGCTGGCTGGCCGCGCTGCTGCTGGCGGTGGGCGGCATGGGCCTGCGCCTGGCGCTGCGCAACGAAGCGACGCGCGAACGCTTCGACGCCGCCTGGCTGAAGCTGCCCCTGATCGGGCGGCTCTCGCGCGGCTACAACGCGGCGCGGTTCGCCAGCACGCTGGCCATGCTGGCCGGCGCGGGGGTGCCCATCCTCAAGGCGCTGCAGGCCGCGGCGGAAACGCTCAGCAACCGCGCCATGCGGGCCGACGCCATGGACGCGCTGATCCTGGTGCGCGAGGGCGCGCCGCTGGCTTCGGCAATGGCCCAGAAGAAGCGCTTCCCGGGCCTGCTGTCGATGTTCGCGCGCCTGGGCGAGCAAACCGGCCAGCTGCCGGCGATGCTGCAGCGCGCCGCCACCCAGCTGGGCGCCGAAGTGCAGCGCCGCGCCATGCAGCTGGCCACCATCCTGGAGCCGCTGCTGATCGTCGGCATGGGGTTCGTCGTGATGCTGATCGTGCTGGCGGTGCTGCTGCCCATCATCCAGCTGAACCAGTTCGCCAAATAGCAGAAACCCACAGGACGCACCCATGGCAGCCTCCCTGGACAACAAGCTGGTGGTCGCGATCTCGTCGCGCGCGCTCTTCAACTTCGAGGAAGAGAACGCCATCTTCGAAAGCGGCGACCCGCAGGCCTACATGAAGCTGCAGCTCGACCGGCTGGACGAGCCGGCGCGCCCGGGCATCGCGTTCTCGCTGATCCAGAAGCTGCTGGCCTTCAACGACACCACGACGCAGCACGTGGAGGTGGTGATCCTCTCGCGCAACGACCCGGTGTCGGGCATGCGCATCTTCCGCTCCGGCCTGGCCAACCAGATCCGGCTGCAGCGCGGCGTGTTCACCCAGGGCCGCTCGCCCTTTCGCTACCTGCGGCCGCTCGGCGCGCACCTGTTCCTGTCGGCCAATGCCGACGACGTGCGCGAAGCGCTGGCCGCCGGCTTCCCGGCCGCCCGGGTGCTGACCGAATCGGTGCTGGCCGGCAGCAACTACCCCAGCGAGGTGCGCATCGCCTTCGACGGCGACGCCGTGCTGTTCTCGGACGAAGCCGAGCGCGTGTTCCAGGACCAGGGCCTGGACGCGTTCCAGCAGCATGAATTGAGCAAGGCCTCGCAGCCGCTGCCCGAAGGGCCCTTCAAGCCCCTGCTCACGGCGTTGCACCGGCTGCAGCAGGCCGGCACGCCCGAGATGAAGCTGCGCACCGCGCTGGTCACGGCGCGCAGCGCGCCCGCCCACGAACGCGCCATCCGCACCCTGATGAACTGGGACATCCGCGTCGATGAGGCGATGTTCCTCGGCGGCTTGCCCAAGGGCGAATTCCTCAGGGAGTTCGAGCCCGACTTCTTCTTCGACGACCAGACCGGCCATGTGGACCATGCGGCGCGGCACGTGCCGTCCGGCCACGTCGCCAGCGGCATCTCCAACCTGCCGCGCTGAGGCGGCGTCAGGCGCGTGCGATGCCCCGGGCTTCGCGCCGCGCGATCCAGATCGTCGCCGCGCAGATCACCGCGCCGCCCATCAGCGTGGACTGGCTGGGCGTGTCGGCGAAGACCAGCCAGCCCAGCAGCGAGGCCCACACCAGGTCCAGGAACCTCACCGACTGCGTGGCCGAGATGTCCGCCACGGTGAAGGAACGCGCCAGAAAGTAGTGGCCCAGGCTGCCGAGCACGCCGCACAGGAAGAACATGAACCACTGCAGCGCGCCCGGGTTTTTCCACGAGACCAGCGCCAGCGGCAGGCTCAAGAGGGTGACGGTGATCGACTGCCATGCGACGATCACCGCCGGGCGCTCGTAGCGCGTCAATCCCTTGGTGATTAGGAAGGACGCCGCGAACACCGGCGCCGATGCCAGCATCAGCAAGGTGTAGCCACCGCCGGAGCCGGCCGTCAACTTGGGCGCCACCACGATCAGCACGCCCGCGAAACCGATCAGCGATGCCACCCAGCGCTCCCAGCGCATGCGTTCGCCGAACATCCAGGCGGCGCCGATCATGATGAAGATGGGTCCGGTGAAACCGATGGCCGTGGTGTCGGCCAGCGTGATGTGCGGAATCGCCGCGAACCACAGCAGCAAGCCGAGCGTGTGCACCGCGCCGCGCAGGAACTGGCCCTTGATGTTGCGCGGTCGGTAGGCGGCCACGCCGCTGCGCACAATGAACGGCACCATGGCCAGCAAGCCGAACAGATAGCGCAGGAACTGGGTCTGGAACGGATCCAGGCGCAGCGTGAGCTCGCGCATCATGGTGTTGAGGACCACGAACGTGAGGCCGGCCGCGACAGCCCAGATCAGGCCGCGCAACGCAGGGTCCAGGCGCAAGGCCCGCCGGTGCGCGAGGGCCGCGTGCCGCACCAGCGCCTGGCGCCGCGTGCGCCCACCACCGCTCTCAACAGCCACGGCATGTCCCCATGGCGACCGACTATAGCCCAGGCCCGCA
>DATILF010000168.1:0-6697 GCA_035476755.1 Ramlibacter sp.
CAGACCTTTAGCTCTGTCCCCAACTGCTCAGGAGATCACATGGCCACGTTCAAGAAATTCAACAAGGACAAGCGTCCCAAGCGCAACACCCAGTCGCTGTTGTTCAAGCGCAAGCGCTTCTGCCGCTTCACCGTCGCCGGCGTCGAGGAAATCGACTACAAGGACGTCGACACCCTGCGCGATTTCATCGCCGAAAACGGCAAGATCATCCCGGCCCGCCTCACCGGCACCCGCGCGATCTATCAGCGCCAGCTCAACACCGCCATCAAGCGCGCGCGCTTCCTGGCCCTGGTCCCGTACAGCGACCAGCACCGCATCTAAGGAGCGACCCCCATGCAAGTCATTCTGCTCGACAAGGTCGTGAACCTCGGTAACCTCGGCGAAATCGTCAAGGTCAAAGACGGCTACGCCCGCAACTTCCTCATCCCGCAAGGCCGCGCCCGCCGTGCCACGGAAGCCAACAAGGCCGAATTCGAAGCCAAGCGCGTCGAACTCGAAAAGGCCGCTGCGGCCAAGCTGGCCGAAATGCAGGCCCAGGGTGAAAAGCTCGCCGGCACCACCGTCAAGCTGACCCAGAAGGCCGGCGTCGATGGCCGCCTGTTCGGCTCCGTCACCAACCATGACATCGCCGAAGAGCTGAACAAGCAAGGCTACAAGGTCGTCAAGGCCCAGGTTCGCATGCCCAATGGCCCGGTCAAGACCGTCGGCGACAGCAGCGTCAGCGTGGCCCTCCACACCGACGTCGTCGTTGAAATCAACGTCACCGTGCTGGGCGAAACGGCCTGAGCCGCACCGCCTGAAAACAGAGGGCTGCCCGCGCAGCCTTGTCATCCCTGATGAAGCCGCCTTCGGGCGGCTTTTTCCATGGTGCGCTGTGGTTGTACACGGTTGGACACCCCTTATCCACATGGTCCTCCACAAGTTTGTGCACAGCCCATTTTGACGGGCCATCCAGGCCCGCGTAGCATGCGTCATTCCCCCAAATCCCGATCCATGAGCGCTGTCTTTCCCGCCGTCGATGACGAATTTTCCCGCGACCACCAGATCGCGCAGCTGCGCATCCCGCCGCATTCCATCGAGGCCGAATCGAGCGTGCTGGGGGGCCTGCTGCTGGATAACGGCGCCTGGGACCGCGTGGGCGACCTGCTCACCGACGGTGACTTCTACCGGTACGAGCACCGGCTGATCTACGCGTCCATCGGCGGCCTGATCAACGCCACCAAGCCGGCGGACGTGATCACGGTGTACGAGCAGTTGCAGGGCCTGGGCAAGGCCGAGGAGATCGGCGGGCTCGCGTACCTCAACTCGCTGGCCCAGTACGTGCCCAGCGCCAGCAACATACGCCGCTATGCGGAAATCGTGCGCGAGCGCTCCATCCTGCGCAAGCTGGTGAGCGCCAGCGACGAGATCGCCACCGCGGCCTTCAACACACAGGGCAAGCCGGTCGACAAGATCCTCGACGAAGCCGAGCAGAAGATCTTCAACATCGGCGAAGAGGGCTCGCGCATGAAGCAGGGCTTCCAGGGCATGGACTCCCTGGTGGTGCAGCTGCTGGATCGCGTGCAGGAGATGGCGGACAACCCGAACGACATCACCGGGGTGCCCAGCGGCTTCTACGACCTGGACCGCATGACCTCCGGCATGCAGGCGGGCGACATGATCGTGCTGGCGGCGCGGCCGTCCATGGGGAAAACCGCCCTAGCCATCAACATCGCCGAGCACGTGGCCCTCAACGAAGGCTTGCCCGTGGCGGTGTTCTCCATGGAAATGGGCGCCAGCCAGCTCGCGGTGCGTATCGTGGGCTCGATCGGCCGCATCGACCAGATGCACCTGCGCACCGGCAAGCTCACCGACGCCGAGTGGCCGCGCCTCACGGAAGCCATCGAGAAGCTGCGCAACATCTCGCTGCACATCGACGAAACGCCGGGCCTCACCACCAGCGAGCTGCGCGCCAACGCGCGGCGCCTGGCACGGCAGTGCGGCAAGCTGGGCCTCATCGTGGTCGATTACCTGCAGCTCATGAGCACGTCCAGCAGCATGAACGACGAGAACCGCGCCACGGCCGTGGGCGAAATCTCGCGTGGCTTGAAGATGCTGGCCAAGGAACTGCAGTGCCCTGTGATCGCGCTGTCCCAGCTCAGCCGCGGCGTGGAGTCGCGCACCGACAAGCGGCCCATGATGAGCGACCTGCGCGAATCAGGCGCTATCGAGCAGGACGCCGACGTGATCATGTTCATCTACCGCGACGACTATTACAACAAGGAAACTTCGAAAGAGCCGGGCGTGGCCGAAGTCATCATCGCCAAGCAGCGTAACGGCCCGACCGGCACGGTGAAACTGGCCTTCATGAAGGAGCTCACGCGCTTCGAAAGCCTGGCCTCGGGCAGCGGCGATTTCTAGGTTCTCGTGGTCGTCGGTGTAAACAAATAGCAGAATTTGTGAAAATATACGTGTAGAAATTGAGATTCTGAGGGCGGAATCGGGATGGCGGCGGCAATTGGACTTGCCGAACCCCTGACGCTCCCGCCCTATGCTAGATTTCGGCGAGCAGACCCTCCCGAGCCCCGGGAGCCGTGCCCATCTGCCGAAGGAATAGCATCATGAACAAGGGTTTCCAGGCGCTGGCTCTTTTCGCCATGGCCGCCGCTGTCGTCGTGGGGTTGACGTTATGGCGCATGGGCCTCATGCCCGGCGCGCGAGACGACGCTGCGCGCGTGCTGGTACCGGAAAATCCCTGGGCGAGCGCCTCCGCACCGGTCGAACACCTGGAGCCGGCGATCCTGCATCCGCTGGCCCCCACAGAAGCTCACACTCTGGGACCGGCCGAAGTCGGCCGCGCGCTGGTCAACCTGCTGGGCAAGGACGCGGTGGACACCTTCCTGCGCATCGATGAATTTCCGCGCCGTGTCGTGGCCACCATCGACGGCCTCGGGCGGACCCATGCGCCGCACCTCGCCTGGCCCGTGGAGCCGGCGCCCGACCGTTTCCTGGTGGACAGTGTCGATGAAGCGCCGGCGATTGCCGCGGACAACGGCGCCCGTTACACACCCTTCGTGCTGCTGGCCGAGTCGGTCAACGCGGTGCGCGCGGTCGATCTCTACGTGCGCATGTACCCGCTTCTGCAGCAGGCGTACGAAGACCTGGGCTTTCCGAGGAGCTACTTCAACGACCGGCTGGTGGCGGTCATCGACCTGCTGCTGGAGACGCCGGTCGTGGAGTACCCTGTGATGCTGCAACTGACGCAGGTGAAGGGGCCGATTCCCTCGCTGCGGCCCTGGGTCCGCTACGAATTTGCCGACCCGCAACTCGAATCCCTTGCGTCGGGCCAGAAAATGCTGCTGCGGATGGGGCCGGTGAACCAGCGGCGCCTGCAGGCCCGGCTGGCCGACCTGCGCGCCGAACTGGTCAAGCGCGCGCCCAGGCGCTGACGCGATTCATTTCACCAGCAGGACAGGTACGTCGGCGTCGGCCAGCACGCGCTGGGCCACACTGCCCATCAGGGCCCGGCCTATCAGGCCGTGGCCGTGCGTTCCCATCACGATCAGATGTGCCTTCTCGCGCTTGGCTATCGCCAGCAGTTCGGCGGTGGGCGAGCCGACCGCCGAGAGCGCGCGGAATTTCACCGGATGGCGCTTGAGGAAGCGTTCGATCGGGTCCAGCACCTTGCGGGCTTCGTCCTTGTAGTAGTCGTTGACGACTGACGCGCCCACCAGCGTCCGCACGCGTGGGGGCAGCGCCGGCTGCACATTCAAGACCACCAGTTCATCGTCCGGGCTGCACAGGCTATCGTGGGTGACGAGAAAGGCCAGGGCCTTCTTGGTGAACTTGCTGCCATCGGCGGCGAGGAGGATTTTCATTCTTCTTTCCCTCTGTGTTGTCGAAGGGTTTAGCGTAACACCAGCACCGGCAGGCTGCCGTGCGTGAGCACGTGCTGGGTTTCGCTGCCGAGCAGCACGCGCGTGAGGCCCTTGCGGCCGTGCGAGGCCATCACGATCAGGTCGCACTCGTATTTGCCGGCCGTGGCCAGGATGGCCTCCGCCACCAGGTCCGACCGCTCCAGGATCCCCTTGGCCGTGACGCCTTGCGATTGCGCCGCTTCCCGCACGTGGTCCAGCACGGCCTGCCCCTGCAACGCCCACTGCTTCTCGGTGGCCGCGACCTCCGCGTGCGTGAGGAGGGCGCTGCCCTCGAAGTAGCTCGCGGGGTAGCGGGGCACCACATAGGTGGCGATCAGCTCGGCGCCGGTGGCCTTGGCCAGGCCGATCGCGCTGTCCACGGCCTTTTTCGAAAGCTCGGACCCGTCGGTGGCAACGAGGATGCGTCGGTACATGGAAATTCTCCTTCTGTGATGCCACCAGCTTAGAAGGCCGCGAGGCGGCCCCGCTTGATCCAGGTCAACCACGCGCGGCAGGGGGTTCGTTAGCCTTGCACCATGCAAACCGCCACCTTCGCCCCGGTCGCCCCGCCCGCGCCGGTCCCGGCCCCGTGGGCGGCGCTGGACGAGCCCGCCGAGTGGCAGGGTTTCAGCCGTACCGCGTCGGGCGTGGAAGGCTGCCAGGAGTCCTACCTCGCCATCGAGGGCATGTATTGCCCGGCGTGTTCCCTCACTGTCGAGGACGCGCTGATGAGAAATCCCGGCGTGCGCAGTGTGCAGGTGAACGGCGCCACGGCGACGGCGCGCGTGGTGTGGTCACCCGCGCACGGGCGGCCTTCGCAATGGTTCGCGGCGCTCAAGCGCGCCGGCTACTCGGGCCTGCCCGCCGCCGACCTTCTGACGGCCGCGCCGCGCGCCCAGGCCAGGAAGATGCTGCTGTGGCGCTGGCTGGTCGCCGGCTTCTGCATGATGCAGGTGATGATGTACGCGGTGCCGGCCTATGTGGCCGAACCCGGCGAGATGACTCCCGACATCCAGGCGCTGCTGCGCTGGGCGTCGTGGATCCTCACGCTGCCGGTGCTGCTCTTTGCCTGCCGTCCCTTCTTCCAGTCGGCCTGGCGGGACCTGACCCACTTGCGTATCGGCATGGATGTGCCCGTGGCGCTGGGCATCGTCATCGCTTTCGCGGCCAGCACGGCCGCCACCTTCGATCCCCAAGGCCCGATGGGCGCCGAAGTCTGGTACGACTCGATCACCATGTTCGTGTTCTTCCTGTTGTCCGGGCGCCTGCTGGAGCAGCGGGTGCGCGACCGCACGGCGGGCTCGCTGGAGGCGCTGGTGCGCCGCTTGCCGGACATGGTGGAACGCCAGGCGGGCAACGGCACGTTCGAGCGCGTGCCCGTGCGCAAACTGGCCGCCGGGGACCGCATTCGCGTGCTGCCCGGCGAGGTCTTTCCCGCGGATGGCACGGTGGCCGAAGGCGAGAGCCGCGTCGACGAGGCGCTGCTCACGGGCGAGTCGCGTGCCCTCCTGCGCGGCAAGGGCCAGGCCGTGGTCGCCGGCAGCCACAACCTGACCAGCGCGCTCATCGTCGATGTCGATCGCACCGGCGAGCAGACGCGCTTTGCCGGCATCGTCGCGCTGATGGAGCTCGCGTCGGTGGAAAAGCCCCGGCTCGCGCAGTTTGCCGACCGCATCGCCACCCCGTTCCTGGTGGCCGTGTTGCTGGCGAGCGGCGCGGCCGCGGCCTGGTGGTGGTCCGCGGGGCCGGCCCACGCCCTCAGCATCGCCGTGGCCGTGCTGATCGTCACGTGCCCCTGCGCGCTGTCGCTCGCGACCCCCGCCGCCTCACTGGCCGCGGCAGGCGCCCTGGCGCGGCGCGGGGTGCTCGTGCGCCGCCTGCAGGCGCTGGAGGCCTGCGCGGAAATCGACACCGTGGTGTTCGACAAGACGGGCACCCTCACCGGGCAGAGCATCTCGGTCGTGGGCAGCCACGCGCGGCCCGGCGCCGACCCCACGTGGTGCCTGGGGCTGGCGGCAGCACTCGCCGCGCACTCCCTGCATCCCGCCTCGCGAGCGATCGTGGATGCGGCCGGCACCGTGGGCTGGACGGCCGCACGTGTGCAGGAAGTGGCGGGGCGCGGCGTCGAGGGCGAGGTGTCGGGGCAGGGGGGCTGGCAGCCTCGGCGGCTGCGGCTGGGGTCCGCGAGTTTTTGCGGGGTGCCCGGTGCGGGCAGCGCCGCTTCCAGCCAGGTGCATCTGGCGGACGACCAAGGCTGGCTCGCCACCTTCGATCTGGACGAGGCGCTGCGTGCCGACGCCCTGCCGGCGGTGGGCGCCCTGCAGCGCCTGAAGCTGCGCGTGCAGTTGCTCTCGGGCGACCAGACCCGCGCGGTGCGGCGCCTGGCCTGGCGCGCCGGCATCGCGTGGAGCTGGGGCGAGCAGTCACCCGAAGACAAGCTCGAACATGTGCGCAGGCTGCAACAGGAGGGCCATCGCGTGGCGATGGTCGGCGACGGCATGAACGACGGCCCGGTGCTGGCCCGTGCCGACGTGTCGGTGGCCATGGGCAACGCCGTGCCCCTGGCGCAGGCCCGCTCGGATTTCGTCGTGCTCGGCGGGCAACTCGGCGCCGTGGCTTCACTGCTGCATCACGCACGGCGCACACGCGTCGTCATGCGGCAGAACCTCGCCTGGGCCGCCGGCTACAACGCCGTCTGCGTGCCGCTGGCCCTGGTGGGCTGGATGCCGCCCTGGCTGGCGGGCCTGGGCATGGCCGCCAGCTCGCTGCTGGTCGTCCTGAATTCGGCGCGGCTGGCCCGC
>DATILF010000169.1:0-4112 GCA_035476755.1 Ramlibacter sp.
ATCTGGCGCGGCCGGGCGATCGAGGCGGGGCGCTTCTTGCTGTACATGTCCGCGACCTTGATCTTGTAATAGTCGGCCACGGTCTTCTGGATGTTCTCCACGCTGATCTGGCGGTTCTGGATGGACAGCAGGTCGCGCAGGGCCTCGCGGGCCAGCTGGATGGAGATTTCCTTCTGGTTGAAACGGGAATAGGCCAGGATCTTGCGCAGCGCCCCTTCGAGCTCGCGCACGTTGGAGCGCACGTTCTTGGCCACGAAAAACGCCACTTCCTCGGGCATTTCGGCGCTTTCGGCCTTGGCCTTGTTGATCAGGATGGCCACTCGCATTTCCAGCTCGGGCGGCTCGATGGCCACCGTCAGGCCGGAATCGAAGCGCGAAACCAGGCGCTCGTGGATGTCGGCCAGGCCCTTGGGGTAGGTGTCCGACGTCATCACGATGTGGGATTTCTTGGCCAGCAGGGCCTCGAACGCGTTGAAGAACTCCTCCTGCGTGCGGTCCTTGTTGGCGAAGAACTGCACGTCATCGATGAGCAGCAGGTCCAGCGAGTGGTACTTCTCCTTGAACTCGTCGAAAGTCTTGCGCTGGTAGGCCTTGACCACATCCGAGACGAACTGCTCGGCATGGATGTAGAGAACCTTGCTGCCCGGCCGGTCGGCCAGGAGCTTGTTGCCCACGGCGTGCATCAGGTGGGTCTTGCCCAGGCCGACGCCGCCGTAGATGAACAGCGGGTTGTAGAGCTGGCCGGGCATGCCCGAGACGTGCATGGCCGCGGCCCGCGCCATCCGGTTGGCCGTGCCCTCGACCAGGGTGTCGAACGTCAGGGCCGTGTTCAGGCGGTTCTTGAACGCCGCATTGGCGCTGTCGTCGCTGATCTCGGCTGGCTCCGGCGGCGCGCCCATCTCGATGGACGATGGCGTGGAGTAAGTCCTGGCGGTGGGTTCGCGAAGAGCAAGCGCTAACTCAAGCTGCACGGGCTGGCCGTAAAGCTTTTCCAGCATGCTGGCGATGCGGGACGCGTACTGCGCACGCACCCAGTCGAGCTTGAACCGGTTGGCCACGAACACCGTGACCTTGGAGAAGTCGTCGGTGACCTGGGCCACCAGGGGCTTGATCCAGGTGTTGAACTGCTGGTCCGGGAGCTCCTGGGCGAGCTGGTCGACGCAGGCTTGCCAAAGGCTGTCGCCCGCCCCGTGGCCGGCACCGGCCGCCAGGCTGTTGTGTGGCCCCTCACTCATTATTGGCTGACGCCTCTGTGGATATTTTCATTCTGGGAAGGGCGCGATTCTAGATTATCAAACCCTTATCCACAAAGACGATTTGGGCATGACGTGTTGCCTTCTCCCCTGTTTGGGGGAGGGGCGGGCAGGGGCGCGCCCCCGGTCTGTCATGCCGGACCTGATCCGGCATCCACGGCGGCGCGCCCAGGTGGATTGCGGGTCGAGCCCGCAATGACAGCCCTCTTTTCTTGTCATCCCGGACCTGATCCGGGATCCCTGGCCCTCACCCCCAAGATGACCCTCCTGAGCAGGTATTGGGGCTATGTCCTTGCCGCTGTTGAGAATATGCACGATAATCGCGGGCTTCCCTGAGAACGACATCATGAAACGCACCTACCAACCTTCCAAAGTGCGCCGCGCACGTACCCACGGCTTTCTGGTCCGCATGAAGACCCGCGGTGGCCGCGCCGTCATCAACGCACGCCGCGCCAAGGGCCGCAAGCGCCTGGCCGTCTAAAGACGCCTGCACTGCAAGTGCAGCGGCTGAAGACCCGGGCGCAGTTCCAGGCCGTCATGGCAGCGGGCAGCACCGTGGCACGCACCGCGCACTTCGCACTGCACCGCGTGAACCTCGATGCGCCGCCGGCGCTCACCACCACAGGGCCTGAGTCCTCGAGACCCCAGGCCCTGTTTGCTGTGCGCGAGCCCTGGATCGGCGTGCTCATTCCCAAGCGCTGGGCCAAGCGGGCGGTCACCCGCAACGCGATCAGACGGCAGATCTACACCGTGAGCCAGGCTCTCGAAACCCCGCTTCCCGCCGCCGCCCACGTGGTGCGGCTGCGCGCCGGTTTCGATCGCACCCAGTACGTCAGCGCCACCTCGGACGCCCTAAAGCGCGCGGTACGGGGTGAGCTGCAGCAGTTGTTCGCCCGGGCCGCGCCATGATCCGCGCCGGCCTGATCGCCCTGGTCAAGGGCTATCGCCTGCTGCTCAGCCCGTGGCTGGGCTCCAGCTGCCGCTTTACCCCCACCTGCTCCGCGTATTCGCTGCAAGCGCTGGAAAAGCACGGCGCGGCGGCGGGCACGTATCTCACGCTTTCCCGCATCGCGCGTTGCCATCCTTGGTGCGACGGCGGCCACGACCCGGTTCCGGGCCAGCTGGAAGCACCGCGCTTCCTGACCCATCTGCTTTCACCCCTTTCCAAGAAGAAGTCTTCATGAACGACATTCGCCGCACCATCCTGTGGGTGATCTTTGGTTTCTCCATGGTGTTGCTGTGGGACCAGTGGCAGATCGCCCAGGGCAACAAACCCACTTTCTTCCCCAGCACCCCGGTTGCGCCGTCGGCCACCGCCCCGGGCCCGGCCGGTGCGTCGAGCGTGCCGGCCAGCACGGTGCCCGCCAGCAGCGTGCCCGCGGCCGCAGGCGTGGCTGCCGCGCCCGGCGCCGTGCCTTCCTCGACGGCCGCGGCGCCCGCGCCCAGCGCGCAGAAGATCACCGTCACCACCGACTTGCTGCGCCTGACCTTCGATACCGAAGGCGGCTCGCTGGTGCGCACCGAGTTCCTGAAGGTCTCGGCCGACGACAAGCAGTCCAGTTTCGTCCTGCTGGACGACCGCCCCGGCGCCAAGTACGTGGCCGAATCGGGCCTGATCGGCACCGGCGACCTGCCCAACCACAAGACCGTGATGGCCTTCAGTGGCGACCGCGAAATGAAGGACGGCGCCAGCGAACTGGTGGTGCGCTTCGAGTCGCCCGAGAAGGCCGGCGTCAAGCTGGTCAAGACCTACACCTTCAAGCGCGGCGCCTACGACGCCGCCGTGCGCCATGAAGTGGTGAACACCGGCACGGCCCCCGTCTCGCCGCAGCTGTACGTGCAGCTGGTGCGCGACGGCAACAAGCTGCCGGGCGAATCGTCCTTCTATTCCACCTTCACCGGCCCGGCCGTGTACACCGAGGCCAAGAAGTTCACCAAGGTGGAATTCAGCGACATCGAGAAGAACAAGGTCGATATCGACAAGACCTCCCCCAATGGCTATGTGGCCATGGTGCAGCATTACTTCGCCAGCGCCTGGATCCTGCCCGAAGGCGTGAAGCGCGAGCTGTTCGTGCGCAAGGTCGACACCAACCTGTACGCCGTCGGCATGATCGCCCCGATCGACGCCATTGCGCCGGGCACGAGCAAGGGCGTGGACGCGAAGTTCTTCGCCGGCCCGCAGGTCGAGAAGGTGCTGGAGCAGATCACGCCCGGCCTGGACCTGGTGAAGGATTACGGCTGGCTCACCATCCTGTCCAAGCCGCTCTACTGGCTGATGGACCAGCTGCATGGCTTCCTGGGCAACTGGGGCTGGTCGATCATGGCGCTGGTGCTGATCATCAAGATCGCCTTCTACTGGCTGCAGGCCAAGGGCTACGAGAGCATGGCCAAGATGAAGGCCATCAACCCCAAGGTCATGGCCATGCGGGATCGCTACAAGGACAACCCGCAGCAGATGCAGCAGGAGATGATGCGCATCTACCGCGAGGAAAAGGTCAACCCGATGGGCGGCTGCTTCCCGATCATGGTGCAGATCCCGGTGTTCATCGCGCTCTACTGGGTGCTGCTGTCCAGCGTGGAAATGCGCGGCGCGCCCTGGGTGGGCTGGATCAAGGACTTGTCCGCGCCCGATCCGTTCTTCATCCTGCCGCTGGTGATGACCCTCACCACGCTGCTGCAGACCGCGCTGAACCCCACGCCGCCGGACCCGATGCAGGCCAAGCTGATGTGGTTCATGCCGCTCGCCTTCAGCGTGATGTTCTTCTTCTTCCCGTCCGGCCTGGTGCTGTACTGGATCACCAACAACGTGCTGTCCATCGGCCAGCAGTGGCTGATCAACACGCGCATGGGCGTGCCGCC
>DATILF010000170.1:0-7332 GCA_035476755.1 Ramlibacter sp.
GAATCCATCTGGTTCGGCTCGCGCGCCGACGACTTTCCATCCGTTCGCCACACGTCGATGCTGCGCGCCGCCGTGTCGCTGTGCGGGGCCGGCCTGGACACGGCGCGCATTGACGACGCGAGAGCGCGCGCCAGCCGCGGCAAGGACGAATTCCTGGCCATGCTGGGGCACGAGCTGCGCAATCCGCTCGCTCCCATCGTCACCACGCTGGAGATCATCCGGCGCAAGGGCGCCGGCAACCTCAGCCGCGAAATCGGCATGATCGACCGCCAGGTCCGCCATGTCGGGCGGCTGGTGGATGACCTGCTGGACGTGACGCGCATCACCCGCGACAAGGTGGAATTGCGGCGCGACCTGATCGACATCCACAGCCCGCTCGTCGCCGCGCTCGAAGGCGTTTCACCGCTGATGACCGAGCGCAGGCACAAGATCTCCTACACGCCCGGCCGCTCGGAGATCCTGGTCGATGCCGACCCCGAACGCCTGCGGCAGATCTTCGCCAACCTGCTGCTCAATGCCGGCAAGTACACGCCGCCTGAAGGCAACATCGGCATCCGCATCAGCGAGACGCCGAGCGCCGTTGTCATCGCCGTCAGCGACGATGGCGTGGGCATCTCGGCCGAGCTGGTGCCGCAGATCTTCGACCTCTTCGAGCAGGGGCCAACCACCATCGATCGCCGCTCGGGAGGGCTGGGCATCGGCCTGGCCATCGTGAAGAAGCTGGTCAGCCTGCACGGTGGCACGGTGTCCGCCGCCAGCGGCGGGCCGGGGCACGGCGCCACCTTCGAGGTGGTGTTGCCCAAGCCCACCGCGAAGTCGTGGAGCACGCACGACGTGGAGGACGCCGTCCCGGTGCATGGCGCCGGCAAGCGAGTGCTGATCGTGGACGACAACACGGATGCGCTTGAAACCATCACCACCTTGCTGGAGCTGCACGGCTTCGACGTGGTGCCCGCGAACACGCCCACCCAAGCGATCGAGAAGATCACCAATTTTTCTCCCCAGGCGTGCGTGCTCGACATCGGCTTGCCGGAGATGGATGGGTACAAGCTGGCTTCGGAGTTGCGCCGGGTCGGCGGCGCCGCCGTGCGGGACTCGCATTTCATCGCGCTCACCGGGTACGGCCAGGCCGAGGACAAGGAGCGCGCCCGGGCGGCGGGTTTCCACCGGCACCTGGTCAAGCCCGTGCTCATCGACAGCTTGCTCGCCGCGCTGGAGCCGGCGCCACGCCATTGACTGGAACGGGCAGCCACTGATGGCGCGACGCGGCGCTACGTCCGCCTGGGCGCGGGCCATGGAGCGCAGCTTCGTGCAGATGACGCGTGGCGCGCTGAAGGCGACCCAGCGCGCCACGGCCGTCGGGCTGAAGCTGCACGCCGCGCAACGCAAGCCGCCGCCGGGCCAGGGCGACTGGCTGGCGGGCATGGCCATTGGCCCCGCGGGCGCGCGCCGCTACCGGCTCTTCCGGCCCCCCGGTGTGCCATTGGGTGAACGCCTCCCGATGATGGTCATGCTGCATGGGTGCGGGCAGGACGCCAGGAGCTTCGCCGAGAGCACCCGCATGAACCGCATCGCCGCGCGTGAACGCTTCGTGGTGCTCTATCCCGAGCAGGACCGGCTTGCCAACGCGCAAGGCTGCTGGAACTGGTTCGATACGCGCTCCGGCCGTGCGCATGGAGAAGCGGACCTGATCATGCGGGCCATCGACCAGGCATGCCTGCTGTACGGGGTGGATCGCACCCGCATCGCCGTGGCGGGCCTGTCCGCCGGCGCGAGCATGGCGGCCCTGCTGGCAACGTGCCACCCCGGCCGTTTTCGCGCGGTGATGATGCACTCGGGCATTCCGCCCGGCACGGCGCACTCCACCCTGTCGGCCGTGGGCGCCATGCATGGCCTGCGCCCGTCGCGGCCGCTCCCGGTCATGCCCATTGCCATGGCAGCGCTCTGGCCGCCCCTTCTGGTGGTGCATGGCGGCGTGGATCGGGTGGTGTCGGCGCGCAATGGCCAGGCGGCCGCGCGCGTGTGGGCCCAGGCCAGTGGTGCACGTACGGCCGGCGAGCGCCGGGTGCAGCGTGGTAACCGCTATCCGATGACCGTCACCGATTTCAAGCTGCGTGGCGCGACCCTCGCGACGCTGGTGGAAGTGGAGGGATTGGGACATGCCTGGAGCGGCGGCGCCGCTCGCAAGCCCTACAGCGATGGGGCCGGCCCGGATGCATCACGCATGATGTGGGCCTTCGCCGCGAAGCATTTTCGCGGTTGAGCGTGAGGCCGGAGGCGCTGGAGATCAGCGCGTACGAAAGCCGCTCATTCGTGTGTGATGGCCGCCATCGCGGCCATCTGGCCTCTCAGCCGCATCACTTCACGCCGCGCATTGATGCGGTCGGAGTCGTCACGGATGCAGAACGTCAGGCCCAGGTCCGACGGCCACACCTTCATGTACACCCAGATGCCCAGGGGCGGATAGAACTTCACGAACTCCGCGGTCTGGCCATTGCGGATCGCGTCCTGGCAACGCGCCAGGAACTTGCCGGCGGCGGTCTCGGGAAATTCGGTCAGCAGGCATCGGCCCTTCAAGGCATCGCGGTCGCGGCGCAGGATGCGCGCGGCCTCCGGGTTCGCATAGACGAAGCACCATTCGTGGTCCAGCAGGATGAAGCCGTCGGTGAGGCACTCCAGCGTGCGCGTGAAGCGCTCGGCTGTCAATCGCGCTTCGTCGGCGACAGCCCTGAACTTGCTCACGTCCTGGATCGCGCCGCGGATGTGGGTGATGGCGCCTGGCGCGCTGCGGTCGGCCTCGCCGATGGCGCGGATCCACACGCGTCGCCCACGCGCCGTGATCAGCTCCAGTTCAAGGTCGAACGCCGTGCCGTTCTGTCCGCAGTCGTCGAAGGCGTCGATCAGCCGCTCGCGCGACTCCGGCGTGTAGAAGTTCAGCGCGTCGTGGGTAGTGGGCACGTAGTGCGGCGGTACTTCGTGGATCACCTTCACTTCGTCGGACCACACCCATTTCATGCCCGCCAGCTCCAGGCTCCAGGCCCCCAGGCGGCCCGCCGCCGCGGCCATGTTCAGGAGCGCCTGCGTTTCCTTCAGCTGCTGCTCGGACTGCCAGGACGCCGAGTCCTGGCCATTCGCGCCGAGGTAGCCCCGGTAGGTGACGCCGGAAGTCCACGGGCCGCCCTGCCGCGCCGGCGCCTGCGGGTCGCCCCGGCGCCAGAGCCGCCGCCATGCGGCTGCCATCCCGTCGCCGAGGGCGGGTATGTCCTTCATCGCGAATACAGTGGCGTGGGCCATCCGAGACTCCTCGAGACACCGAAATATGCAGCAGTTCGTTGCATATCCCGTGCCATGTCCCCGCGGGCACGGAAATGGCTACTCCCCACCCACAAGCAGTTGGTAGGTTGGGACACAGATGTACGACGAAAGCACAGTGCGGCTGGACATTGCGCTCCTGCGCCGCTACGTTTTGATTCTTTTGAATGAATGCCGAGGCGCAAAGCCGAACCTGTTGCGCGAGCAGGTCAAGACAGTACGCAGCACGGGCGACCTGCTGAGGATGCGCAGTGCCTTGTTCGAGTGCATGTGCATGCACCTCGGCGAGGCGGAAGCAATGGACCGTATTCGCAGCCTGGACCAATGCGCCTGAGCCTGTCGGGCTTTGGGACGGGCAGAATGGGGCTTGGCCTTTCCCTGAAAGCGAACCATGCGCCGACTCACCGCAAGCTTCCTGTGCACCCTTTTTCTGGGCGCCTGCGTCACGCCGTCCGGGCCCCCGACTTCGACGACCCGCCCGGTGAGTTCACTGGGCCCGGTGATGACCTATGCGTGCGATGACCTCACCACGGTGGCCATCCAGTCGGGTTCGGACGTCGCCGTCGCCACGCTCAACAGCGGCCTGGTGCTGAACCTGCCGCTTCAGCGGGCGGGTACGGGCTTCTGGTTCGCGACGCCCGAGTTCAGCTTCCGCGGCCGGGGCGACGAGGCCGTGTGGACCGTGCCGCAGCGCGCGCCGGTGGCGTGCCGCCGCCGCACCTGAGACTGGCATGTCGTTGGCGCCTGGATGTCATTCCTGGGCCGGGCGGATGTTGCCTTCCTTGACGTAGCGGGCGTATTCGTCGCGTGTGATCGCCGTGGAGCCGGCGCTGCCGTCCGGGGTGGTCCAGCCCAGTGTCACGCTGTCGTCGGCCACCTCGATCTCCACCGGGCCGGGCGGGATCGGCATCATGATGCCGTCGCCGGCGCGAAAACAGACTTCGCCGCGGATGATCGCTTGCTGGGTCATGAGGACTCTCCTTGATGGGTTCCAGCCGCCATTGAACCTGCGTGGCCCAGCCGCCGCTGTCAGCCAATTGCCCTAGCCACTGACGGACAGGGAAGGCGCGGCCGTCGGGGTGCACGCCGCCCGGTCCGCCAGCAGCCAGGCCAGCGCCTCGTCGTGCGTGCCGAACACGCGAAGCTGCATGCCCTTGACGGGCGAAGCGCCTGCTCCCTGGTCCGCCAGGGGTGCGGAGCGCAGCACCGAGGCCACCTTTTCGAGGTGCGGCAGATGGTGAGCGACCAGTTCAGCCAGAAACATCTGCTCGGCCGCGTCGAACTCGCCATCCATCGCGCGCAGGTCCACCATCACTTTTCGGTCACCCCAGCCCAGGCTTTCCAGCTCGAAGTCGCGCACCAGCTCGACGAAGCTTTTCATCGATGCTGGTCCCGAGACGACCAGCTGGACGAAATCCATGAACCGGGTGGTGCGTACGTGAAAGGCCATGCCCCAGTGTGCGGCCCATGCCCCCGCGAAAACGAGGAACTATCGCCACTGATTCCTGTGAAATACATCACCAAGCCGCTCAAGTCGGCTGCCGTCGCAGGTAGAGAGCGTCGGACCAGGTGGCCAGCCATTGGGGCCGGCAAGCCACCAGCAGGGACGCGATGGCAAAGGTCCAGCTGGTTTCGCCCATCGCCATGAGGAAGGATACGACCACCAGCAGCCTGGGATCGGTGTCAGGCACGCCCCCCTGGCCCAGCAGGCCCATCAGCAGGGAGCACGCGAACAGGGCAAGCAAGGGGACCGCGAAGGCCCGCCCCAGCAGGTAGGCCATCGGGTGGGCGCCGAACAGGCGTCGCACCGCATGGCCCAGCACCAGCATTACCGTGGCGGGCGCCACGCCCAACCACACAGCGGCGCCGAGCGCCTCGCTCCAGCTGGCGCCCGCCGTGAGCATGGTGCTGAGCCCGGCGACGCACAGCACCGGCACCGCCAGTGGCCAGCCCAGCGCGAGCGTCGCCAGTGCCGCCCCGGACCACTGCAGGGGCCAGGGCATGGCTGCGCTGCCGGGCCAGGCCCACAGCCAGGGGAGCAGGGCCAGCGAGGCGAGCAGTGGCGTCGCCAGCGCCGGGACTGAACCGTGCGCGCGCAGCATGCGCCAGGGCCGCACCACGAGCGAACAGGCCAGCGCGGCGGCCAGCAGCAGAAGTTCGAACGGGATCCAGTCGGAAGGCATGGGTTCAGGGTTCCTGATGGGCGGCAGCGCTCAAGGCCACTGTGCGGGCTTTTCGGCGTGCCGCCCGTGCGAAGCCAGGCTGTGCAGGGGCCATCCGGCGGAGCCGTTGCGTGTAGGCCGGGTCTGATGCGCCCTATCGTCGGGCTCCTGTCGATTTCCGAACTGTTTGTTCGTCATAGTGCAGGACGGGCTTGTCGCCCGTTCGAAATTCAATCCACCAGGAGAAGCACCATGCCCGTACTCGACAGCTACCTTTTCTTCAACGGCAAGTGCGCCCAGGCCGTGCGCTTCTATGAGCGCGTGCTGGGGGGCAAGCTGGAGATGATGATGACCTACGGCGAGTCGCCGGAGCCCGAGCATTGCCCGCCCGGCTCGAAGGACCGCATCATGCACGCCAGCTTGAAAATCGACGGCCGCACGCTCATGGCTTCGGACTCGCCGGAAGGCCAACCCAACCCCGGCATGACCGGCTTCGCGCTGTCGCTGAACTACCCCACCGCGCAGGAGGCCACCCGCATCTTCAATGCACTGGCCGATGGCGGCAGCGTCATGATGCCCATGGGCAAGACTTTCTGGGCCGAGGCCTTCGGCATGCTCACTGACCAGTTCGGCACGCCCTGGATGGTGGGTGGCGGCGCCATGCAGTAGCGGCGTACGCACGCACTACGGGGCCGTTGTCAGCACCTGGCCTCTCGCCACGGGCGTCGTTCCCGCCAGCACGACGAATGCCGCGCCCGGCACGAGCCGGGGCATGGCCAGCGCGGGCCGCAGCAATTCCAGATCGATCGCGCCCGCCGGTGCGGCCGTGAGCGTGCGCGACAGGGGCTGCGCGGTGCGGGCGGTAAAGCCTTCGCCGCCCACCACGAGAGTCCAGTCGGTCCGTTGAGGGTCCACCGACCGATGCGGGTCGCCGTCGATGGCGGTGAACGCCGCCCGCAGTTGGGGCGTGAAGGGCTGTCCGTCGGCGAAGCCCGTCGCGGCTGCGCGTGAGCGCGCCGGCAGCCTGGCAATGAGGAACGCCACCAGGTTGCCCACCGCGGGCAGCCACAGCACCAGCAGCAGCGTGCCCACGTCCCGCGCCAGCGAGGGGTTGTCGGCCCAGTGGCGCATCGCGGCCCCGAGCATGGCCAGCGCCAGCAGCACGGCCATCACGAGTTGCCGGCGCGAAGAAGTGACAGTCTTCATGCGCCGATTGTGCGCCGAGGCGTCACCTTGCCGCGGCGGCTTCCCTGTCGGCGCTGCGTTTGGCCATCCGCTTCTTGCGCGCCCGGATGTTCAGGGCCTCCACGCCCAGCGAGAACGCCATGGCCGCGTAGATGTAGCCCTTGGGTACATGCATGTCGAAGGATTCGGCGGTGAGCGCCATGCCGACCATCACCAGGAAGGCCAGGGCCAGCACCTTCACCGACGGGTGAGCATCGACGAAATCGCCGATGGGCTTGGCGGCCACCAGCATCACGCCGACGGAGGCCACCACGGCCGCCACCATCACACCGATCTGGTCCACCATGCCGACGGCGGTGATGACCGAGTCGAGCGAGAAGACGATGTCGATCACGGCGATCTGGCCGATGATGGCCCAGAACAGCTTCTTGCCGCTGGCCTTGATGGCGGCGGCATCGGTGGGCGCCGGGCCGTCTTCTTCACGCGCTTCGACCTCCACGAAGATTTCGTGCGAGGCCTTGTACAGCAGGAAGAGGCCGCCGAACAGCAGCACGAGGTCGCGGCCGCTGATGCCCTGGCCGGCCACGTTGAACAGGTCGCTGGTGAGGCCCATCACCCAGCTGAGTGAGAACAGCAGCATGAGGCGGGAGACCATCGCAAAGCCCAGGCCGAG
>DATILF010000171.1:0-7794 GCA_035476755.1 Ramlibacter sp.
GGCGCCACCGGCTGGTTCTTCCTCGTGGACATCACCTTCTTCGCCTCCAACGCGCTCAAGCTGCTGGAAGGCGGCTGGTTCCCCCTGCTGATCGGCGGCGGCATCTTCACGCTGATGATGACCTGGAAGCATGGCCGCGAGCTGCTCAATGAAAAGTTGCGCGCCGACGCCATCGACCTGAAGGGCTTCCTGGAAGCCGTGTTCGTGAGCCCGCCGACGCGGGTGGACGGCACGGCGGTGTTCCTCACGGCCGAGCCCGGCACCGTGCCCAACGCCATGCTGCACAACCTCAAGCACAACAAGGTGCTGCACGAGCACAACCTGTTCGTCACGGTGCGCAACCACGAGGTGCCCTGGGTCGGCATGAACCAGCGGGTGGAGATCGAGTCGCTGGGCCACAGCTGCTGGCAGGTGATCCTGCACTATGGGTTCAAGAACGACCCCGACGTGCCGCGCGCCCTGGATCAGATCCGCGGGCGCGGCTGCGAGATCGACCCGATGAAGACCAGCTACTTCCTGTCGCGCGACACCGTCATTCCCAGCATCGGCAGCGGCATGGCGCCCTGGCGCGAAAAGCTGTTCGCCCAGATGCACCACAACGCCAGCGCGGCGGCCGATTTCCTCAGCCTGCCGAACAACTCGGTGGTGGAACTGGGCTCCAAGATCGAGATATGAGGCCAGCCCTGCCTGCGGCAGGCCGGCTCGAATAGGCAGAGGCCGCGCGGCGTCTTGCGGCCAGTCGCGGGCGCGGCGCTGCTTTTTGTGCAACAGTACGAGCGCCCAGTACCCATGCCGCCATGAACATCCTTTTCGTCGCCGACCCCCTCGAGTCCTTCAAGACCTACAAGGACACCACCTTTTCCATGATGCGGGAAGCGCAGCGGCGCGGCCATCGCATCGTGGCCTGCGGCCCGGAAGACCTGGCCTGGCAATCCGGCGACGTGGTGAAAGCGGCGGTGCGAGAGATCGTCCTGACCGGCGATGGCGACCGGTGGTTCCGCGAAACGTCCACGCCGATCCGGGCGCTCAAGGATTTCGACGCGGTGCTGATGCGCAAGGACCCGCCGTTCGACAGCGAATACTTCTACGCGACGCACCTGCTCGAACACGCCGAGCGCGAAGGCGCGCGCGTCTTCAACAAGCCGGCTGCGCTGCGCGACCACCCGGAAAAGCTCGCGATCATGGAATTCGCGCAGTTCACCAGCCCGACCCTCGTCACCCGGGACGCGGACGCCGTGCGCGCCTTCCACGACATGCATGAGGACATCATCCTCAAGCCGCTGGACGGCATGGGCGGCATGGGGATCTTCCGGGTCGGCGCCGACGGGCTCAATCTGGGGTCCATCATCGAAACCCTCAACCGCCACGGAGCGACCACCATCATGGTGCAGCGCTTCGTGCCCGAGATCGCGCAGGGCGACAAGCGCATCCTGGTGATCGGCGGCAAACCGGTGCCGTTCAGCCTGGCGCGCATTCCCCAGGGCAGCGAAATCCGCGGCAACCTGGCGGCCGGCGGCAAGGGCGTGGCCCAAGCGCTGAGTGCGCGCGACTTCGAGATCGCCAATGCGCTGGGCCCGGTGCTGGCCGCGCGCGGCCTGTTGCTGGTCGGCCTGGACGTGATCGGCGATTGCCTCACCGAGATCAACGTCACCAGCCCCACCTGCTTCCAGGAGATTACCGACCAGGCCGGCTTCGATGTGCCGGCCATGTTCGTCGACGCGCTGGAAGCGGCAGTCGCGCATTAAGCTGTCATTGCGGGCTCGACCCGCAATCCAGGTTCCCTCCCACGTCCCCGGCGCGCGATGCGTGGATCCCGGGTCAAGCCCGGGATGACAGCCGTCTGGGTGGATGACAGCCGTCAGGCCGATTGACCGTCCACGAACACGCGCAGCTCGCCGGGCGCGAATGCGGTCCAGTCCTCATTGGTGGTGAGCGGGGCGGTGACGACCACGGCCACCCTGTCCTGCGGCGTGGTGTTGCGGGCGAAGTCGATGCTCAGGTCTTCGTCGGCCAGATGCGCATGCGCGAAGGGGTGCTTGCGTTCGACGAAGAAAAGACTCGTCGAGCAATGCGCCCACAGGGCCTGGCCGTTGGACAGCATGAAGTTGAAGGTGCCATGCGCGGCGATGCGCGGCGCGAGGTCGCGCAGCGTGAGCGTCAGCTCCTGTACGCTGGGCATGCCCGCATGCGACTTGGCCAGCTCCTGCATCAGCCAGCAGAAGGCGCGCTCGCTGTCGGTGGCGCCCACGGGCCGGAAGCCGGCATGCAGCCGGGGGTGGAAGTTCTCCAGGTTGCCGTTGTGGGCGAACACCCAGTAGCGGCCCCACAGCTCGCGCACGAAGGGGTGGCAATTCTCCAGCGCCACCGCCCCCTGCGTCGCCTTGCGGATGTGGGCGATGACGTTGCGGCTCTTGATCGGGTAGCGGCGGATCAGCTCGGCCACGGGCGACTCGCAGGCCGGCTGGTGATCGACGAAGTGGCGCAGCCCGGCGCCCTCGAAGAAGGCGATGCCCCAGCCGTCGCCATGGTGGTCGGTGCGCCCGCCGCGCTGCGCGAAACCCGTGAAGCTGAACGTCACGTCCGTGGGCGTGTTGCAGTTCATCCCGAGGAGCTGGCACATGGCGCTATTCTGGCGCTTTGGGCGGCTGCGCGGGGGGCGGCGCTTCACGCAGGCGCCACGCGGCCAGCATCGCCAGCCCGCACAGCGCCGCCAGCATCCAGAAGGCCTCGTTGAAGGCCGCCAGGCGTTGCGGGCTGGTCGCCGGATTGGTGAGTGAATCCCCGTGCGCGGCGATGCGCCACTCCAGCACGATGCCGCAGATGCTCACCCCCGCCGCCCCGCCCAGCATGCGCACGAAGTTGATGGCGCTCGAGCCCTGCGGTATCAGGCCCGGCGCCAGTGCGCGCATCGATCCCAGGTTGAGCGACGGAAGGATGAAGCCCAGGCCGATGCGCCCGAGCAGGGCCCAGGCCACCAGCACCCAGATTCCGGTGTCCAGCCGCACGGTGAACATGAAGGCGAACGAGGCGGCCAGCAGCGCCAGGCCAATGCTCACCAGCACGTGCGTCGGCTGCTGGTCGGCCAGCCGGCCCACCAGCGCGATGGTGACCGCCAGCATCAGCCCGGCCGGCAGCAGGATGGTGCCGACGTAGGACGGCGAGAGGCGCAGGCCCAGCTGCATGTACACGGGCAGCAGGTAGGTGGAGCCGAAGAGCGCCGTGCCATAAATGAAGGCCACGATGCTGCCCATCGCGAAGCTGCGGTAGGCGAACAGGCTCAGGTTCATCAGGGGCTGGCCGCCGTTCGCGAGCAGCCGCCGCTGCCACACGATGAACGCCACGAACGTGAGGGCTGAGCCGAGCAGCAGCAAGGTGGCGCGGCCGAGATCGGTGTGCAGTTCCACCAGGCCGTTGAGCAGGCACAGCGTGCCCACGCTGCCCAGCAGCAGGCCGCGCCAGTCGAGGGTGCCGGTGCGCTGCGCGGCGGCGCCTCCCGGCGCTGTGACGGGCACGAACTTGAAGGCCAGCCAGAGCGAGGCCAGGCAGAACGGCACCACCATGAAGAAGATCGAGCGCCAGCCGAACAGGTCGACCAGCACGCCGCCGATGCTGGGGCCGATGGCCGGCGCCAGCACCACGCCCATGCCGAACATGCCGCTCGCGCGGCCCTGTTCGTGGGGCTCGAAGGCGCGCAGGATGATGATGGCCGGAATCGGCTGCACCACACCCGCCGCCAGCCCTTCCGCGATCCGCGCGCCCAGCACCAGGGGGTAATCGTTGGCGAAGCCGCCGACGATGCCGCCTGCCATCAGCAGCAGCATGCAGCCCACGTACACGCCGCGATAGCCATAGCGCGCCAGCAGCCACGGCGTGGTGAGCATCGACACGGTCATCGCCACCATGAAGCCGGAACTCACCCACTGCGCCCGCTCCTGGCCCAGCGTGAAGTGCTGGCTCATGTCCGGGATGGCCACGTTGATGATGGTGGAGGACATGATCGACGCCATGGTGCCCACCATCACGGAGAGCAGCAGCAGCCAGCGGTAGCGGGGGCCGTGGCGTTCGCGCAGCGCCGCGAGGGTGTGCGTGTCGCTCAAGCCGGCCTCTTCCCGGGATTCGATGGCATGGTTTTCCTTGAAGCCAAATGCGGTGATGACGAGGATGATAGGAGTTCTTCAAGGAGGAGATGGCCTTGCACACCCAATTGAACGACCATGCCCCGCTGGGCAACCGGCGCAACAAGCTGGTGAGCGCGGCCGAGGCGGTGCGCCTGATCCACGATGGCGACACCGTCGCCACGGGTGGCTTCGTGGGCATCGGCTTCGCCGAGGAGATCGCCGTGGCGCTGGAGGCACGCTTTCTGGCCACCCAGGCCGAGACCGGCACCGGCTCGCCCAACGCCCTCACGCTGGTCTATGCGGCCGGGCAGGGCGACGGCAAGCAGCGAGGCCTGAACCATCTCGGCCATGCGGGCATGGTGCGCCGGGTGGTCGGCGGGCACTGGGGCCTGGTGCCCGCGCTGCAGAAACTGGCGGTGGCCAACGAGATCGAGGCCTACAACCTGCCGCAGGGCGTGCTGGCCCACCTGTTTCGCGACATCGCGGCGGGCAAGCCCGGCACCCTGACGCGCGTGGGCCTGGACACCTTCGTCGATCCGCGCCATGGCGGCGGCCGCATCAACGCCCGCACCACTGAAGAGCTGGTGCGCCTGATGGAGATCGACGGCCAGGAGTACCTGTTCTACAAGGCCTTCCCCATCTCGGTGGGCATCATCCGCGCCACCACGGCCGACCCGGATGGCAACCTCACCATGGAGCGCGAGGCCCTCACGCTGGAGGCCCTGGCCATCGCCATGGCCGCGCGCAACAGCGGCGGCATCGTCATCGCCCAAGTGGAGCGCATGGCCGAACGCGGCACCCTGCACCCGCGCCAGGTGAAGGTGCCGGGCGTGCTGGTGGATGCGGTGGTGGTCGCGAGCAACCCGGCCTATCACATGCAGACCTTCAGCGAGCAGTACAACCCCGCGTACTCCGGCGAGATCCGGCTGCCGATGGACCAGGTGCCGGCGATGGCCATGAGCGAGCGCAAGGTGATCGCGCGCCGCGCCGCCCTGGAACTGCAGGCCAACAGCGTGGTGAACCTGGGCATCGGCATGCCCGAAGGCGTGGCGGCCGTGGCGGCGGAAGAAAGGGTGATCGACCTGGTGACCCTCACCGCCGAGCCCGGTGTCATCGGCGGCATCCCGGCCAGCGGCCTGAGCTTCGGCGCCGCGGTGAACGCCCAGGCCATCATCGACCAGCCCAACCAGTTCGATTTCTATGATGGCGGCGGGCTCGACCTGGCCGTGCTGGGCCTGGCGCAGGCCGACGCCGAGGGCAACCTCAACGTGAGCAAGTTCGGGCCGCGCCTGGCCGGCGCGGGCGGCTTCATCAACATCAGCCAGAACGCCAAGACGGTGGTCTTCGTGGGCACCTTCACCGCGGGCGACCTGTCGGTGCGGCTGGAGGAGGGTAAGGTCCGCATCGACAGCGAAGGCACGATGCGCAAGTTCGTGAAGCAGGTGGAGCATCGCACCTTCAGCGGCCGTGAAGCGCGGCGGCGCGGACAGAAGGTGCTGTACGTGACCGAGCGCTGCGTGTTCCGGCTGGCGGCCGAGGGCGGCCTGGAACTGATCGAAGTGGCCCCCGGCATCGACCTGGAGCGCGACGTGTTCGCGCAGATGGACTTCATGCCCGCCATCAGCCCCAACCTGCGCCTGATGGACCCCGCGATCTTCGCGCCCGGGCCGCTGGGCCTGCGCGACCGCCTGCTCGCCAAGCCCCTGGCCGAGCGCTTCGAGCTGGATCGCGAGCACCGCCTGCTGTTCATCAATTTCGAGGGCCTGCGCATCGAGGAGCGGGGGCTCATCGCCGACATCGAGCAGCGCGTCACGCAACTGCTGGAGCCGGTGGTGACGCATCCCGGCGAGCGCGTGGCGGTGGTGGTGAACTACGACAACTTCAGCATCCTGCCCGGACTGGTCGATGACTACTCGGCGATGGTGGCGCGGCTCACGCACCGCTTCTACAGCCGCGTCACCCGCTATGGCACGGGCGGTTTCCTGAAGGCCCGGCTGGATGGCCGGCTCGCCAGCTAACCCATCAGCCGGCGGCCTGCTTCGCGCAAGCCGCGCAGATGCACGCCAGGCCCTGGGCCGGTGTGGGCACGCGTTCGAGCAGCTCCCGGCTGAAATCGACCTGGGTGCACCAGCAGGGCGGTTGCTTCACGCCGCTGGCGCGTTCGACCTCCATGGCGCAGGCGTTCACGGTGCCGCACAGCGGGCAGCGGGTGGCGTCGATCGAAGGGGTGAAGGCTTCCATGGCGGTATTTTCATCGACATTGTGACCCACGGCGCGCGGCGCCGCAGCGCTCAGGGAAGCCGGATGTCCTGGGCCAGATGCTGGTACACCGCGGCGATGCGCCGCAGATGCCGCGACTCGGGATGGGCCAGCAGCCACAGCTGCGAATCGCAGCCTTGCAGCGGGTCCGACAGCGCTATCAGCTGTGGTTCGGTGTCGAGCATGAACAGGGGAACGATGCCCACACCCAGCCCCGTCTTGAGCGCGTCCACGACGTTCACGATGCCGTCGACCAGGTAGCGCGGCGTGACCTTGGGCAGGCTCTTGCGGCGCCAGCGCACCGAGGGATGCTCCGGCATGGTCTCGTCGGGCGCCACCCAGTCGAGCGTGTCCAGCGGCTGCCTGCGCCGGGCGGCGGGCAGGGCGCGCCCGGCGCACACGACGAAGCGGATGGGCCCCAGGTGGCGGCCGACCAGATGGCCGGGCGGCCGGCTGGTGGGCACGACAGCGCGCAGGGCGAGGTCCGCATCGCGCCGGGTCAGGCTGAGCAGCTCATGGCTGGCGCGCACCTCCAGTTGCAGCAGCGGGTGACGGGCGGCCAGCGGCGCGAGGCAGGGCAGCAGCAGGCCGCGCAAGACCGCGTCCACGGTGGTGATGCGCACGCGGCCCGACACGTCCTGGCTGGGGGCGAGTGCCGCGGCCCGCGCCGCCTCCAGTTCGGCCTCGATCCGCTCGGCGTGGCCGGCGATTTCGAGCATCGCATCGGAAGGCAGGTAGCCCTGGCGCGTGCGCTCGAACAGGCGCTGGCCCAGGTTCTTCTCGATCCGCTGGACCGAACGGAACACCGTGGAGGCGTCCGCCGAAAGCCGCGTCGCAGCCGCGGCCAGCGTGCCGGCGCGCACCAGCGCCAGCAGCACTTCAAGGTCGGACGCCGTCAATGCGTATTGCGCCGCTGCAATCCTGCTTTTCATGGCTGCCTATTTTCATTGCACGAACGCAATCCTACATTGGCAGCTTCCCAACGAAATCCCACAAGGTGCCATGAACGCGGAACTGACCCTGATCAGCCACCCTCTTTGCCCCTATGTCCAGCGTGCCGCAATCGTGCTGGCGGAAAAGAACGCCGCCTTCACGCGGCGCTATGTCGACCTGGCGGCCAAGCCCGACTGGTTTCTCGCGATCTCGCCGCTGGGCAAGACACCGGTGCTGCTGGCGCAGGACGAGCCGCTGTTCGAGTCGGCGGTGATCTGCGAGTACCTGGATGAGACCATCGCGCCAAAGCTGCATCCCGAAGGCGCGCTGGAGCGGGCGCGCCATCGCGGCTGGATGGAATTCGGCTCGGCGGTGCTCAACACGATCGCCGGCTTCTATGGGGCGCCGGACGCGCGGACGCTGCAGGCACGCCGCGCGGAATTGCATGCGCGCTTCGCGCAGATCGAGAACGCGCTATCCGGCG
>DATILF010000172.1:0-5669 GCA_035476755.1 Ramlibacter sp.
CGGTGCCGGTGCCGGCGCAGGCGCAGCGGCCACTGCGCTTTCCTGCCGCGCCAGTTCGCGCAGGCGCTTGGATTCGTCCAGCAGGTAGCGCTGGTAGTCGTCCAGGTCGCCGTCGAAGGGCACGACCTTGCCCCGGCCGACCAGCCAGAACTCGTCGCACACCGCTCGCAGCAGGGCACGGTCGTGGCTGACCAGCATGACCGTGCCTTCGAACTCGTTCAGCGCCATCGACAAGGCCTCGCGCGTCGCCAGGTCCAGGTGGTTGGTCGGCTCGTCCAGCAGCAATAGGTTGGGGCGCTGCCAGACCATCATGGCCAGCACCAGGCGGGCCTTTTCGCCGCCGCTCATGGTGCCCACGGTCTGCTTGACCATGTCGCCCGTGAAATTGAAGGTGCCCAGGAAATTGCGCAGGTCCTGCTCGCGGCTGGATTCGCCGGAGTTCGGCCCGGCGTCGCGCGCCAGGCGAAACATGTGCTCCAGCGGCGTGTCCTGCGGACGCAGCACGTCCAGTTCCTGCTGCGCGAAGTAGCCGATGTTCAGGCCCTTGCCCTCGGTGATGGTGCCGCCCAGGGCTGCGATATCGCGCGCAATGGTCTTCACCAGCGTGGACTTGCCCTGGCCGTTGGCGCCCAGAATGCCAATGCGCTGGCCCGCCATCACCGAGCGGCTAACACCGCCGACGATGAGCTTGGGCTGGCCGTCGACGACGTAGCCGAACTGGCCTTCGTTGATGGCCAGCATGGGGTTGGGCAGGTTGGCCGGCTCCTTGAATTCGAAGGTGAACTCGGCATCGGCCAGAACCGGCGCGATCTTCTCCATGCGCTCCAGTGCCTTGACCCGGCTCTGCGCCTGCTTGGCCTTGGAAGCCTTGGCCTTGAAGCGGTCGATGAATTTCTGCAGGTGGACGATCTTTTCCTTCTGCTTGGAGAAGGCCGACTGCTGCAACTCCAGCTGCTGCGCGCGCAAGGTCTCGAAGGCACTGTAGTTGCCGCCGTAGCGCGTGAGCTGCTGGCGCTCGATGTGCAAGGTGACGTTGGTCACCGCGTCCAGAAATTCGCGGTCATGGCTGATCACGATCATGGTGCCGGCATAGCGCTTGAGCCAGGCTTCCAGCCAGACCAGGGCATCCAGGTCCAGGTGGTTGGTCGGCTCGTCCAGCAGCAGCAGGTCGGACGGGCACATCAGCGCCCGCGCGAGCTGTAGGCGCATGCGCCAGCCGCCCGAGAAGCTGTTGACCGGCTCGTACAGCTGCGCGTTGGTGAAGCCCAGGCCCAGGATCAGCGACTGCGCGCGGGGAACGGCGTCGTGCTCGCCGGCATCGGCCAGGTCGGAGTGCAGGTGAGCGATCTCCATGCCCAGGTCGTGATCGTCCGCATTGAGGTCGTGCTTTTCTTCCGCGCGGGTGAGGGCCTCGCGCAGTTCCATCAGGCGGGTGTCGCCGCCCAGCACGAAATCGGTGGCGGATTCGTCCGTCTCCGGCATGTTCTGCGCCACCTGGCCCAGCCGCCACTGGCTGGGCATGGAAAAGTCGCCGGCGTCCTCGTGCAGCGTGCCGTTGATCAGGCCGAAAAGCGTGGACTTGCCCGCGCCGTTGCGGCCGACCAGACCGATTTTCTCGCCCGGGTTGAGCGTGACGGACACGTTGTCCAGCAGCACCTTCGCGCTGCGGCGAAGGGTCAGGTTGCGAAGCAGGATCACGTGCGCTCCAGCCTGGCGAATGCCCGTGAGAAGTCGGCCAGCAGGTCGTCCTTCGATTCAATGCCCACCGACACGCGGATCAGCGAATCGGCGATGTCCATGCTCGCGCGCTGCGCGGCGCCCATCTCCCAGAAAATGGTGCGCGCAACGGGCAAGGCGGAGGTGCGGTTATCGCCCAGGTGGCTGGATTTGATGACCAGCTCCAGCGCGTTCAGCACGTCAGAAGGGTCCACGCCGGCGACGGTCTCGAAACTCATCAGGGCGCCGAAGTCCTTGAACAGCCTGGCAGCGCGCTCGTGCTGCGGGTGGCTGGAAAGGCCAGGGTAGTGGACCTTGGCAACCAGCGGCTGCGCTTGCAGCCACTCGGCCAGTGCCCGTGCATTGGCGCAGGCCTGCGCCATGCGCAGCGAGAGCGTTTCCGCACCGGCCGCGATGCGGTGCCCATGCTCGGCGCTGAGGGTTGCGCCCATGTCGCGCAGGCCCTTCTTGCGGACCTGCAGCAAGCCCCAGCCCGTCGCCGGACCCTTGCGGTAGGCCGGCAGGATGTTCGAATAGGCGGACCAGTCGAACAAGCCCATGTCGGACACGGAGCCGCCCAGGGCGTTGCCGTGGCCGCAAATCGACTTGCTCAGGGAGTGAATGACGAATGTGGCGCCCACGCGCTTCGGCTGGAACAGGTGCGGTGTGGACATCGTGCTGTCCACCACGTACACCAGCCCGCGCTGCTTGCAGAGCGCGCCAATGCCTTCCAGGTCGCAGACTTGCGTGCGGGGGTTGGCCACGGTTTCCACGAAGACCATGCGCGTCTCGGGGCGCAGGGCCGATTGCACGTTCGCAGCCTCGGTGGCATCGACCAAGGTTACCTCGCAGCCGAGCTGGGCCAGGGTGTTCATCCAGCTGGCCGTGTTGCCGAACAGGAAGCGGCTGGCGACGACATGGTCGCCCTTTTTCAGCAGGGCCATCATGGTGGAGCAGATGGCGGCCATGCCGGTGGCAAAGCACACCGTGCCGACGGCATCTTCCATCAGGCTGATCTTGGTTTCCAGGGCGGCCGTGGTCGGGTTGCCCTGGCGGCCATAGACGTGGCCGCTGCGATCGCCCTGGAAGACGGCCGTGAGTTCCTCGGCCGTGGAATAGCCATAGGCCGTGGCGATGTGCAACGGCTTCAGGACGGCGCCATGCTCGACGCCGCCCAGGCGGTCGGCGTGCAGGACGCGGGTGGTGATATCTCGTGTCATGGGGTGTATTGTCGCGGCTCGCGCGCCGGTTTTCGCCGGGTGCCCGTGGATGGCGGGTCAGGCCCGCCATGACCGCAGTTTCGCTGTCAGCCGCGCAGTGTCAACAGCGCCTCGCGGGTGGCCAGCAGCACCTGGTCTTCGCCGGCGCTGGTTTCCAGCCAGATCACTTCCAGCCGGGGGAACGCGGCTTCGAAATGGTCGCGCTCGTTGCCGATTTCCAGGACCAGCACGGCCTTCTCGCTCATGTGTGCCGGCGCGTCGCGCAGCAGGGTGCGAACGAAATCCATGCCATCGGCGCCGCCGGCCAGCGCCAATGCCGGCTCGGCCTGGTACTCAGCGGGCAGTCGCGCCATGCTGTCGGCATTGACATAGGGCGGATTGCAGAGGATCAGGTCATAGGGGCCGGCCACGGCGGACAGGCCATCCGATTCGATCAGCCGGATGCGGTCGCCCAGCCCGTGCTTGTCCACGTTGATGCGAGCCACTTCGAGGGCATCGCGCGAGATGTCGGCGCCGTCCACGGCGACGTCCGGGTAGGTCAACGCGGCCAGCACGGCCAGGCTGCCGTTGCCGGTGCACAGGTCCAGCACGCGCTGGGTGTGTTCGCCCAGCCAGTAGTCGATGGCGCCATCGGCGATCAATTCGGCGATGAAGCTGCGCGGAACGATGGCGCGCTCGTCCACGTAGAAGGGCACGCCTTGCAGCCACGCCTCGCGGGTCAGGTAGGCCGCGGGTTTGCGGGTACGGATGCGTTCGTTGACCAACTCCTGCACGCTGTCCTGCTGCTGCGGCGACACGGACATCTCGGCCACGCCGTCCAGGTCGTCCAATGGCAGCCCCAGCTGCCACAGCACCAGCCAGGCGGCTTCGTCGAAGGCGTTGGCCGTGCCGTGGCCAAAGCCGACGCCGGCTTGCGTCAGCCGCTGCGCGCTGGCTTGCACGAGTTCAATGAGGGTCATGGGATGCCAGTGGCGCTGGTCTCACAGCGCGGCGTCGAGCTTTTCGATCGTGCGCCGGTAGATGTTCTTGAGGGGCTCGATGTCGGCCACGGCCACGTGTTCGTCGATCTTGTGGATGGTGGCGTTTACCGGGCCGAATTCGACCACCTGCGGGCAGATGCGCGAGATGAAGCGCCCATCGCTGGTGCCGCCCGTCGTGGAAAGCTCGGTCTCGATGCCGGTCTCGTCCAGGATGGCGCCGCGAATGGCTCCGACCAGGTCGCCCGGGCGGGTGAGGAAGGGCAGGCCGCCTACCACCCAGTCCAGGTCATAGTCCAGGCCGTGGCGGTCCAGCACCTCGTGCGTGAGCTTCTGCAGGCCTTCGGGCGAGAGTTCGCTGGAGTAGCGGAAGTTGAAATCGACCACCACGGCGCCCGGGATGACATTGGTCGCGCCGGTGCCGCCGTGGATATTGCTCACCTGCCAGCTGGTGGGCTGGAAGAAATCGTTGCCGTTGTCCCACTGGCGCTGCGCGAGTTCGGCGAGCGCGGGCATGGCCAGGTGGATGGGGTTCTTCGCCAGTTGCGGATAGGCAATATGGCCCTGCACGCCCTTGACGGTGAGCTTGCCGCTCATGCTGCCGCGCCGGCCGTTCTTGATCATGTCGCCCACGCGTTGCACCGAACTCGGCTCGCCGACGATGCAGTAGTCCAGCCGGTCGCCACGGGCCTTCAGCTTCTCACAGACCACCACCGTGCCGTCCACGGCCGGGCCTTCCTCGTCGCTGGTCAGGAGGAACGCGATCGACAGGGCCGGATCGGGATGGGTTGCCAGGAATTCCTCCACGGCCACCACGAAAGCCGCAATCGAGGTTTTCATGTCCGCCGCGCCGCGGCCGTACAGCTTGCCGTCGCGGTGCGAAGGGGTGAAAGGATCACTGGTCCATTGATCGAGCGGTCCGGTGGGCACCACATCGGTGTGGCCGGCAAAGACCAGCGTGCGGCCGGCGCCCGGCGTCGCTTCCAGCTTGCCCGGTCGCTTGGCCCACAGGTTGATGACGCGAAAGCCCGCCGGCCCGCTCTCGATGGTTTCGCAGACAAAGCCCAGCGGCTTCAGACGCTCGGCCAGGATCTGCTGGCAGTGGGCATCGTCGGGGGTGACCGAACGGCGTGAAATCAGCTGTTCGGTGAGGTACAGCGCGCGGGTCATCTAGTCATTAGTGCTTGACGTCGAGGGTGATCTCGGTGAAGGATGGCTCGTCGGCCATGTCCTCCTCGGAGGCGCCGTCCTCGACTTCCTCGCGGTCCTTGCCGGCGAAGTCGTTCTGCAGTCGCCACTGCAGGTTGGTGGGCGAGTCGGCGTAGGCCAGGCCTTCCTTCTTGTCCACGGTGCCTTCGATGATGAGGCGGGCGATGTCCTGCTCGAAGGTTTGCGAGCCGTCGGCCATCGACTTCTCCATGGCTTCCTTGATGCCCGAGAAGTCGCCCTTTTCGATCAGCTCGGAGATGAGCTTGGTGTTCAGCAGCACTTCCACCGCCGGCGCGCGGCCGCCGTGCACGGTACGCAGCAGGCGCTGCGAGACCACGGCCTTGAGCGCGGCGCCCAGGTCGCCCAGCATGGTGGGGCGCACCTCGACCGGGTAGAACGACAGGATCCGGTTCAGGGCCTGGTAGCTGTTGTTGGCGTGCATGGTGGCCAGGCACAGGTGGCCGGATTGCGCATAGGCAATGGCGGCCGACATGGTCTCGCGGTCGCGGATCTCGCCCACCAGGATCACGTCGGGCGCCTGGCGCAG
>DATILF010000173.1:0-7444 GCA_035476755.1 Ramlibacter sp.
AGGGTCTTCAAGTGCGGCTTGATCTCCACGCCCAGGTCGGCGGGCTTGAAGATGTCCAGCTGCTTTTTCTTGGCCTTCATGATGTTGGGCAGCGTCACGTAGCGCGGCTCGTTCAGGCGCAAGTCGGTGGTGACGATGGCCGGCAGCGTGACCGACACGGTCTCCAGGCCGCCATCGACCTCGCGCGTGACCCGGGCCTTGCCGTCGGCAATTTCCACTTTGGAAGCGAAGGTGGCTTGCGGCAGGTCGCACAGGGCGGCGAGCATCTGGCCGGTCTGGTTACAGTCATCGTCGATGGCCTGCTTGCCCAGGATCACCAGGCCGGGCTGTTCCTTGTCCACCAGCGCCTTGAGCAGCTTGGCCACGGACAGCGGCTGCAGCTCGGAGCCTGCCCCGGACTCCGATCCGGGGGTGGTCTCCACCAGGATGGCGCGGTCGGCACCGATGGCCATGGCCGTGCGCAGGGTTTCCTGGCACTGGGCGACGCCGCAGGAGACGGCGATGACCTCGGTGACCACGCCCTTTTCCTTCAGGCGCACCGCCTCTTCGACAGCGATCTCGTCGAAGGGGTTCATGCTCATCTTCACGTTGGCGATGTCGACGCCCGTGTTATCCGACTTGACGCGGACCTTCACGTTGTAGTCGACCACGCGTTTGACCGGTACCAGGACCTTCATGTTTGTGGCTCCAAGAGTTGTGCGAATTGACGTTTACGTAAACTGGAATTCTATGCGGCGATGCACCACGGCATTTTCGCCCCAGCGACAAAGGTGTGACACCCAACAAAAAAGAACGATCGTTCGTTTTTTGGATTATAGACAAGGACGCTGCCCCGAGTAAGGGGCACGCCTCGAAAAAAGTCCACCCCAGGACAATTAACCGACCGAATGGTCGGTTAATTGGGGTAAGTCTGGACCGCGACCGCCACAGCCCACCCTTACAGTCCACCCAACCCATCCAAGGAGTCTTTCGCATGAAACGTTCCCTTTCGTTCGTGGCTGCCGCCGCCGCGCTCGCCGCAGCGCCGGTTGCCGCACAGACCGTGCTGACGGTGTCGAGCTGGGTGCCGCCCACCCATTCGCTCAGCCTTGCGCAAAAGGAATGGTGCGACACGCTCGAGAAGAACACCACCGGCAAGATGAAGTGCAACATCTTGCCGCGCGGCGTATCGGCGCCTCCGGGAACGCTGGATGCGGTCAAGAACGGCTTGGCGGACGTGTCCTTCACCGTGCACGGCTACACACCGGGCCGTTTCCTGTACACCCAGATGGCCGAGTTCCCTTTCCTGGGTGACAAGTCCGAGCCGATCTCGGTGGCCTTCAACAAGATCGCCGCCAAATACCCGCAGTTCGCGCAGGAACACCAGGGCATCAAGGTGCTGACCTATTTCACCCATGGGCCCGGCATCGTGTTCAACACCAAACGGCCGGTGACCAAGGTGGAGGACCTGCAGGGCCTGAAATGGCGCGTGGGCGGCGGCATGGTCAACGAGATCGCCAAGACACTGGGCATGAACGTCACGCTCAAGCCCGCGACGGAATCCTATGAGCTGCTGTCCGGCGGCGTGATGGACGGCACCCTGTTCCCGGCCGAGTCCACCGAATCCTTCAAGATCGACAAGATCATCAAGCACGCCACCGTTTTCCCCGGCGGCCTGTACAACACCAGCTTCGTGTTCATGATGAACCAGGGCCGGTACGACAAGCTCTCGGCCGAGGAAAAGAAGGCGGTGGATGCCGTGTCGGGTGACACCGCCGCGCGCATCTTCGGCCGCGGCTGGGACAAGGTGGACCTGCGCGGCATGGCCCTGATGCAGGCCAACAATGTGCAGATCGTCAAGGCCGACCCGAAGTTCGTCGCCGACGTCAAGGCCAAGACCTCGGCGCTCGAGGGCAAGTGGATCCAGGACGCACAGGCCAAGGGCCTGAAAGACGCCGCCAGGGTGCTGGCCGAATTCCGCGCCGAGATCGCCAAGGCGTCGAAGTAAGCCGCGCGTCGGCTTCACGGTCACAATGCGTTTTTCTCCCTCCCCCTCCGGGGAGGCCAGGGGTGGAGGCATGCGCGCCGCGAGCCCCCACCCCAACCCTCCCCCAGAGGGGGAGGGGGAGAAACTCACAATGCAAGGCGACAACCCATGAAGAAGCTGCTTGAACTCCTCTGCGGCCTGCTCGCCGGCTGCGCCCTGTTCGCCATCATGACGTTGACGTTCTTCGACGTACTGGGCCGCAAGTTCGCCAGCAACTCGATCCCCGGATCGCTGGAGCTGACCGAGCTCCTGATGGTCGTGGTGATATTCGCAGCCCTGCCGCTGGTGTCCGAGCGCGGCGAGCATGTGGCCTTCGATTCGCTGGACCACTACCTGCCCCATTGGGCGCTGCGCGCCCAATCGGTGATCGTCAACATCCTCTGCGCCGTCGTCCTGCTGGGCCTGGGCTGGCTGATGTGGCGCACCGGCGGGCAGTTCCTGGAAACGGGGGAGACCACGGCGCAACTACAGATCCTGAAGGCGCCTTTCATCTATGGCATGGGCCTCCTGTGCGGGCTCACGGGCCTGGTGCACCTGGTGATGGCCGGCACGGCGCCGGCCGAACTGGTCGAAGGCGACGGGGCCGCGCTGTGACCGAAGCGCTGCTGGGGTTCGCCGCGATCTTCGCCCTGGCCTTGCTGCGCATGCCGTTGTCCTTCGCCATGGGGCTGGTGGGCTTCGGCGGCATCGCGCTCACCCGCGGCCTCGGCCCGGCACTCGCCAGCACCGCGCAGGTGGTTTACGAAACCGGCTTCGCCTACACCCTGTCGGTCATTCCCCTCTTCATCCTGATGGGCAACTTCGTTGCGCGCGCCGGGCTGGCGCATGAGCTGTTCCAGGCGGCCTATGCGTTCATCGGCCACTTCCGCGGCGGGCTGGCCCATGCCACGGTGGCCGCGTGCGCGGGCTTCGGCGCGATCTGCGGCTCGTCCATCGCCACCGCCGCCACCATGAGCAAGGTGGCTTATCCCTCCATGCGCAAGCTGGGCTACAGCGCCTCGCTGTCCACCGGCGTCATGGCCGCGGGTGGCACGCTGGGCATCATGATCCCGCCGTCCACCATCATGGTGATCTACGGCATCGTCACCGAAACCAACATCGGCAAGCTGTTCGCGGCCGGCGTCATTCCCGGTTTGCTCACGGCCCTCGCCTTGATGGGCGGCATCGCCGTCGTCACCGCCCGCGACCCTGAGCACGCCCCGCCCGGCGAAGGCACACCCTGGCCGGACCGCTGGCGGGCCCTGCGGGGCATCTGGGGTGTGGTGCTGCTGGTGATCGTGGTGCTGGGCGGCATCTACGGCGGCCTCTTCACGGCCACCGAGGGCGCGGGTTTCGGCGCGGCCGGCGCCTTCCTGTTCGCGCTGGCACGGCGGCGGCTCACCTGGAAGATCCTCTTCACCGTGCTGGTGGAATCGGCGCGCACCACGGCCATGCTGTTCACGCTGCTGATCGCCGCCACCATCTTCGCCAACTTCGTGAACTTCACCACGATGCCGGGCGACCTGAAGGACTGGATCACGCACGCGGGCCTGTCGCCCCCCATGATCATCGCGGCCATGATGCTGATCTACGTCGTGCTGGGTACCGTGATGGAGGAGCTGACGATGGTGCTGCTGACCATTCCCCTCTTCTTCCCCATCGTCACGGCGCTGGGCTTCGACCCCGTGTGGTTCGGCGTCCTGATCGTGATGATCGTGCAGATCGGCCTGATCTCGCCGCCCGTCGGCATGAACCTGTTCGTGCTCAATGCGCTGCTGCCCGACGTGGGCCTGGGCCAGATCTTCCGCGGCTGCTGGCCGTTCGTGCTGATCATGGTGGCCATGCTGGGCGTGCTGATCGCCTTTCCGCAGCTCAGCCTGTGGCTGCCGTCGCTGATGAAGTAGGCGCCGCGGACCCCGGCGCGGGCCTGACATGCACCACCCGCTGCGGATAGGGTATGTCGATGCCTGCCTCGCGAAGGTTCTTCAGAAGACGCAGGTTCACCTCCGACAACACGGGGCGGTGCGCCGGCTCGTTGATCCAGAACAGCAGGTGGAAGTCCAGCCCGTCGGCGCCCAGGCGAACGAGTTGCGTGGTCGGCGGCGGCTCCTTGAGCACGCGCGCGTTCAAGGCCGCGGCCTCGCACAGGAGCCGCTGCACTTCGTCCACGTCGCTTTCGTAGCCCACGGTGACTTCGGCCGTCAGCAGCAGGCGCGTGTCCGCCAGAGAGAGGTTCTCCACCCGTTCGGTGATCACCTTCTCATTGGGGATGATGGCCTCGCGGCCATTGCCGGCACGGATCAGCGTGTAGCGGGTCTTGATGTCGGTGACCACACCCTCGAAGTTGTCGACCTTCACGGTGTCGCCGATGCGGATCGACCGCTCGAACAGGATGACGAAACCACTCACGTAATTGGCAGCCAGTTTCTGCAGGCCGAAGCCCAGTCCCACGCCGAGTGCGCCGCCCAGCACCGAGAGCGCGGTGAGGTCCACCCCCACGGCCGACAGCGCGAACAAGAGGCCCACCAGCAGCAGCACCGCGCGGATCGCATTGGACGCCACCCTGCGCAACGACAGGTCGTGCAGGGTCTGGCTGAGAACCCGCTTTTCCAGCGCGGCGGAAATCCACAAGGCCACCACCAGCACCACGCCTGACGAGAGAATGCCCTGCACCACGCCCAGCAGGCTGATGCGCGACTTGCCGAACGCAAAGTGGATCGCGTCCATTTCGGCCATGACGGCAGGCAGCAGCCCCACGATCCACAGCACGGCGGCGATCCAGGCCAGCCACGAAAAGAGCCGCTCCACCAGCCGCGCCAGGCCCGACGCCGGGAAGACGAGCGTGAACACCCGTGCCAGGAAACGGATGCCCGCCAGCGAAATCAGCACCGGCACCGCGATCTTCAGCAAGGCGGCCGGCTGGCGCTGGGCCAGCACCAGCATGGCGCTGTAGGTGAATGTCAGCGCCAGCAGCGGGAACAGCAGGCCATCGACGATGGCGCGTCCGAACCACACCGAATCGGCCGGCTGCCTGCGGCCGATCAGCCAGCACACGGTGAAGGCGAGCGCCAGGCAGCCCAACAGCACGCCGAGTTCCAAAGGCATTCCCGGATGGCCCAGTCCCTGGACCAACTTGTCGATCTCGGTCATGAGAGTTCAGATTTTCAAAGATCGGCCAGGGCGCGGATGTGGGCTTCGACGCTGCGCCCCAGGGCGCTCAGGTTGTAGCCGCCTTCCAGCGAAGAGACGATGCGGCCCCTGGCGTGCTTGCGCGCGACTTCCTTGATGCGCCACGTGATCCAGGCGTAGTCCTGTTCGGTCAGCCCCAGCTGGCCAAGGTCGTCCTCGCGATGGGCGTCGAAGCCGGCGCTGATGAAGATCATCTCGGGCTTGAAGGCTTCCAGCGCGGGCATCCACGCATGCTCGATCAGCTCCCGGATGGCCATACCCCGGGTGTAGGCCGGCACCGGCAGGTTGACCATGTTGGCGGCGCGCGGATGGTCGCCCGTGAAGGGGTAGAACGGGTGCTGGAAAAAACTCACCATCAGCACGCGCTCGTCACCGGCCACGATGTCCTCCGTGCCGTTGCCGTGGTGCACGTCGAAATCGACGATGGCCACGCGCTGCAGGCCGCGCCGGTCCAGCGCATAGCGGGCAGCGATGGCGATGTTGTTCAGGAAGCAAAAGCCCATCGCACGGTCGCGGCAGGCGTGATGGCCGGGGGGCCGCACCGCGCAGAATGCGTTTTCCAGCTCGCCGGAGATCACCGCGTCGGTCGCCGCCACCGCCGCGCCGGCCGCACGCAAGGCCGCTCTCCAGGTGTAGGCGTTCATGGCGGTGTCCGGGTCGATGCGCGCGTAGGCGGGGCCACCCGCGGCCACGTCGTCCACGACTTCGTCGCCCAGGCCGCGCAATGAAGCCACGTGCATCTTGTCGTGCGCGAGTTCAAGGTCGCCCAGGGAGGCCTGGGGCGCATCGCGGCGGTCCAGGGCATCGCCGACGCCCGTCACCAGCAGGCGATCCTCGATGGCGTCGAGGCGCGCGGGGCATTCCGGGTGGCCCGGGCCCATTTCGTGCCGCCTGCAATCGGGGTGTGTGAAATACCCTGTTTTATTCACTTGCAACGCTCGTCGGTGCGCAAATTGCGATAACGTTCAGCCATGGAAGCACAACAAAAACTCAAAGCGCTCCTGGACCAGCTTAACACGGTGATCGTCGGAAAACCCGCCCAGGTGCAGGACTGCGTGGCCTGCCTGCTGGCGGGGGGGCACCTGCTGATCGAGGACGTTCCCGGCGTGGGCAAGACCACGCTGGCGCATGCGCTTGCGCGCTCGTTCGGGCTGCACTTCTCGCGGGTCCAGTTCACGGCCGACCTGATGCCCAGCGACCTGTCGGGCGTCTCGATCTACGAACGCGGCAAGGAAGCCTTCGTATTTCACCCGGGGCCGGTCTTCGCGCAGGTCCTGCTGGCCGACGAGATCAACCGCGCCAGCCCCAAGACCCAGAGCGCCCTGCTGGAGGCGATGGAGGAAAAGCAGGTGACAGTCGAGGGCGAAACGCGCGCCCTGCCCACCCCTTTCTTCGTGATCGCCACGCAGAACCCGCACGACCAGCTGGGCACTTTCGCGCTGCCGGAATCGCAGCTCGACCGTTTCCTCATGCGCATCTCGCTGGGCTACCCCGACCGTGCCGCCGAACGCGAGCTGCTCAGCGGCGCGGACCGGCGCGGCATGGTGGAGTCGCTGCGCGGCACGCTCACGCCGGTGGACCTGCAACTGCTGCAGCACAAGGTGCTGCAGGTCCACGCCGCTGAACCCCTCATCACCTATGTGCAGGACCTGGTCGCGGCCACCCGCTCGGGCCGCTGGTTCCTGCAGGGGCTGTCGCCCCGGGCCGGCATTGCCGTGGTGCGGGCGGCCAAGGCGCAGGCGCTGCTCAGCGGCCGCGACTACGTGGCACCGGACGACGTGCAGTCCATTCTGCCCCAGACCGTTGCGCACCGCATGATTCCGGTCGGCGATGCGGGCCGCGGGCCCATCGAGCAGGTACGCGCCATGCTGGAGGCCGTGCCCCTGCCATGAGCACCGCGGGGCGCATGAGCCTGCCCAACCCTGTTTCGCTGTTACGCGGCCGGTTCCGCCAGTGGTGGCAATCGCGGCTGCCCTTGTCGGACACGACCACGCTGACCCAGCGCAACGTGTACATCATGCCCACCCGCCCCGGCTTCATGCTGGGGGCCACCCTGCTGGTGCTGCTGGTCGGCTCCATCAACTACCAGCTGAACCTGGGCTACCTGCTCACGTTCCTGCTGGCCGGCAGCGGCGTGGTGGGCATGCACGTGTGCCACGGCACGCTGCGCGGCCTGACCCTGAACCTCACGGCGCCTGACGCGCAGTTCGCCGGCTCCAGCGCCCCCCTCTCCATCGTCCTCACCAATGA
>DATILF010000174.1:0-10817 GCA_035476755.1 Ramlibacter sp.
CGCGCGCGGTAGATCTCCACGGTGCGATGGCTGATGACCAGGGCCTTGCCGATTTCCTTGGAGGTCATTCCGTCGAGCAGGCGCGCCGCCACTTCCCGCTCGCGGGCCGTGAGCTCGGCCTTCACGGGGCGCTGCGAGCTCAGGTCTTCGAAGGCCCAGATGCCCGCTTCGTGCGGCGCCTCGCGATTGAGGGCGCGGCCGGTCACATGGCACCAGAACACTTCGCCGCTGGCGCGCTTCATGATGCGGTCGTCGGCGTAGTGCCCTTTCGCATTGAGGATGGGCGCCATGCGCGCCCCCAGCCGTTCGTACTCGTCCGCGCTCGGGTAAAGCACCTGGAACGATTGCCCGATGAGCAACTCGCGCGAGGCGCCGAACATCTCGCACAGCTGCTGGTTGCAGTCCACAATGGCGCGGTTGCGCGACAGGCACAGCCCCACGGGCGCGAGGTTGAAGGCGACGCGGTAGTCAACGTCCATCGGGCTAATCTCTACGGAGAACTACGTAACTCATTAGGTAGTATCGTAGCGGCATTCCGGCGCATGCGCCTTACGGGTTTCCTAGCAGGAGATTTTTCAGTGAAGAAGCTATTTCCCTCCGCCGCCGCCGCGCTCGATGGCGTGGTCCAGGATGGCCAGCTGCTGGCTGTCGGTGGTTTTGGACTTTGCGGCATTCCCGAGGCGCTCATCGATGCGCTGCGCGACAGCGGCAAGAAGAACCTCACGGTGATTTCCAACAACGCGGGCGTTGACGGCTTCGGCCTGGGCAAGCTGCTGGAAACCCGCCAGATCAAGAAGATGATTTCCAGCTACGTGGGCGAGAACAAGGAGTTCGAGCGCCAGTACCTGGCCGGCGAACTCGAGCTGGAATTCACGCCGCAGGGCACGCTGGCCGAGAAGCTGCGCGCGGGCGGCGCGGGCATTCCGGCCTTCTTCACCAAGACCGGGGTCGGCACCATCGTGGCCGAGGGCAAGGAACTGCGCGACTTCGATGGCGAGACCTACGTGATGGAGCGCTCGCTGGTGCCCGATGTGGCGCTGGTGAAGGCACACGTGGCCGACAAGTCGGGCAACCTGCAGTTCCGCCTGACGGCGCGCAACTTCAACCCGGCCGCGGCCATGGCCGGCAAGATCTGCATCGTCGAGGTGGAACACATCGTCGAGACCGGCGAGCTGCTGCCCGACCAGATCCACCTTCCGGGCATCTACGTGCACCGCATCGTTCTCAATGCGAATCCCGAGAAGCGCATCGAGAAAAGAACCATCACCGAGAAATCCGGAGCCTGACCATGCCTTGGACCCAAGACCAGATGGCCGCGCGCGCGGCGCAGGAACTCGAAGACGGGTTCTACGTGAACCTGGGGATCGGCATCCCCACGCTCGTCGCCAACTTCACCGGCGACAAGGAAGTGTGGCTGCAGTCCGAGAACGGCATGCTGGGCATCGGCCCGTTCCCGACGGAAGAGGAAGTGGACGCCGACCTGATCAACGCCGGCAAGCAGACCGTCACCACGATCGCGGGCTCGTCCATCTTCGGCAGCCACGACAGCTTCGCCATGATCCGCGGCGGCAAGATCAACCTGTCCATCCTCGGCGCCATGCAGGTGAGCGAGCAGGGCGACCTGGCCAACTGGATGATTCCGGGCAAGATGGTCAAGGGCATGGGCGGTGCGATGGACCTGGTCGCGGGCGTCAAGCGCGTGATCGTCCTCATGGAGCACGTGGCGCGCAAGAAGGACGGCACCGAGGACCTGAAGATCCTGGAAAAGTGCACGCTGCCGCTCACGGGTGTGGGCGTGGTGGACCGCATCATCACCGACCTGGCCGTCATGGACGTGACGCCCGAGGGCCTGAAGGTGGTCGAGATGGCGCCCGGCGTCACACGAGAGTTGCTGCAGTCCAAGACGGGCGTGAAGCTGCGCTAACCAAGAGGCTCTGAGCCAGCCGAGCTGATTGTCGGCGCGTCGTTTATCGGTGCGCGCTGACATGCAATGAGTGCGCCGGCCTGCATGCCTCGCGCTCGCGCCCGCCCATCATGGCCTGACACTCGCGCATTCGTGCGGGCGGGAGGCCATCATGCAGCGCTGGAAATATCTCTTGCTGTTGCCGCTGGGCATCGCGTCTTTTCACGCCAGCGCCTGCTACACGGTCTATGACCGCAACGAGCGCGTCGTGTACCAGTCCGAGATGCCGCCCGTGGATATGAGCCGCCCGCTGCACGAAACCCTGCCCGCGCGTTTTCCGGGTGGGCACATGATCTTCGATGCCTCCAGCGAATGCCAGGTGATCAGCTCGGTCGCTTCCGGCATGGGCGCGCCCACGCTGTCGAGCCGTTCCCCCTTGTTGACGGAGCAGCGCACCGCCCAGGCGATGAACGTTCCGCACATCGTGCTGGAAGGCGGCGTGGCTCTGGTCCAGCAGCGCGATGCCGTGATGGCCCCTGGAATCTCCGTGGTGCCGTCGAGCGGCGTGCCGAACACGTCGATGATGGGGGCGGGCCCTTCGCGCAGCCGGGTGATCACCGAGCTGCGCGATCCGCCCGTAACCATCGAGCAGAACGGCGGCCGTTGGGCCGTGCGGCCGTCGCTTCGATGATCCGAATGTCCGGCCTTCAGCTGTCCAGCGGCCCGAAAATGCTGGTGAAGTCGCCGTCGGCGGTGATTTCAGCGATCGCGCGGCGGGCCTTCTGCTCGGCCGCCAACACGGCCTCCAGCTCGCTGCGGTACCCGGAGGCGCTCGTGAGCTTCTCGACGCCCTGCGTGTTCCACACGCTCTCGGGTTCTTCCGCGCACACCTTGGCATAGCCGATGAAGCTGCTATCGGCTTCGACCGTGTACGCCGCGATGTAATAGCCCCGGTAGGGGCCGCTGATTCGCTCCATCAGCCAAATCCTACGCCGTGCTGGCTGGGCCGGTACATGGGGCATCAATAGGAAACAGGAGATACGTCCTGGATTGGAAAGCAACACACAGGGCGTGCATGGAACATTCTGAAACACCCTGAAACCTAAAAGCGCCGGCTGAGGAAGGGCGAGTCCGCCAGGCCGAAGCGCCAATGAACCTCCACGGCCCTGGAGATGCCGATGCGCGGCCCCGCCGCCACTTTCACTGCCGCAGGCGCCGCAAACACCTCGAACGGGGGCTGGTCGAGCCGCCAGCCATTGAGATCGCGCGTGATGCCGAGCGCCTGGCCGACGCGGCCCGGTCCTGAGCAGAGCAGCCCGAGCGCCTGCAGTCCGCGCCGCTCGCGCATGCGTTCGATGCCTTGCACCGGCTCGATGGCCCGGATCAGCACCCCCGCGCCATGGCCTTCCTCCCGGCAGACGACATTCAGGCACCAGTGGATGCCGTAGGAGCGGTACACATAGGCCCGGCCGGGTGGGCCGAACATGGCCGCATTTCGAGGCGTGGGCCCCGGGAAGCTGTGCGATGCCGGGTCGGCGCGGTCGTAGGCTTCCGTTTCCACGATCCGCCCACCCACCCCATCGACCAGCAGTGTCGCGCCGATCAGGGACACCGCCACCTGCGCCGAATCCGCGGCGAAGTCGGCGGGGCCCAGGCGCCTAGGCATCGGTGCTTTCGCCCAGGAAGCCGCCGCTCTGGTGCGACCAGAGCCGCGCATACAGGCCGCCCTGCGCGAGCAGGGTGTGATGGTTCCCTTCCTCGACGATGCGGCCCTGGTCGAGCACGATGAGCCGGTCCATGGCGGCAATCGTGGACAGGCGGTGCGCGATGGCGATCACCGTCTTGCCCTGCATCAGCGCGTTCAGGCTGGCCTGGATGGCCGCTTCCACCTCGGAGTCCAGCGCGCTGGTGGCCTCGTCGAGCAGCAGGATGGGCGCGTCCTTGAGCATGACGCGCGCGATGGCGATGCGCTGGCGCTGGCCGCCGGACAGCTTGACCCCGCGCTCGCCCACATGGGCGTCGTAGCCCTTGCGGCCCTGCAGGTCGCCGAGCTGCAAGATGAAGTCGTGCGCCTGGGCCCTGCGGGCCGCGTGGATCATGTCTTCTTCGTGGGCGCCCGGCCGGCCGTACAGGATGTTGTCGCGCACGGAGCGGTGCAACAGCGACGTGTCCTGCGTGACCATGCCGATGTGGCTGCGCAGGCTGTCCTGGGTGACCCGTGCGATGTCCTGGCCGTCGATCAGGATGCGGCCCGCATCGACATCGTAGAACCGCAGCAGCAGGTTCACCAGCGTGGACTTGCCCGCGCCGGAGCGGCCGATCAGGCCGATCTTTTCACCAGGCTTCACGGTGAGCGAGAAGTCGTCGATGACGGGCGTGCCTTTTTTGCCGTAGTTGAAGTTCACGCGGTCGAACTTCACCTCGCCGCGCGGCACCTGCAGCGGCGGGGCTTGCGGAAGGTCCATCACCACGCGCGGACGGGTGAGCGTGGCGATGCCATCCTGCACCGTGCCGACGTTCTCGAACAGGGATGCCATCTCCCACATGATCCAGTGCGACATGCCGCTGATGCGCAGGGCCATGGCCGTCACCGCGGCCACGGCGCCGATGCCGACCTGGCCCAGGGTCCACAGCCAGATGGCGTAGCCGCAGGTCGAGATGATGAGGGTCACCACCAGCATGTGGTTGACGATCTCGAAGGCGCTCACCAGCCGCATCTGGCGATAGCCGGCTTCCCGGAATTCGCTCATGGCCGAGCGCGCAAACCCCGCTTCGCGCTGGGTGTGCGAAAACAGCTTGACCGTGGAGATGTTGGTGTAGGCGTCGGTGATGCGCCCGGTCATCATGGCCCGGGCATCGGCCTGGGCCTTGCCGATGCGCCCCAGGCGCGGCACGAAGTAATAGACCGATACGGCATACAGCGCGAACCATCCCGCGAAGGGCAGGATCAGCCGCGTGTCGAATCCGCCGGCCAGCGCGACGATGGTGATGAAGTAGATGCCGATGCCGATGATCACCTCGGTGGTGGTGAAGATCATCTCGCGCACCGCCAGGGCCGTCTGCATGACCTTGGTGGTGATGCGGCCGGCGAATTCGTCCGAATAGAACGACATGCTCTGCCCGAGCATCAGGCGGTGGAAGTTCCAGCGCAGGCGCAAGGGAAAGTTGATCGACAGGGTCTGGTGCTTCAGGATGGTCTGCAGCGCCACCAGCAGCGTGCTGGCGAGCAGCACGCCGCCCAGCATGAGCAGCATGCGGCCTTGCTGCTCCCACAGGCGCGCCGGCTCGATGCGGCCCAGCCAGTCCACGATGTGGCCGAGCAGGGCGAAGAGCCAGGCCTCGTAGGCGGCAATGCCGGCGCTCAGCAGGGACAGGCCGGCGACGTAGCCGCGCACGCCGCGCGTGCAGGCCCAGACGAAGTGGAAGAAGCCGGTGGGGGGCAGGGACGGTTCGGCTTCGGGGTACGGATGAAGCAGGCGTTCGAATTTTCGGAACAAGGCGGGGGAATCTCCAGGGGTCGCGAACCGGGCAAACCGGCAGTTTTAAACGCAAACGACTTTTCAAACGGGCCAAGAGGCGGAAAAAGCTTCCGGGGCGGGATTAAAAACTGTATAAACAAACAGTATTTTCGCCGAATTCCCCCGTGTCCCTCAGCTCCTCCTTGCGCCCGGTCGATCCCATTTCACTGCCCTACGTCTGGCGGGTGGAGGACCTCGCGGCCGAGCAGGCCGTCATCCCGACAGGGCATCCCCTCTTGGACGCCCAGTTGCCCGGTGGCGGCTGGCCCGTGGGCAGCATGATCGAGATCCTGCAAAGCCGCCCGGCCCAGCATGTGTGGCAGCTTTTGCTTCCGGGGCTGGCCCGGTCATTGTCTCTCCATGCGGGGCCGGTGATCCTGATCGGGGCGCCGCACGAACCCTTCGCACCCAGCCTGAGGGCGCGAGGTGTGCCGGGGGAGCGGCTGCTGTGGGTGAAGTCGGACAAGGAGTCCGCCCGCCTCTGGGCGGCCGAGCAGGCCTTGCGCTGCGCGCAAGCCGCGGCCGTTCTTGCCTGGGTGCCCCAGGCCCGCAGCGACGCGCTGCGCCGTCTTCACCTGGCGGCCCAGCAGCAAGGGCGCCTGCTTTTTGTTTTTCGGGGGCTGCAAGCCCGGCAGTCCGCCTCCCCCGCCAGGCTGCGTTTGGGCGTGGAGGGCGTTGACACGCTGGAGCTGCGCATTTTCAAGCGGCGAGGTCCTCCGCTGGAAGAGGCCTTGCATCTGGCGCCCCATTCAGAAAGGTTGGCCGCCTTGCTGGAAGCCCGCAAGCGCCGCGCATCGACAGCCTGGGTGCCTTCGAAGGCCCCGCCATTGCCGGAAAGATCGCATGTACTGGATCGCACTGCTGCCTTCACGTGAAGAGGAACGCATCGCCTGGGGCTGGCGCGCCTTGCAGTTCACCCCGCGCGTCGCGCAGGTGGATGAGGCCTTGCTGCTGGAGGCCTCAGGGTCGCTGCGCCTCTGGGGCGGGCGCAAGGCGCTCGTTCACCGGCTGCTGCATCACGAACTGCCTTTGTCCGGCGTGACGTGGGCCCAGGGCGGGACGGCTCGGGTGGCCCTGGCGTGGCTGCGCCTGCAACTTCAAGGCAGTGCCCGGCCGGCCCGCATTCCCGATGATTTTCCCCTCGAGGTGCTCTCGGCCGCCCAGCCCCATGTCCCTACGCTGGAGCGCACCGGTTGCCGCACCTGGGGGGGCCTGCGCGCCTTGCCGCGGCCGGGCGTGGCCAGGCGGTTTGGCGCCGAGGTACTGGAAGCCCTCGACCTGGCCTACGGCGATCGGCCCGAGCAGTTTCCGTGGCTGCAGTTGCCGGAGGAGTTCGATCTGAAATACGAATTGGCCGCCCTGGCGACCACCGCCGGCGAGTTGATGTGGAGTGCCCAGCGCCTGCTGGGCCAGTTGCAGGTGTGGCTGCAGGCCCGGCACCGCGGCGTGCTGGCACTGGAACTCGAATGGACCCTGGACCTGCGCCGGCTCAATGGCCAGCGCCTGCCTTCGCATGAGCAGCTGGTGGTGCGCACGGCGCAGCCCACCCAGGACATCGCGCATTTGCGGCGGCTGGTGGGCGAACATCTGGCGCGCGCCGCGCTGTCGGCGCCGGCGAATCACCTGAGGCTGCGCACCCTGGAGACCCTCGACTGGGCGGGGGCCAGCAAGAGCCTGCTGCCCGAAGACAACGTGCAAGGCGAGAAGCTGCACCAGCTCGTGGAGCGCCTCAGCGTGCGCCTGGGGGAAGCGAACGTCCTGACCCCCAAGGCGCATGCGGACCATCGCCCCGAACGCATGCAGCGGTGGGTGCCCGCACGCCAATTGGTGGGTCAAGCTGCGGGCCAGGCCGGCGGCAACGAGGCGGCGCGCGTATCCGCCAGGCAAGCCTGCCCCTCCGATTCGCTCTATCCCACCTGGCTGCTCTCCCAGCCCCTGCGCCTGGAGGTGCGCGGCGAAAAGCCGCACTACCACGGCCCGCTCCGGCTGCTGGCCGGGCCCCGGCGCCTGGAAACCGGCTGGTGGGGTCCCGAGCCGCAAGGCGCTGCATCCCGCGATTACTTCATCGCAAGAAGCGAGGAAGCCGGCCTGCTGTGGGTGTACCGGGAGCGGCTCCAGCCCTCCGCGCAGCCGGGCGAACTGCCGCCCGTGCGGTGGTTCCTGCATGGCCTTTATGCGTGAAGCCTGTTCGAGGGGCCTGGGTCATGCGCGCTGACATTTCCTTGTCGCTTCCCGATTACGCGGAGCTGCATTGCCTGTCGAACTTCAGCTTCCAGCGCGGCGCATCGCACCCGGGTGAACTGGTGCGGCGGGCCCATGAGCTGGGTTATGCCGCCTTGGCCATCACCGATGAATGCTCGGTGGCCGGGGTAGTGCGCGCGTATTCGGCCTGGCAGGAATTGAAGCAGGATGAAGGGGGCAGCTTCCAGTTGATCCTGGGCAGTGAATTCCGCCTTCCCGGGTTTCGGCTGGTGGCCTTGCCCCATGACACCACGGGTTGGGGCAACCTGTGCGAGTTCATCACCGCCGCACGCCGTGATGCGAAGAAGGGCGAATACAGCGTCAGTGTGGAGGGTAGCGACTTCAAGCTGCTGGAGGCTTGCGAAATCCTCCTGTGTCCTTGCAGGGAGGGGGAGGATGCCGTGGATTCGGGTTCGGTGGCCGCCCTCCAGGCCATGGCGTCATGGGCTCACGGCTTGTTCCCCGGGCGGCTGTGGCTGGCCGCCGAATTGCTGCTGGGCCTGGACGACGAACTGTGGCTGGACACGCTGCAATGCGCGAGCCAGGCCACCGGGGTGCCCCTGGTCGCCGCGGGTGGCGTGCAGATGCATGTCCGCTCGCGCAAGGCCTTGCAGGACGTGATGACGGCCGTGGGCCAGGGCCGGGAAGTCAAGGACTGCGGCCTGGCCCTGCAGCCCAGCGCCGAGCGCTACCTGCGGCCCCGCGTGAGGCTGGCCCGCATCTACCCGGCGCAGCTGCTGGCCCAGACGCTCATCGTGGCTTCGCGCTGCAGGTTCAGCCTGGCCTCCATCCGCTACCAGTACCCGATGGAGACGGTGCCGCCTGGCATGACACCGGCCCAGGCCCTGCGGCTGTTCACGATCGAGGGGTCCCGCAAGCGCTATCCCGCCGGCGTGCCCTGGAAGGTGCGGCGCCAACTCGTGCACGAACTGCGCCTGATCGCCCATTGCCGCTACGAGATGTACTTCCTCACGGTGCATGACATCGTGCGGTACGCGCGCGGCCAGAAGATTCTTTGCCAGGGCCGGGGCTCGGCGGCCAACTCCGCCGTCTGCTACTGCCTGCATGTGACCGAGGTGGACCCCAGCCGGGCCAACCTGCTGTTCGAGCGCTTCATCAGCAAGGAACGCAAGGAGCCCCCGGACATCGACGTCGATTTCGAGCATGAGCGGCGCGAGGAGGTCATCCAGTACATCTACAGAAAATACGGCCGCGACCGCGCCGCCATTGCCGCGGTGGTGGCCAGCTACCGCTCGCGCAGTGCCATCCGCGACGTCGGCAAGGCCCTGGGCATCCCGCAAGACCTGGTGGATTTCTTCGCCAAGGAGCACTACGGGTTCGACGAGGAAGGCCTGCAGATGGAGCGCCTGTGCCAGCGCGCCGCCGAAAGCGGCATGGACGTGGGCGAGCTGCGCATGCGCCAGTGGATCGAACTGACCGAGGCACTGCGAGGCTTTCCCAGGCACCTGAGCCAGCACGTCGGCGGATTCGTGCTGACGCAGGGCAAGCTCACGCGGCTGGTCCCTGTGGAGAACGCCGCCATGAAGGACCGCTCCATCATCCAGTGGGACAAGGACGACCTGGAAGACATGGGCCTGCTCAAGGTCGATGTGCTGGCCCTGGGCATGCTCACGGCGCTGCGGCGCTGCCTGGATTTCGTGAGCCGGCGCCGCGGCTATCCGTTCGCCCTGCAGGACATCCAGGACAAGGACCCGGCCACCTACGACATGATCTGCCGCGCCGACACCGTGGGGGTGTTCCAGATCGAGAGCCGCGCGCAGATGTCGATGCTGCCGCGGCTGCAGCCTCGTGTGTTCTACGACCTGGTGATCGAGGTCGCCATCGTGCGGCCCGGGCCCATCCAGGGCGGCATGGTGCATCCCTACCTCAAGAGCCGGGAGCGCCTGCGCAAGGGGGAGGAGATCCAGTACGAAAGCGATGCGCTCAAGCCCGCCCTGGAGCGCACGCTGGGCGTTCCCATTTTCCAGGAGCAGGTGATGCAGATCGCGATGATCGCCGCCGACTTCAGCGCCGATGAGGCCGACCGCCTGCGCCGTTCCATGGCGGCCTGGAAGCGCCGCGGCGGTGTCCATCAGTTCCAGGACCGCTTGATGGAAGGCATGCTCAGGAAAGGCTACCGCCGCGAGTTCGCCGAATCCATCTTCAAGCAGATCCTGGGCTTCGGAGAGTACGGCTTCCCCGAAAGCCATGCCGCCAGTTTCGCGCTGCTCGCCTACGACAGCAGCTGGCTGAAATGCCACGAACCCGAGTGCTTCCTGGCCGCCATGCTCAACTCGCAGCCCATGGGTTTCTATTCCCCCTCGCAGCTCGTGCAGGACGCCAAACGCCACGGCGTCCAGGTCTTGCCGCCCGATGTCTCCCACAGCGACTGGGACTGCACCCTTGAATTGGAATCTGACCCCAATTCAAAATTGGGGTCAGATTCCAATTTCCCGCGTCCGGCCGTGAGGCTGGGCCTGCGGATGGTCGGCAGCTTGAGCCAGGCCGGGGCGCAGCACGTCGTGCAGGCGCGGGCGATAGGCGCTTTCACGAGCACGGAAGACCTAGCCCTGCGCGCGCGGCTCGACGCGAAAGACCTCAAGGCCCTGGCTTCGGGCGATGCCTTGCTGTCACTCTCCGGCCACCGCCGGCAGCAGGTCTGGGACGCCGCGGCGCAGCACGGTGTGCCCGAGTTGCTGCGAGACGCGCCGATCAACGAGGACATGCTGGCGTTGCCCGCCGCGCCCGAAGGCGAGGAAATCGTTTTCGACTACGCCGCGCTGGGCCTGACGCTGCGGCGCCACCCCCTGGCCTTGCTGCGGCCCCGGCTCGCGCGCATGAAGCTGCTCACCGCGGCCGAGCTTCATGAGCTGCCCAGTGGAAGGCGGGTGCGCGCCTGTGGCCTCGTCACCGTGAGGCAGCAGCCCCAGACGGCGAACGGCACCATCTTCGTGACGCTGGAGGACGAGACCGGGCCCGTGAACGTGATTGTGTGGAAGTCGCTGCGCGAGGAGCAGCGCGACGACCTGCTGCGTTCGCGTCTCCTGGCGGTAGAAGGCACCTGGCAAAGGGACAAGGAAAGCGGCGGGCAGGTGCGCCATCTCATCGCCGCGCGACTGAAGGACCTGACGCCCTTGCTCGGCCGGCTCGGCCAC
>DATILF010000175.1:0-4405 GCA_035476755.1 Ramlibacter sp.
TCGAGGCGCTGGACATGCTGGTGGGCCTGGGGGTCGCGCGCATCAAGCTGTCGTCGGGTGAACTCACGCATCGCGCCCTGGTGGAACGCGCGGCCGCCGCCGGGCTGCCTTTGCTGGTGTCCACGGGCATGGCCACGATGGAAGAAATCCGCGAGGCGCTGCAGTGGATCATGCAGGCGCGCGGCGGCCTGGGTGGCGTGACGGTGTTCCATTGCACCTCCGCGTACCCCGCGCCTGACGAAGCGCTCAATTTGCGGGCGATGGTATCGATGGCGCGCGATCTGGGTGTGTCGGTCGGCTACTCGGACCACAGCCTGGGCATCGAGGCCCCGCTGGCCGCCGTGGCCCTGGGCGCGACCGTGATCGAGAAGCACCTGACGCTCGATCGCACGCTGCCTGGCCCGGATCACGCAGCGTCGCTGGAGCCTGAAGAGTTCACGCGCATGGTGCAGGGCATCCGCCGCGTCAGTGCCATGCTGGGCGATGGCGTCAAGGCGCCGACGCCGGCCGAGCGGGACACGGCACGGGTCGCGCGCCGCAGCGTTGTCGCAGCCGTGGATATCCCCGCCGGCGCGGCGATCGTGGACGAGATGCTGGCCTGCCGCCGGCCGGCGACGGGCATCGCGCCGCGCGAACGCGCTTCCGTGGTTGGCCGTGTGGCCCGCGACGCGATTGCCGCGGGCACCGTGCTGCAATGGGACATGCTCGCGAGCGAGGGCTCGTGATGGGCACGACGGGTTCGCGCCGCGTCATTTATCTCAGCGGCACCCGCGCCGATTTCGGCTTGATGGCCGGCACGCTGCAGCGCATCGCCGTGACGCCGGGCCTTGAGCTCTCGGTCGCTGTCACGGGCATGCACCTGAGCGCCGAGCATGGCAACACCGTGGACGAGGTGAGGGCGAGTGGCCTGCCCATCTGCGCCGAGATTCCCCTGGACATGCGAACCCGCACCGGCCGCAGCATGGCCGTCGGCATCGCCGAGTGCCTGCGCGGCATGACCGAGTTGCTGGCGCGTGAACGGCCCGATTTCCTGTTGGTGCTGGGCGACCGCGGCGAGATGCTCGCAGGCGCGATTGCGGCGTTGCATGTCGGCATCCCCTGCGTGCATGTGCATGGCGGGGAGCGCTCCGGCACCATCGATGAGCCGGTCCGCCATGCGATCAGCAAGCTCGCCAGCTATCACTTCGTGGCGACGCCGGGCTCGCGCGAACGGCTGGTGCGCATGGGTGAGGACGCGTCGCGAATTTTCCTGGCCGGTGCGCCCGGCCTGGATGGCCTGGCCGAGCTGGGCTCGATGGAGCGCGAGGCCTGTGTGCGCGCTTTGGGCCTGGCCGATGCCGGCCCCTTCATCCTGTCTGTCTTCCATCCGGTGGTGCAGCAGGCCGGCGAGGCTCGGGCGCAGGCCCGGGCGGTGCTCCAGGCACTTGGCCATGTGGGGCTGCCCGTGGTCTGGCTGGACCCGAATGCCGATGCGGGCTCGCAGGAGATCCTCGCGGCCCTGGGCGAGATGCCGCTGCCCGCCGGCTCCCGGCGACTGCGCCACGTGCCACGTCCCCTTTTCGCGGCCGCGCTTAGCCACTGCGAGGTGCTGGCGGGCAATTCATCGGCCGGCATCATCGAGGCGGCGACCTTCGGCACGCCGGTGGTGAACATCGGCGATCGGCAACGGCTGCGCGAGCGCAGCGCCAACGTGACCGACGTTCCGGCCGATGTCGCCGCGGTGGAGGCGGCCCTGCGGTCGGCCCTGCGCCACGGCAAATGGCCATGTGACAATCCCTGGGGTGACGGACACGCGGGCGAACGCATCGCGCAGTGGCTGGTCACGCTGCCGGCTGGCCCGCAACTCCTGGAAAAGGTGAACAACTATTGAACGCGAGGGACGTACTGCCGTGCCGGGCTTGTTGATTCTGGGTGCCGGGGGCCACGGCCGCGTCGTGGCGGATGCCGCGCTGCGGGCGGGCGCGTGGGACGCCGTTGCGGCCACCGATCGCAACGCCTCGCGCTGCCAGGGCGAGTTGTTGCCCGGCGTCGCCTTGCTCGACCCGGCGCCTTCGCTGGCTGCCGCCGCGCACGTGCACATTGCCATCGGCAGCGCGCGCAGCCGCGAGCAGGAAGCCGCCCAGGTGACGGGCTCCCTGGCAACCGTCGTGCATCCCCAGGCCAGCCTGTCGCGCGCCGCCCGCGTCGGGGAAGGCTGCTTCATCGCGGCACAGGCCATCGTGGGACCTTGCGCCGTACTCGGCCGCTGCGTAATCGTGAACCATGGCGCCGTGGTGGACCATGACGTGACCGTGGGCGATTTCTCGCATATCGCACCGCTTGCTGCTCTCGGCGGCGCCGTCAAGATCGGCCAGCGCGTGCTGATCGGCAGTGGCGCCAGTGTGCTGCCGGGCGTGAGCATTGGCGACGACGTCATCGTCGGCGCCGGCGCGGTCGTCAACGTCGACCTGCGTGACGCGGGCACCTATGTGGGCGTGCCCGCCAGGAGAGTGAAATGACCGCGGACGAATTCAAGGCCCTGTGCGTGCCGCCCGAGTGCACACTGCACGAAGCGTTGGCTACGCTCAACAGCACGGCGCGCGGCATCCTGCTGGTGCTGCACCCCGATGGCCGCCTGCGCCGCACCGTCACCGACGGCGACCTGCGCCGTGCGGCCCTCAACCACGTCAAGGACACCGCGCCCGTATCGGCCCTGCCCGAGCAGCCGCCCATCACCATCGACACCGATGCGACCTTCGGCATGGGCATGGCGCTGCTGGACCAGCACCAGATCGACCACCTGCCCGTCATCGATGCGTCCGGCAAGGCCGTGGACGTGATGCTTCGCAAGGAGCTCACGCAGCGCATCTGGCTCTCCTCGCCGCATCTGGGCGAGGAAGAGACGGCGTTCGTGGAAGACGCCTTCAAGACCAACTGGATCGCGCCGCTGGGCCCCCACGTGGACGGTTTCGAGCGCGAGCTGGCCGCGCACGTGGGCGTGGGCCACGGCGCGGCGGTGAGTTCCGGCACGGCGGCCATTCATCTGGCGTTGCTGCTGCTCGGCGTCCAGCCGGGCGATACGGTGTTCTGCTCCTCGCTCACCTTCGTGGGCAGCTGCAACCCCATCTTGTACTGCGGGGCGTGCCCGGTGTTCATCGACTCGAACCCCGAGACCTGGAACCTGTGCCCGGAAGCACTGGAGCGGGCCCTGGCCTGGGCCCAGCGCGAGGGACGCTTGCCGCGCTGCGTGATCGTGGTGAACCTGTACGGCCAGAGCGCCGACATGGATGCCATCCTGCCCGTGTGCGAACGCTATGGCGTGCCGGTGCTGGAAGATGCCGCGGAGTCCCTGGGCGCCAGCTACCAGGGGCGCGCGAGCGGCAGCTTCGGCGCTATCGGCGTGTACTCCTTCAACGGCAACAAGATCATCACCACCTCCGGCGGCGGCATGCTGGTGGCCAACGATCCGGCCGTCGCGGAGCGCGCGCGCAAGCTCGCGACGCAGGCCCGCGAGCCGGCGCCGCACTATGAGCACGTCGAGGTGGGCTTCAACTACCGCATGAGCAACGTGCTCGCGGGCATCGGCCGCGGCCAGCTGCGCGTGCTGGATCAGCGTGTGAGCCAGCGCAGGCAGGTGTTCGACACCTACCGCGAAGCCCTGGCCGACCAGGCGCAGGTGCATTGGATGCCCGAACCCGAGGGTTATCGGTCCACGCGCTGGCTGACCTGCTTCACGCTGGACGGCGCGGATGCCGCCCGGCGGCGCGACCTGGTGCTTCGCGCGCTCGAGCGGCACGCCATCGAGGCGCGCCCCGTGTGGAAACCCATGCACCAGCAGCCGCTGTTCCGCGGCGCACCGTACTTCGCGCACGCGTCGGGCGATGTGTCGGCGCGGCTGTTCGAAGCAGGCATTTGCCTGCCCTCGGGCTCCAACCTGACCGGGCAGCAGCAGGCGCGCGTGATCGAGCAACTGCGGCGGGCGCTGGCGCTGGCGGAGGGGCGGCGTGCGGCTGTCTAGGAATACACTGGTCCTGATCGTGGTCGACCTGGCGCTGGTGCTTCTGGCCGGCTGGGCCGCTTTCTGGCTTCGTTTCAACTTCGACGTGCCGGAGGAATTCGAGCGGCTGGCGCTGCTGGCCAGTCCGTGGAGCCTGGTGGGGTATGGCGCGGGCCTGAGCCTGATGCGCGTGTACCGCCACGTCTGGAGCTATATCGGCCTGCCTGAATTGCGCCAGCTCGCCACCGGCATCATGCTGGGGGGCGTGCTCACGGCGGCCGCGATTCTCATGCTGCGCATGCCGTCGTTTCCCCGCTCGGTGCTGCTGCTGCAGCCGATCATTGCGCTGGTGTTCCTGGGCGCCGCCCGCGCCGGCTGGCGCACCCTGGTCGAGCATCGCGCGCTGGGGCAGGGCGGCGGCCGCCGGCT
>DATILF010000176.1:0-11003 GCA_035476755.1 Ramlibacter sp.
CTGCTCACGATCGACCACGCGCCCGTCAACAGCCTGTCGCAGCCGATGCGCTACGCGCTGTGGACGGCCCTGGAACAAGCCGACGCCGATGAGGCGGTGCAGGCCATCGTGCTCACGGGGGCGGGGCGCGGGTTTTGCGCCGGGGGCGAGCTATCTGAATTGCGTTCACCCGTGCAGCAGGCCTGGCCCGGCATTTCCAATCATTTGCTGGCACGCATCGAGGCTTGCCGCAAGCCGGTGATCGCCGCCGTGCACGGTTTTGCTGTGGGTGGCGGGCTGGAACTGGCGCTGGCATGCCACTACCGTGTGGCGCAACGCGATGCCCGGCTGGCCCTGCCGGAAATCAAGCATGGGGTCATCCCGCCCAGCGGATCGCAGCGGATGCCGCGCGCCATCGGCGTGGACCGGGCGCTGCAGATGATCGTGCTGGCCGAGTACGTGAATGCCGGCACGTTGGAGGGCACCGCGCTATTCAACCGGGTGTGCGACGGCGACGTGGTGACGGCTGCGCTGTCGTTCGCCAATGAGCTCGACGCCGCCGTTGCACCGGCCACCGTACTGCTGCGCCATCGCTCCCTCGCGGGTGCGGACAGCCTTGCCGGGGTGGCCGTCTGGCGCGAACGCCTGCGGGGAATGCCGAACGCCACTGCCGTCATGCACTGCTGCGTGGATTCCGTCGAGTTTGCGGTCCGTGCCCAGAACTTCGATGGTGGTCTGGCGGCCGCCAAGCGGCTGCATGACCAGCTCGCCAGCGCCGCGATGCGCGACGCCGCGCCCAGCACCGGGGCCCCCACATCACCGGAGACAAACCCATGCCCAACGCCATGACGAACACGCCCGTCTTCAGTCCGCGGCGGCTTCAGCTGATCCTGTTCGTGCTGCTGATCACCGAGATCAACAGCGCCTTCGAGGTGGGGATGATGTACGGCATCCTGGCCACCCTGGTGCGCGAGTTCGGCGATCCGGTGGGGGTGGGCTGGCTGATCACGGCCTTTCTGCTGGTCGGGGCCGCGGCGGCGGCGCTGTGCTCCCGGCTGGGCGACCTGTACGGCCGGCGCCGCGTAGTCATGGTGATGCTGGCTTTCGCGTTGACCGGATCGCTGGTCAGCGCACTGTCCACCGGCCTGCCCGGCTTGATCTTCGGCCGCGCCCTGCAGGGCGTGGCGGCGGCCTTGCTGCCCCTGTGCATCGGGCTCGTGCGCGAGTACTTTCCCGCCCCGCGCGTGCCGGTGGCCATTGGTTGGCTGGCGGCCATCGCCAGCTTCAGTGCCGGTGTCGGCATTCTCTTCGGCGGCTGGCTGGCCGACAACGCCGGCTGGCGCATGACGTTCTGGATCGGGGCCGGCCACGCCGCGCTGTCATTCTTGTGCGTCATGTTCCTGCTGCCGCCTTCGCGTTCGCAGGCCCGCAGCGGGCCGCTGGACGTGCTGGGCGGCGTGCTGTTCGCGCCGGCCATTGCCGCCGTGTTGTTGGCCATCACACGGCTCAAGGGCTCGGGCTGGGGTGACCCCATCACGTTAGCGCTGGCGGTCGGCGGGGTGGCGATGCTGGTGATCTGGGCGCGCCGCGAATGGAAGCATCCCGCTCCCATGCTGGACGTGCGCCAGTTCACGCAGCGCCAGATCGGCCTGACCATGCTGATCATGGCGTTGTTCGGCCTGGGCACCGCGCAGCTCATGCTGGTGGTGCTGATGATCGGGCAGCAGCCGGTGTGGACCGGCGTTGGCCTGGGCCTCACGGCCACGCTGGCGGCGATGATCAAGATTCCGGCCAGTGTGGCGGGACTGTTCGGCGCGCCCTGGAGCGGCCACCTCGCGGCGCGGCACGGCGCGCGGCGCGCCGCGCTGGTCGGCGCCGTCATCATCTGCGCCAGCTGGATCGCGATGATGGCCTGGCATGCCGCGGTCTGGCAGTTGGTTGCCTTGTCGTTCGTCGCCACCGTCGGCGGCGCCATCCTCTATGCCGCCATTCCCAACCTGCTGGTCGAAGTGGCGCCGGCCGAGCGCACCAGTGAACTCAACGGCATGTCGCACGTGCTGCGAACGGTGGGCACCGCGATCGGCACGCAGGTTGTGAGCGTGCTGCTCGCCAGTTCGGTCGTGCGCGATCCCGCCGGCGGCGCCGCGAAATACCCCAGCGAGTCGGCCTACCTGCTGGCGATGGGGGCCATCAGCGTGTGCGCTGCCTTGTCGATCCTGGTGGTGCTGGCGCTGCCCAAGCGGAAAGCTCTTGCTCCTGAACCTGTGACGAACACGGGCACGGCCACCCTGGCGCAGCCGGGTGCGCATTGACCCGCGAGTAACAAAATCGAGCTGCCCCCCATGAGAAGCATGACCCCTGCCGAAAAATCCAGCGGCCACCCCCGCGGCCTCACCATCCTCGTCGTGCTGATCATCGCCGAGATCATCACCTCCTTCGAGGTCAGCATGATCTACGCGGCCTTGCCGACCATCGCGCGCGAGTTCGCCGACCCGGTGGGCGCGGGCTGGCTCATCACCGCCTACCTCCTCGTGGGATCAGTGTCGGCGGGACTGTCTTCACGGCTGGGGGACCTGTTCGGGCGGCGGCGCATGGTGCTGGCGATGCTGGCTTGCTCGACGGTGGGCTCGCTGATCAGCGCCTTGTCCACGGAACTGCCCGGCCTGATCGCCGGCCGCGCGCTGCAAGGGATGTCGGCGGCCTTGCTGCCGCTGGCCATCGGCATCGTGCGCGAACACCTTCCGCCGGGTCGCGTGCCGGTGGCCATCGGCTGGCTGGCCGCCATGGCCACCTTCAGCGCCGGTGGCGGCTTGCTGCTGGGCGGCTTTCTCGTGGACAACGCGGGCTGGCGCACGATGTTCTGGTTCGGTGCCGCGCACGGTCTGGTGGCGATCGCGCTGGTCGCGACCCTGGTGCCGGCATCGGCCCGGCAGGCCATCACCGAACAACTCGACTGGCTCGGTGGCGTTCTGTACGCACCGGCCGTTGCCTTGCTGCTGTGGGCGTTGTCGCGGCTGAAGGCCCATGGGCTGACCAACACCACCACGTTGGCCGCCTTGGGCGTCGGTGTGCTGCTGCTGCTCGTCTGGGCGCGCCGCGAATGGCGGCATCCGGCGCCGATGATCGATGTGCGCCGCATCATGCAGCGCGACGTCGGTTTGCCGATGGCCCTGATGTTCCTCTTCGGCCTGGGCGCCTCGCAGCTGATGCTGGTCCTCATGTCCCTCGCGCAGCAACCGCTGTGGACCGGCGTGGGTCTGGGATTGAGCGCCACGGTCGCCGGCCTGGTCAAGTTGCCGTCCAATTTCATGGGCCTGTTCGGCGCGCCCTGGGGCGGCCACCTGGCGGCCCGCAGTGGCGCACGCAGCGCGGCAACGCTGGGTGCCTTCCTGATCCTGTTCGGCTGGTGCGGTCTTGCGTTGTGGCACCACGCCGTGTGGACGCTGGTGCTGTGGGCCATGGTCACCTCCCTGGGCGGCGCCATGATGATGTCGGCTGTGCCCAACCTGCTGGTCGAGGTGGTACCGGCCGAACGCACCAGCGAGTTCGTGGGTCTGTCACAAGTGGTTCGCACGCTGGGCACGGCCATCGGCACCCAGGTCGCGAGCGTGCTGCTGGCCACACAGCTGGTGCGCAGCGACGCCCAGCCGGCGGCGGTGTTTCCGAGTGGCGGCGCCTACCTGTTGACGATGCTGGCCATCATCGGTGCCTGCGCGGCCTGCTGGTTCACCGCCTGGAGGCTGCCGCGCCGCCGCCCCGTGGCCGCGGCCGCGGCGGTTGCGGGCTGACAAGTTGCCGTCCATGAGCGCCGCCACGGTGACTGAAGATCGCGAAGAGGCCATCACCAGTTGCCGCATCTGCGCCGGCATGTGCTCGCTGCGGCTGACCAAAGACAGCGCCGGGCGCATTGTCTCGGCCCGCGGCGACAAGGCCAATCCGCTGACGCGCGGCTACGCCTGCATCAAGGGCCTGCAATTGCCGGCGGCGCATGCCAGCCCCGACCGGTTGTTGCACCCTCTGAAGCGCCTGCCCGATGGCCGCTTCGTGCGCGTGCCGCTGGACGAGGCGCTGGACGAAATTGCCGAGTGCCTGCGCGGGCTGATCGATGCGCACGGCCCCGACGCGGTCGCCGGCTTTCGCGGCACGATGAACTACAGCAACCAGACGGCCAATACCATGCTGCCGGCCTGGCTGGCAGCGCTGGGGTCGAACTCGTTCTTCTCGACGATGACGATCGACCAGTCGGCCAAGTGGGTGACGTTCGAGCGCCTGGGCGGCTGGGCGGCGGGCCGCGACCCCTTCCTGTCGGCCGACGTGTTGATGTTTGTCGGCACCAATCCGCTGGTGTCGCTGTCCACTTTCAATTTTCCGTCGCAGCACCCCGTGCAGCAGATGCGCGATGCCATCGAGCGCGGCACCCGCTTCATCGTCATCGACCCGCGGCGCACGGAAACGGCGCGCCATGCCGACGTGTTCCTGCAGCCCTGGCCGGGCGAGGACGCGGCGCTGCTGGCCGGGTTGCTGCGCATCATCCTGGACGAAGGCTGGCATGACGCCCCGTTCTGCGCGGCCCATGTGCACGGGCTGGACGATCTGCGCGCAGCACTGGCGCCCTTCGATGCGCAGGCCGTGGCCCAGCGCACCGGCGTCAGCGCACAGGCGCTGCATGAGGCCGCGGCCGCGTTTGCCCAACCCGAGAACGGCCGGCGCAAGCGCGGCAGCGCCGCCTCGGGCACCGGCGCCAACATGGGCCCGCATTCCAACCTGGTGGAGCATTTGGTGGAGTGCCTGAACGTGGTGTGCGGCCGCTACGCGCGCGCCGGCGACCCCGTGCCCAACCCCGGCGTTCTCGCGCCGCCTTATCCGCGCCATGCGCAGGTGATTGCGCCGGCGCGTTCGTGGGAGCAGGGCTGGACAAGCCGCGTGGGCGGCTGGGGCATGCTGTTCGGCCAGAAGATGAGCGGCGTGCTGGCCGACGAGATCGCCACCCCCGGGGCGGGGCAGGTGCGCGCGCTGTTCGTCGATGGCGGGAATCCCGCCGCCTCCATGCCCGACCAGCAGCGCTTTGTCGAATCGCTGCGTGAGCTCGACCTGCTGGTGACCATCGACCCGTTCATGACGGCGACGGCTCGCTTGTCGCACTTCGTCATTCCGCCCACGATGATGTTCGAGCATGCCGACCTGGGCACGCGCGACTACGAGTCGTATGTGCTGCACGTGCCCTACGCGCAGTACGCCCAGAAAGTGGCCGAGCCGCCGGCGGGGGCCGAGGTGGTGGACGACTGGTTCGTCTTCTGGGCGCTGGCCCAGCGGCTGGGCCAAACCGTTATGTTCGACGGGGTGGCCCTGGACATGCACAAGGCGCCGACCCAGGAAGAGCTGCTGGCCATTCTGGCGCGCCATGCCAGCGTGCCCTATGACGAGATCCGCGCGCATCCTCAGGGCAAGGTGTTCGATGTGCCGCCGGTGACGGTGCAGCCCGGTGACCCCGCCAGCGGTGCCCGTTTCCAGGTGGCGCCGCACGACGTGCTGAGCGAACTGGGCGCCGTCGCGCGCGAGCCCGCGATTCAAGGCGAGATCCGCCAACGCGGATTCACGCACCTGTTGGCGGTGCGGCGCGTGCGTGACGTGCAGAACACCATGTACCGCCAGCTCGACGCCGTCCGCAAACGTCTGCCACACAACCCGGCCTGGCTGCACCCGCAGGATCTGGCGGCGCTGGGCATGTCCAGCGGCGGGCGCATCGCGATCGAGTCCGCGCACGGGCGCATCGAAGCGATCACCGAATCCGACGACACCCTGCGCCCCGGGGTCATCGCCATCAGCCACGGCTGGGGCGGTTTGCCGGATGACGCGGCCGATGCCGATGATCCGCACTGCGCCGGCGTCAACGTCAACCGCCTGACCACCACCCGCGGCGATCTGCAATCCATCAACGCCATGCCGCGCCTGACGGCGCTGCCGGTACGCCTGACACCCATTTGGGAAAGAGAACGTCCATGAGAAGAGCCGCTATTGTTTCGCCGCTACGCACCGCCGTGGGTGCCTTTGGGGGCAGCCTCAAGGCTTTGCCCGCCGACCAGTTGGCCGCCACCATCCTCAAAGCCCTGATCCAGCGCAGCGGCATCGACCCGGCGCGCATCGACGAGGTGGTTATGGCGCAGTCCTATTCCAACAGCGAGGCGCCGTGCCTGGGCCGCTACGCCGCGCTGGAGGCGGGCCTGCCGATCGAAGTCTCCGGCATGACGCTGGACCGGCGCTGCGGCTCGGGCCTGCAGGCGATCATCGACGCGGCCATGCAGGTGCAAACCGGCGCCGCCGACGTGGTGGTGGCCGCCGGGGTCGAGAGCATGAGCAACATCGAGTACTACTCCACCGACATGCGCTGGGGCTCGCGCGCCGGTTCTGTCACTATGCATGACCGGCTGCAGCGCGGCCGCGAGCGGTCGCAGCCCGAGGCGCGCTTCGGCTACATCTCCGGCATGCCCGAAACGGCCGAAAACCTGGCCAAGGACTACGCCATCACGCGCGAAGAGTCCGACGCTTTCGCCATGCGCAGCCATCAGCGCGCGACGGCGGCATGGCAGGCCGGCAAGTTCGCCGACGAACTGGTGAGCGTGGCCGTGCCGCAAAAGAAGGGCGAGCCGCTGATGTTCGCGCGTGACGAAGGGATTCGCTCCGAAACCACCATGGAGTCGCTGGCCAAGCTCAAACCGGTGATCAAGGGCGGCACCGTGACGGCCGGCAACGCCAGCCAGCAGAACGATGCCGCCGCGGCCTGCCTGGTGGTGGCCGAGGACAAACTGGCCGAACTCAAGTTGGAGCCCATCGCCTTCATCACCGGCTGGGCCGCGGCCGGTTGTGACCCGGCGCGCATGGGCATCGGCCCGGTGCCGGCGGTGAAGAAGCTGTTCGCGCGCACCGGTCTCGGCTTCGACCAGATGGACCTGGTTGAACTCAATGAAGCTTTCGCGGCGCAGGCGCTGGCGGTGCTCAAGGGCTGGAACTGGAATGACCCCGATCGCCTCAACGTCAACGGCGGCGGCATCTCGCTGGGGCACCCGATCGGCGCGACGGGCGTGCGCCTTCTCGCGTCCATGCTGCACGAGCTGAAGCGGCGACAGGGCCGTTACGCGCTGGAAACCATGTGCATTGGTGGCGGGCAAGGGCTGGCGGCAGTGTTCGAGCGAGCCGCATGAGCGGACATTGCATTCGGATTTGCTCCCTCTCCCTCTGGGAGAGGGTAGGGGTGAGGGCTCCCTGAAAGGAAATACCCCATGACCGAACTCGTACAGCTTGAACGCCGGGGCCGCATCGTCATCCTGACCCTCCATAACCCGGAGAAGATGAACGCGTTCTCGCAGGCGATGCGTGATCGCCTGAGCACGTTGCTGTCGCAGCTGAATGCCGACCCGGAATGCCGGGCCATCGTGCTCACCGGCAGCGGGCCCAACTTCTCGGCCGGCGCCGACCTGTCGGGGTTCCAGGAAACCACGGTGCACGAATGCCGGGTGCGCCTCAAGCGCGGCGGCGCGGTGCTGATGCGCGAGATGATCAATGGCGCCAAGCCCATCATTGGCGCGATAGAAGGCAACGCCTACGGCGCCGGGCTGGCCCTCAGTTGTGCCTGTGACCACGTGGTGGCCGCGCGCTCGGCCAAGTTTTGCTGCGCCTTCACGCGGGTGGGCTTCCTGCCCGACATGGGGCTGATGTTCTCGCTGCCCAACCGCGTCGGCATGACGCGGGCGCGTCAACTCATCGCGCTGGCTGAAGTGATCGACGCCGAGCGGGCGGAACGTCTCGGCCTGGTCGACGAGCTCACCGACACCGGTGGCGCCTTGGCCGCTGCGTTGGCGTTGGCCGAGCGTTATGCCGACGGCCCGCCGATGGCCTATGAGGCCGTGAAGGGCGTCTTCGCGCGCGGCCTGGAAGCCATGATCCAGGCCGAGATCGACCTGCAGCCGATGCTGTGGCTGTCCAGCGATCATCGCGAAGGCAAGCTGGCCTTCGCCGAACGGCGAAAGCCGAAATTCACCGGCAGTTAGCCATGGACCTGACTATGAAGACGTTCCTCGATGCGTCCGCGCTGCTGCGCGAAGCCCAGCAAACTACCGGTCTGTCGGACTGGGGCAGCGACCCGCTGCCGCAGGTGCTCGCCCTGCTGGTCGATGCACTCAACCAGGAAGCCGCGCTGCACGAGCGCGGGGTGCTGGCCGCCCGGGCGCGCCTGCTGGACGTGATGTGCAGCCGCCTCAAGCTCGTGGAGGACCGCAAGCGCTTTCCGGGCATCGCCGATGAGAAGATCGTCAAGCCGATCTTCGTCATCGGGCTGCCGCGCGCGGGCACCACCTTTCTGCACAACCTGCTGTCGCAGGACCCGGGCAACCGGTCGCCCCAGACCTGGGAAATCATGTTTCCCTCACCGCCGCCGGAGCCCGGCAGCTACGCTGGCGACCCGCGCATCGCCCAGTGCGACGCGGCGCTGCGCACCCAAGGCTTCATGGAGCGCGAGCTGCAGGGCATCCACCCCTTCGGCGCGGAGCGCCCGGAAGAGTGCAACTTCATGTGGGAGCTGTCGCTTCAGTCGGTGAACTTCATGGCGTTCTGGAACGTGCCGAGCTACACGGCGCAGCTGATGAAGATCGACTTTCGTGCCATCTACCGCGAGCACCGCCAGATGCTGCAGCACCTGCAGCACCGCTATCGGCGCGACCGCTGGGTGCTCAAGTCCCCGGCCCACAACCTCTGGCTGAGCGAGCTGCTCAGCGTCTACCCGGACGCCTGCCTGATCCAGTGCCATCGTGATCCGGCCAAGATCATCGCTTCGCTGGCCAGCAACTTCGTCGCGTTGCGCAAGACGTTTTCGGAGGTCGAGCTGAAAGGGGATTTCGGCATGCTGGAGGCGCAGGCCCGCGGCATGCGCAACATCGCCGCGATCCGCGCCAAGCCCGAGTTCAAGGACCGCTTCCTCGACGCCCACTACCTGGACGTGCAGGCCGATCCGATGGGCATGGTGCGGCGCATCTATGCACATTTCGACCTGCCGCTGGCGGCGGAGCGCGAGGCGGCGATGAAGGCCTGGCTGGCGCGCGATGTCAGCGCGCACGCAAGTGGCCATCGCCACAGCTATTCGCTGGCCGACTACGGGCTGGACAACGCACGGGTGGACGCGGTACTCGGTGACTACATCCGCGAGTGCCATGTGCAGTTGGAGAGGTGAATGAACGACACAAGACAAGGAGCAAGCATGGTTGCAAACGACAGCGCCGGCACCACGGCCAGGGTGATCTATGTGGTGGGGTCGGGCGTCGACATCGGCTCGCCGGTGGCGGCGGCGCTGGCCTCGGGAGGCGCCCGGGTCGCCTGGATCAATGACGTGGATGGAGCGCCCGCCGTTGCATTGCCGGCTGGCGTTGTCAGCGTCCCGGCCCGCTTCGACAGCCGCGCAGCGGTCGCGGCGGCCTTTGCGGCGGCGCAGGAGGCCCTGGGCCCGCCGCAGCAAGTGGTGCTGAGCGTCATGCCCGAGGCGGGCGTGCAACCGCAGGACATCGTCGCCACCTCCGATGCGCAGTGGCGCGCGGTGTGCGGACAGACGATGAAGGCCACCTTGTACGTGCTGCAGGCCGCGCACGGCCAGTTCACGGCGGCGTCAGGCGGCGGCTCGGTCGTGGTGATCGGCGGCTCGTTCTCCCTGGCGGGCGCCGCGCAACTGATCCCGCTGTCCACGGCCATCGAAGGTCAGCGCGGGCTCGTCAAGTCCACCGCGCGGCAATGGGGAAAGAGTGGAATCACCGTCAACTGGATCGCGGCCGCGGCCAAAGGCCTGAGCGAGCGCTTCGCTGACGTGAAGCTGCCGTTCAAGGGCGATTCGGTGCCCGTGGCTTTCGGCCGCACGCTGGACCTGGCGCGCGAGATCGTTCCGGTGGTCGAGTTCCTCGGCAGCCCGGCCGGGCGGGTGATGACCGGTGCCACCTTGCTGCTGGATGGCGGCGAGTGGATGGTGCCTTGAAGGAGATGACCATGAGCAAGAACACATCCTTGAGCGGCCGTACCGCCATCGTGACCGGCGCCGGTGGCGGCATTGGCCGCGGGCTGGCCCTGGCCCTGGCCGAGGCGGGGGCCAACGTGGTGATTGCCGCGCGGCGGGCGGTCACCGGTGATGAAACCCTGGCCTTGGTGCGCAGCGAAGGCGGCAGCGCCATCAGCGTGCAGGCCGACGTGGGCCTGCGCGCCGACATCGACCGCGCCGTGGCCGCCGCCGTGGAAACCTTTGGCGGCCTCGACATCGTGGTGCACAACGCATCGAGCGGCCAGTCTGGCACGCCCATCAAGCTGGAGGAGATCGACGATGCGCGCTGGGACGAGCAGTACGCCACGGCGCTCGACGCCGCGTTCTACCTCGCCCAGGCGTCGTTCGAGCACCTCAAGCGCGGCGGCCATGGTCGCTTCATCATCCTCAGCTCGTCGCAGGCGCTGCACGGCGGCGCGATGAACCCGGTGTACGTGGCCGTGAAGAGCGCACAGCGCGGCATGGTCAAGGGCCTGGCGCGCGAATGGGGGCCGCACGGCATCGTGGTCAACGGCATCGCGCCGGCCTCGGAGACCGATACCTCCAAGGCTTACTTCGAGAAATACCCCCAGGTCCGCGAACAGATCCTCGGCAACATTCCGCTGCGCCGACTCGGCGACACACGCATCGACATCGGCGGCGCCATCGTCGCCCTGTGCAGCGACCAGATGCAATTCGTGACCGGGCAGGTCATCCCGGTCGACGGCGGCGGCTACACCGCGCTTTGAACACAGAGGCCAGCCTCATGATCACGGATTCCTGGCAGGAATGCCAGCGCAACATCGGGGAAGCGCGCGCGCTGGTGCTGCAGGCTGAGATATCGAAAGATCCGGTGGTGCGGGCGCAGGGCTTGTACCTGTTGCAGATGTTGCAGGCCTTCGGCTTCAACATCTACGTGGCGCCGCGCCAGGCCTACCCCAACTTCTATGTGCATTCGATCTTCATGCCTTTCGAG
>DATILF010000177.1:0-3876 GCA_035476755.1 Ramlibacter sp.
CACCAGCGTTGGCCATCGGGGTCGCGAAAGCTCTGGCCGGAGAGAGCGGATACAGGCTTGGATGCATCGGTCATGGTCAGAAATGCTACGGCCCAGCTGACAGGCGTCTGTCAGACGCGCGCCGGCTGGGTTGTAGGTCGAAGCCTACATATCGTGGTACTGAACACGATCGCTCTGTTGCGATAGACGAGGCGTTTGCTCGGCGGCAACATCCCAACCAAGCACGCCGGAACTATATGATGCCCATGCCATGACACGACTCAACCCCGCCGACCAGCTTGCCGCGATCATGCGCGTGCAAATCGCATCGCTGCGGCAGAAGTCACAAGCTGCCCGTGCAGGCGGCGCGAAGTCCGCGGCCTTGGGCGCACCGCCCAAGGACAAGAACGCGGACTTTGCTTCACTGGCTGCGGAGCGAATCCGTGACATCCAGCCGGACGATCCACAGAAGCGGCAGAAGGCGATTCGCGTGTTCCTGGAGTCCGTGTTCCTGGCCGAGCTCGGCCCGCAACTCATGGCCGACCCGCAGTTCGTGCAAATGGTGGACCATGTCCAGCGACAGCTGGCGAGCCATCCGGAATTGGCCGCGGCGACGCAGCAAGCCGCGGACTTGCTGCTGCAGCCGTCGCAGGGTTAGCCGTCCGCGTCTTTGCGGGCAGCGGCGCCCGGCTGGCGCGCACCGATATTGCGCAGTATCTGATTGGCCAGTCGCTGAATGCCCTTCAGGCCCTTGGGCGAGCCCGACAGGATGGCCTCTGCGTACCGCGCCGAAACACTGCCCCGGTGCAGACGGCGTGCCTCTTGAGCGCGGGCACCGGCTTCGGTCGAATGGCCGCGAAGCGCCTGAACGACCGCCAGCCCACCCTGCGCCTCGCCCCAGTCGGGGGCCTCTTTCACTGCCTCCTCGAAGGCACGCGCGGCGGCATCGAGATCCTCGAGCAGCACGCAGGCCCAGCCCAGCGCCTGCAACGTGCCCGGATCGCCGGGCGACAGGCTGAGCGATTTTTCCAGATGGGTGCGGGCCTGTGCGGGGTTCATCTCCAGCAAGGCCACAAAACCGAGCGTGGACCAGGCCCGGGCTTGGTGGGGCGCCTTCTCGATGGCCTTGCGCAAAGCTTCGGCGGCCGGAGCCGTGTCCCCCTTTGCCATGCACAGGCTGCCCCTCACCACCAGCGCCTCGACATTGGACGAGTCGTTGTGCAAGGCCGAAGACGAGAGGCGGTCCGCATCGTCCAATGCCGAGCGGTCCAGCGCGATCAGACTCGCCACCCCGGCGGCAGATGGCGACAGCTCGCCTCGGCGCATGCGCACTTCGACCCAGGCCCATGCTTCATCGAGGCAGTCGGCATGGTGCATGGCGCGCAGCCACAGGCTCTGGATGGCCGCCGTGTCGGGGCCGGAGGGAACCTGGCCGTGAATCCAGGGATCGAGAAGCGCAGCGGCCACGGAGTAGTTCGACGCCAGCAACTCGATGTAGGCCAGGTTGTGGGCAATCGATGGGTTGGCCGGGTTTTCAGCCTGGAGCACCGAAAGCAGTCCCTTGGCCTCGGCCAGCTGGCGTTGCGCGATCTTCAAGCTTGCAAGGCGAAACCGCCATGCCGCATTGGCACCGTCACAGCGAAGCCCCGCTTGCAGGTAGCGCTCGGCACTCTCATAGTCGCCAGCCGCCATCGCCTCCTGGCTCGCATCCGCCAGAAGCAAGGGATTGCCGGGGTCCTGATCGATCAGCAGGGCCAGACGCGCAAGGCGGGCCGTGGAAGGGGTGGCGGTTGAATTCATGGTCTCTCACATCGAAATATCGCAGGAAGGTCCGGATCGCAGGGTCTCACGAAGCCGGCCCAGGGCCAGCCTGTGCAGTTGGGACACCCGGCTCCTGCTGACGCCCAGCATGCCGGCAACGTCCTCGAAAGTGTGTTCATGGAAATAATGGCCCTGGATCACCCGCTTTTCCTGGGCGGGCAGGCCGTTCACGAGATCGATGATGCGCTGGCGCAGCTCACGCAGTTCGTTGCTGCGGTAGAACGGCAGCGACTCCGCGCCTTCCACGGCTCTCACCATCCCGGTGCCATCCAGGATCCAGGCCAGCGCAAACGCGAGGCCGGCCTCGGCCACATAGTGAAGCAGCTGGTCCTGCGGACGGCCCGTCTTGCCCGCGTGCGCCGCCGAAGCCAGCTCGAGCGCGGCATCCCTCACCGCCTCCTGCCTTTGCACTTCCATCCGCTGACGCGCGGCGATCTGCTGCTGCTTTTCCGTCAGGTGCGCCAGCCCATCCAGGATCGAGCCGTGCATCCGCCGGGCCGCGAACGTCCTGAACTGCGCGCCGCCCGAGGGATCGAAACGGCCCAATGCTTCGATCAGGCCCAGCGAGGCGAGTTGAAGGTAGTCATCGAACTCGATTTCGTCATGAAAGCGCTTACGATAGTACGACGCGGCCACCACCCGTGCGTAAGGCAGATGCATCTCCAGCAGCAGCGCACGAGCCTGGTCGTCCGCATTCTTGCGCCAGCGCTCCCACAGCGATGCCTCGTCCGCGCCCGGCTCCACCGGCAGCTTCAGCGCGTCCAACGTGACATCGGGGCCCGCCATCACCATCAGTGGAAGGAACCCACCAGCGCCTTGAGCACCAGGCTCCAGCCGTCCACCAGAATGAACATGAGGATCTTGAGCGGAAGAGCCACCGTGGTGGGCGGCATCATCATCATGCCCAGCGCCATCAACACGCTAGAGACGATGAGATCGATCAGCAGGAAGGGCAGGAAGATGACGAAGCCGATCTGAAACGCTGCGCGCAATTCGGACAACATGAAGGCCGGGATCAGCTGGACATTGCTGATGTCATTGAGCGATTCGGGCCGCTTCGCCTTGGACAGCTCCACCATCAGCGACAGGTCCTGCTCGCGCGTCTGGCGCACCATGAAATCCCGCAGCGGCGCGCTGCCCTTCTGGTAGGCCGTCTCCATGCCCATCTGGCCGTTCATGAATGGCCTCACCGCTTGTTCATTCAGGTTCTGCAGCACGGGCGACATGGTGAAGAGGGTCATGAACAGCGCCAGGCCGATCAGCACGATGTTGGGCGGCGTCTCCGGCATGCCGATGGCGTGCCGCAACATGGACAGGACGATGATCGTGCGCATGAACGAGGTCAGGCAGACCAGCAAAGCCGGCAAGATCGCCAGCACCGTCAAGCCAATGACGACGCGAACCGCCTGGGCGGTTTCGGCGGGCACGCTACCCGCCTTCTGGCTGCCGGCGGCCGGCTTGCCGCGGGCGAGTGGCTGGGCAGGCGCAGCCGATTGGATCGGCATGGCAGCAGCGGCGGGCGATGCAACCTGCAGTGGCAATGGGGTGGAGGACTCGTCCTCCTGGGCCATGCTCACCAGCGGAAAGCACCCCAGGAGCGCCATCCATGCGACAGCGGCCAGGCGCACGGCGAACGTGACCCGACTCATCGCGGCCCTCCTGCATCGGGCGTCTCGATCGCCGTGCCGCTCGCCACGACCGGTCCAGCCACCCCAGCCGCCGGCTTCGAATCGAGGACAGAAATGGACTGGGACGTGCACCCCAGCAGCAGCTCCTTGCCGTTCCAACGGATCACCTGCACGCTGGCATTCGGCCCCAGCACACGACTGGACACCACCGCCAGGTCGCAGGCCTGCGCGCCCATGCGTCCGCGCAGCCAACCGGGCATCGCGCCACCCCGGGATCGCAACGCCCAGAGCACGGCCACGCCGGCGAGCACGACAAGCAACCAGAGGGCGTAACCGCCTGCCCCCAACGGAGCCGCTTCGCCGTCTCGCCGAAGCGGGAGGCTTTCCGGAAGGCCTGGCCGACTGATTTCGGTGCGTGGCTGCGATGCGGCGCCAGACCGTTGCAGGG
>DATILF010000178.1:0-7366 GCA_035476755.1 Ramlibacter sp.
TTCATGGCCTCGAAGTCCTCGTTGTCCACCGTGTAGTGGATCTGCTTCTGGCCGTTCTCCCAGCGCACCTCGCCCACGTTCTTGTCGTGGATCAGGCTGATCAGGCGGATCGTGTTCTTGTAGCCACTCATGTAGGCGACATAGGGCTTGCCGGTGCCCGGCTCGGCCTGGAAGCTGGCCTCCACCGGCTCCTGGATCGCGTTGAGCAGCAGGTAGCCGCCCTTGTCGGGCAAGGTGTGCTTGTCCATGTACAGCGAGTGGGTCGCGCCGTGGAAATCGTTGACTTCATACGGGAACTCCGCCGTTACCGAAAGCGTGGGGTGGCAGGCAAAATTCTTGCCGACCTGCCCGCTGCTGTTGGCCAGCTTGCTCTTTTGCAGCAGCAGCGGCGTCTGGATCGGTCCCGCAGCCAGCACGACGATGGGCGCGTCGATGCGCACATCGGCCTTCTTCTTGCCGGTGGCCGGATCGATGACTTCGGCCAGCACGCCGCTGGCCTTGTTGCCGTCGGCGAGTACCTGGGTGACGCGGGTGTCGGCATAGATCGTCGCGCCATGCGCCACGGCCCAGGGCAGGTAAGTCACCAGCATGGACTGCTTGCGGTCGGAGGCGCAGCCGCTGAAGCACGAGCCCGTGAGGGCGCAGTCCTTGATGTTGCGCCGGGCCTTGCCTTCGGGGAAACCGAGTTTCTTCATGCCCGGGCCGATGAGCAGGGCGCCGGGGCTGGTCTCGCTCGAGCCGACGGTCTTGATGTGCAGGTTGCGTTCGACCTTCTCGAAATACGGCGTCATCGCCGCCATGTTGAGGTTGGTCAGGCCGAACTGCTTGCCCCACAGCTTCAGGTAGTAGTCGGGCGTGCGAAAGCACAGTGCGGCATTGACGACGGTGGAGCCGCCGACGCAGGCACCTTGCAGAATCGCGATGTCGCCGTTCATGTTGGACTGCCCGCCATGGTCCTGGTAGAGCGTGCCCATGGCCACAGCCAGCATCTCGGAGAACTTCTCCGAAGGAATGTAGGGGCCCGCTTCCAGCACGATCACCTTCTTGCCCGCGCGGGCCAGCTCGAACGCGGCAATGGCCCCGCCCGCGCCGGAGCCGACGATTACCGCGTCGGCCTTCAGGTGCAGTTTGTCCTGCGCAATGTCGCTGGCCTGCGTCACCTTCAGGCCTTGCTTGGCGACTTTCACGTTGATGTTCTTTGCCATGTCTTATCTCCTATTTGACGACGTTCAGCGGGTGGGCAGCGGTGCGTTGCCCAGGCGTTTGATGCCCAGCCGCTGCGTCATGGGTCCGTCGTAGCCAAGAGGCGCCCAGCTCGCCGGGTTGGCCCAGTACGACAGCTGCACCAGCTTCTTCAGCCCCATCGCCAGGCCGCGCTGGGGCGGCTCGGCCGAATCGCCCCAGGCATCGCAGAACTGCGTGGCCTCGGCATCGGAAAGCGCCACAAAGCGCTTCTTGTAGGTGGCCATCGGCCCTTCGTCGAAATACTTCACGCCGCCCTTGAGGCCGGCCAGGATGTGCGACTCCATGCCGGCCAGCAGCGCGGCATCCAGGGTCTGCAGCAGCCCGTCGGGGGTCCAGGGCACGAGCTTGCTACCGGCCACCGGCAGCACCACTTGCGCCAGCCGCGTGAATACCGCGGCCTCGGACTCGCTCATGAACTTCACGCCGGCGGGAAGGGCCGCATGGGCCACCCCCGCCAAGCCGGTGCCGGCTGCGCCCGCAGCGGCGAAGCGCAGAAAGTCGCGCCGCTGCAAGCGGCCGATGGCGGCCACCACCGTGGTGACATCGGCGGGCTGGCGGTTGAAATCGAATGACATGGTTTTGTCTCCTTGCGAGGTTTCTTGCCTTAGAACGGCAGGATCATTTTGACCTTCAACGCGGCGCCTTCGGGCCGATTTCGCACCGCGAAGTCCTGCTGGAGCTTGGCCGTCACGAAAAAACCCGAGGGGCTCTGGTACTTGACCGCCGGCCCGATTGCCATCGCCCGGCCCCGGGCATTGGCGACCGTCGCGCCGGCCAGCTTGTCATCGGTCGTCTGCTGATACACATAACCGCCGGCCCCCACCGTCCAGCCGTTGCCCAGGCCCCAGCCCAGCGCATAGTCGAAGTGGAATTCATGGCCCGAACGGTAATTCGTGTCCTTGTTCCTGCCGTTGAATTCGTAGTGCAGTTTGATGTCGGCATTGATGCCGGACGCCTGCACATAGCTGATCGCCGCCACCGGCCCGGCCGTCCAGTGGTTGCGCCCCAGGTTGACCAGATCGGCACTGTTGTACGAGCCGGTGGGCGCATGGACGTCCACCGCCAGCACGTAATGCAGCTTGTCCGAGGGGTGGTAGGTCAGGAAGGGGCCGAAGATGATGTCGCCCAGGCCGGTCTTGCGCTGGCTGAGCCCCGCGATCCTGGCGTCGATATCGAGCAGCGGCAAGAAGCCGTGCAAGCCGAAGTTGCCACCCAGCACCTTGGCCTCACCGATCCAGATGAAGCGGGGAACGACAGCCGTGACACCCACCTTGAACGGAACGGGAATCTCGTTGCCGCTGTTGTCGCGCAGCTTGTTGAGGCGGTCGTAAGACGTGTAGGCGATCACGTAGGTGCCGGGGGGCGGCGCCGCGCCGAGCAGGAAATTCTCCGCGCCGTTGGGATAAGCGCTTCCGCCGCCCTCGGTGGCGAAAGCAGTGGCGCAGCTCAGCAAGGCGAGCGCGGCGGCGGATGCGATGCGCTGGCGGGATGCGATGCGCAGGCGCGGGTTTGGTTTGGCGTTCATGAGGGTCTTGTCTCCGTGGGATCCTGGTTGTCGAGTCGTCTCAGAAGGGGTACACGATGGGCTTGTCCATGACACTGATCCATTGGCTCTGGGTGAACTCTTCCAGGTTGGCCGGGCCGCCGAAGCGCCCGCCATTGCCCGACGCGCCCATGCCGCCGAAGGGCACGTGGAATTCGTTGTTCACGGTCTGGTCATTGACATGGATCATTCCGGTGCGCAGCTGATTGGCCAGGGCCATCGCGCGTGAGACGCTGGCGCTGTGAATGGCCGCGGCCAGGCCGTAGGGCGAGCCGTTCACCAGGGCCGCAGCCTCCTCGTCGCTGTCGAACACAGTGATGGGCGCCACCGGCCCGAAGATCTCGTCGGCGAAGGCCGGCATCTGCGGGCTCACGTCCGTCAGCACCGTGGGCCGATAGAACAGACCCTCGTGCGTGCCGCCGGTCAGCACCCGTGCGCCCTGCTCGACCGAGGCTTGCACGATGCCGACGATGCGGTCGCGCTGTTTGGCATTGATGATCGGGCCCAGGTGCGCCGGGCCGGCGTGCGGGTCGCCCACGTACAGCGCTTCGGCGCGCTTCTTCAGCCGTTCGGCATAGGCATCGGCCACGCGGCGCTGCACCAGATGGCGCCCTGCCTGCATGCAGATCTGTCCCTGGTGCAGGAAGGCGCCCCAGGCGCCGCTGGAGCTGGCCGCGTCCAGGTCGGCGTCGTCGAGCACGATGAGGGCGTTGTTGCCGCCCAGTTCCAGCGCCACCTTCTTCAGCAGGCTGCCGCAGACCTCGCCGATGCGCCGGCCCACCGCGGTGGAGCCGGTGAACGAGATCATCTCCACCGCCGGGTGCCGCACCACCGCGTCGCCCGTGGCCGGTCCACCCGGCAGCACGTGCAGCACGCCCTCGGGCAGGCCGGCGTCCGCAAAAACCTGAGCGATCAGTGCGCCGCCGGTGACGGCGGTCTGGGCATCGGGCTTGAGCAGTACCGCGTTGCCCAGCGCCAGCGCGGGCGCCACGGAGCGCATCGCCAGCAACAGGGGGAAGTTCCAAGGGGCAATCACACCGACCGTGCCCACGGGCACACGGCGCCACATGTTGGTCCGCCCCGGCATGGACGAAGGAAACATCTGCCCATTGGCCTGCATCGGCAACGCGGCAGCCATCAGCATCTGCTCATGGGTCGCGTGCAGCTCCCATTCGGCCTTGGGCATGATGGAGCCGCACTCGCGCACATTCCACAGATTGAAGTCGCCCGCGCGCTCCTTCAGAAGGCGCGCGGCCTCGCGCATGACGGCGGCCCGCTGATCGAAGGGCGTCGCCGCCCAGGCGGCGCGTGCGGACAAGGCGCTTCGGGCGGCGCGATCGACATCTTCTGCCGTGGCCACGCCAATCGTTCCCAGCGTGCCGCCCGTCGCGGGCTCGATCACGGCCGCCGAGCCGCCCTGCGAGTCGACCCAGCCGTTGCTGTAGATCTTGCCCGTCCAGGCGTGTCGGGGCGTCGGCGAATGCGTTGAGGCGTCCATGGGTCTGTCTCCTTTACTTGTGATATCAATTGATTTTCTGGCTCGTACACCGATGTCGGCGTACTGACCAGACCGCACTGCCTCAGCAAAGGCCATGCCTAACATGCAAAACAGTGCATATCATCTGGATTAGTCCGGGTAATCCCGGTGAAATTCGACGAATTTAAGAATTAAAGTTCATCACATCGTCCCGGATCGGGATGATTGATCTCGAATCGAGACGCCTCTCAACCACCCCGTGCAGCGTCGAAGCCTGGCGGGTCAAAACATGCAAATGCAATGACTTCTGCGCCCAACCTCTATGCCCCGGAGCGGATCTGGCAGGCACGCCACGCGTTCTTCGAGGACAACATGCCCCCGGTCGGGCTGATCGATGAGCCCTTGCTGCGCTCATGGCAACGCTGCCGGGGGCAGGGACGCAGCGCCACGGAGCAGGTGGAATTCGACCCCGTCGAACGCGCCGCGCTGGACCGTCTTCTGGACTGCCACCAGGCCCTGCTGGAGGCGGCACGGCCAGAACTGGACACGCTGGCCCGCGCGGTATCGGACGCGGGCTACGCCGTGCTCCTGACCGACGCCCACGGCCGGGCCCTGGCCGTCAAGGGCCGCATTGACGGCCACAGCATGCCCCTGCGGCTGGCCTTCAGACCCGGGGTCGATCTGTCAGAGGCCATCATCGGCACCAACGCCATGTCCTCGGCGATCGCGGAGCAGCGGGCGGTCCGTGTGCTCGGGCCGGAGCACTTCTTCGCGGACAACCAGATCTTCCACTGCTGCGCGGCACCCGTGTTCGACCCGCAGGGTCGCGTGATCGGCGCGGTCGATGTCTCGCGTGACATGCCTGGCCTGGCGGCCGGTGCCCTGGCGCTCACACAACGCTGCGCCCGGCGCATCGAGCGCAAGCTTTTCGAAGCATTGCCCGCCTTCATGCGCTTGTGCCTGGAGACGCAGGACACGAATGATGAGGCCTGGCTCGCCTTCGACCGTGACGGCGGCCTGCTGGCCGCCAATCTCGCCGCGCGCCGTCTGATCGGCCTGCCCGTCGTATCGCCTGAATTGGGCTTCGTCGATCTCTTCGACGGACGCTTCGATGCATTTGCCGCGCCCCGGCCCCCAGGGACCGGCGAGATGACATTGCGTCTGCACGGCGGCGTGCGGCTGCGGGCCACGGCGTCGATAGCGACATCGGCGACAAGAGCGGCTGTCCCGGCAGAAAGATCCAACCCGCCCGCGTCCACGACGTCCCGGCCGGCAGCGCTCCCCGGATTTGGCGACGCGGCATTTGCCGCCGACTTCGAGCGTGCGTTGCGCGCTTTCAATGCCAACCTGCCGGTGCTCGTGAGCGGTGAAACCGGTGTCGGCAAGGAAGTCGCGGCCCGCGCGTTGCACGAGACGAGCGATCGCCGCGAAGGTCCGCTGGTGACCTTGAACTGTGGTGCGATCGCCCCCCAGCTGATGGCTGCCGAGCTGTTCGGCCACGTCGAGGGCGCCTTTACCGGCGCCCGCCGCGGCGGCAGCATGGGGAAGGTGGAAGCAGCGCAAGGCGGCACGCTGCTGCTTGACGAGATCGGCGACATGCCGCTTGACTTGCAGGTCGGACTGCTGCGCGTGCTCGACAGCGGTGAGGTCGTGCGTGTCGGTGCCGTCCGGGCGAGTCAGGTGGACATCCGCTTCATTTGCGCGACCCACCGCGACCTGCGCGCCATGGTGGCTGAAGGGCGGTTTCGGGAGGACCTGTATTACCGGCTCAGCGGCTTTGTGCTGCAGGTGCCCGCGCTGCGCGACCGAAGTGACTTCGACGCGGTGCTCGACGCCTTGCTGGCGCAGGCCAACTGCAGGCCGCAGCGGCTGGACGCCCCCCTCCGGCGTGCACTGAAAGGGCAATCCTGGCCCGGCAATGTGCGCCAGCTGCGGCATGCGCTGCGGCTGGCCCTGGCGCTGACGGACGCCGATGAGCCGCTGGGTCCGCACCATTTCCAGTTCGACGAAGCAGGCGCTGCCCGCGTCCCCGATGGGTCAGGCGTCAATACCCGTTCCGGGGAACTGTCCTGGGAAGAGGCACAGCAGGCCGCCATTGCCGCCGCGTTGCAGCGCACCGGCGGCAACATCACGGCGGCGGCGGCCCTGCTCGGCGTGGGGCGGTCGACGCTGTACCGAAAGCTCGCGAAATGATCACGGGCGGCAATGGGTACACGTGCCTGGGCCGCGGATAACCGCTACAGCTCCACCACCCCGCCATCCACAAACAGATCCACCCCGGTGATGAAGCTCGCGTCGCTGGACGCCAGGAACAGCACCGCCTTCGCGATCTCCTGCGGCTCGCCCATGCGCTTCATCGGTGTGTTGGCGATCATCTGCTCGCGCAGCGCATGCTCGGCCTCGGGGCTCATGCCTACGTTGCGCCGCAGGATGGGCGTTTCGGTGGGGCCCGGGCTGACCACGTTGACGCGGATGCCCTCGCCCACCAGTTCGGCCGCCAGGATCCGTGCCGCCGCCCGCAGGCCCGCCTTGGCCGCCGCATAGATGCTGTTGCCGGGCAAGGCCAGCACCGACCCGATCGAGCCGGTGAAGACAATGGCGCTGCCGCGGCCCATCAACGGCAAAGCTTTCTGCGCGGCGAAGAAGCTGCCCTTGAGGTTGATGCCGTGCACCTGGTCCCACAGTGCCTCGGTGACCTCGCGCACCGGCGCGAAGGTGCCGACACCGGCGTTGACCAGCAGCGCATCGATGCGGCCATGACGCTCGCGCACCGCCTGCATCACGCGGTCGGTGGCCGCGAGATCGGCCACGTCGGCTTGCAGCGCCAGGGTGTCCGGCCCGATGGCGGCGGCCGCGCTTTGCAGCGTGGCGGCGTCGCGGCCTGTGATGACGACCTGCGCGCCCTCGGCTGCGAAGGCCTGCGCCGCGGCCAGGCCGATGCCGCTGTTGCCACCGATGACCAGGGCCACCTTGTCTTGGAATCGCATCGCGTTTTCCTCTTAGAACATCGGGTTGGGATTGGGGCTGCTGGTGGGCACTGGCTGCACCACATCCCAGTGCTCGGCGACGCGGCCGTTCTGCACGCGGAAGATGTCCACCAC
>DATILF010000179.1:0-11040 GCA_035476755.1 Ramlibacter sp.
CATGGGTGTCGGGTGGCCGGCTCCAGGAGGTCGAATACGAAGGGACTTCCCACTTCCTGGTAACGGCATCAAGTGCCAAGATTGGAGTGCGAACTCAATCTGCAACCTTTGGAAGGAGAAGCCCCATGAGCGAGATTACACGAGTCGGCGTCGATCTGGCAAAGCGCGTCATCCAGGTGCATGCGGTCAACGCGAGCGGGCTGCGAGTTACGGCTCGCGCACTGCCACGGCAGAAGTTTCTGGCCTGGTGCGCTCAGCTGCCCGCCGGCTGCCTCGTTGCGATGGAGGCCAGCTCTGGCGCGCACCACTGGGCACGCAAATTGATCGCCATGGGCCTGGACGCGCGCATCATCGCGGCCCACCTGGTCGCGCCCTATCGGCTGCAGGGCAAGAGCGGCAAGAACGACGCCAACGATGCAGCCGCCATCTGCGAGGCCGCCTGCCGCCCCCAGATGCACTTCGTACCCGTCAAGAGCGTCGAGCAGCAAAGCATGCTTTGCATTCATCGCCTGCGCGAAGGCTTCAAGGCTGAGCGCATTGCATGCATCAATCGCATCCGGGGTCTGCTTGCCGAGTTCGGGCTGGTGTTCGCCCAGAGCCCTGCCGTGCTGCGCCAAGCCTTGCCTGATGCCATCGAGGATGCCACCAACGAGCTCGGCGGCCTGGCCCGGCTGGCGCTGCAGCGCGCCTGGGCGCAGTGGCAGGAAATCGATTCCCATCTGGCCTGGTGCGACGAGCGCATTGCCGCGCATCGCAAGGCCAACGAGCAGGTACGCCAGGCCGAACAGCTCATCGGCGTGGGGCCGATCACTGCATCCGCGGTGGTGGCCACCGTGGGTGATTTCAAGCAGTTCAAGAACGCTGCGCAGTTCGGTGCCTGGCTGGGCCTGACCCCCCGGCAGAACTCCAGCGGGGGCAAGAACAAGCTGGGCGCCATCACCAAGCGCGGCGATACCTATCTGCGCACGCTGCTGATCCAGGGCGCCAAGTCGGCGGTGACGACAGCGCACAAGCGTGAGGACCCCATCTCCCGATGGGTGTGCCAGTTGCGAGAGAAGTCCGGTTGGCAAAAGGCTGCTGTGGCGCTGGCCAACAAGAACGCGCGCATCCTGTGGGCCGTATTCGTGCGAGGCAATGCCTTTGATGCCCGCCACGTGAGCACCAAGCCAGGGGCTGTCATCGCTGCAGCCTAGCCACTCCCCCTGGCCCTAAATCATTGTTTTTTTTCTTGCAAGACGTAAAGTTGAAGATGCAATGAACAGGTCAGACCGGCGGCGGGCAAGCTCGACTCCTCCTTTGTGGCACCTACTGAGGTGATTACCACGCGGTCGAATGGAGCCCCGCCGAGCGGTTCGTATCTGGGTCCGCACGGCTACGTGCACGTGCAACAAGGCCGTCTGTAGATGTGCAGTCTGTTCCTCGCTTCATCGCAGCCATCTCTTCACGCCACCGCAGAAAATACCGTCATCAAGGAAAAACTATCGCGCACCAATCCTTGACATCGTGGGAAGTCCCTGTAAAGGAGGAGGCGGCCTCCCGCCGCCGGGGGACACGAGTGGAGCCGGCCGCCCGGCACCCATGGCCCCGCCCAGGTGCTGGCGCATGGATTGCGGCCTTCAGGGCGATGCGATGAAGGCTAGGTCGAAATCTTCCGGCCTTCTTCCACCTGGTATTCGAAGTAGCGCTGGAAGCTGAAGGCGATGCTGGCCATCAGCACGGTGGTGCCGACCAGCAGCGACAGGACCACCGCGCCGATGGTGAACCAGCTGGTGCCACCCGCCACCGCGTCCTCGCCGGCGGCGCGGTTGAACCTGGCGTTCCATTTCTCGCGCGAGGTCAGCCCATAGACGATCGCGGTGAGGGCGCAGCCCGCGACGGTGAAACCCAGCAAGGGCACCAGCACCCAGCTCCACATGTCGTCCACGCCGTAGCGCTGGACCCGCTGCAGGCCATAGATGCCCAGCGCGGTGGGGATGGGCAGGGCCCAGCCCAGCAGGTCGCCCAGGCCGTGCAAATAGAAGCGGTGCAGGCCCAGGGGCCCGCCGAGGAAGGCCAGCCAGGCGGCTACGGTCTTGTTTTTCATGCGGCCAGCGCCTCCGGCGCGGTGGTGTCGCCCTCGCCCAGGGCTTTTTCCATCAGCACGACGTCCAGCCATTGGCCGAACTTCCAGCCGCAGGACTTGAGCACGCCCACGGGGGTGAAGCCCAGTGAGCGATGCACGCCCACCGAGCCGGCGTTGGCCGAGTCGCCGATGACGGCTATCAGCTTGCGCACGCCGCGGGCTTCGGCCTCCTGCGCCAGTTCGCCGAGCAGTGCGCGGCCCAGGCCCCGGCCAGCGGCATCGGGGTGCAGGTAGATCGAGTCTTCGGCCGAAAAGCGGTAGGCCGGCCGCGGCTTGAACCACTGGCAATACGCGAAGCCCAGCACCTGGCCGCCTTCCTCGGCCACCAGGTAGGGCAGCCCCTTGCCCAACACGTCCGCGCGGCGCGCCGCCATGTCGGCTTGTGTCGGGGGCGTGGTCTCGAAAGTGCCCGTGCCGTGGAGCACATGGTGCGCGTAAATGGCCGTGATGGCGGGCAGATCGGGGTCGCGGCTGGGGCGGATGGTGCTCATAAGATTGAAAACGTTATAATCGCGGGCTCTACAGCGTGTCGCTGGCCGGGTGGCCGTAAGCGCGTGTCTCAACGCTGGAAAGAACTCGGGGAATTTTTTCCCTCCCACCCAAGGATAAATCATGGTCGTCATTCGACTCTCCCGTGGCGGCTCCAAGTCCCGCCCGTTCTTCAACATCGTCGTTGCCGACAAGCGTACCCGCCGCGACGGCCGCTTCATCGAGCGCCTCGGTTTCTACAACCCCATCGCCAAGGACAACGAGGAAAGCATCCGCGTTGCCCAGGACCGCCTGACGTACTGGCGCGGCGTGGGCGCGCAAGCGTCCCCGACCGTCGAGCGCCTGATCAAGCAAGCCGCCGCCAAGCTCCCCGCCTGATCGTGGTTCTCCCCGCCGGCCTCGAGGCTGCGGAACTTCCCGCGGACGCGATCGAGGTCGCGCGCATCGCCGATGCCTGGGGCATCAAGGGTTGGTTCAAGGTCCTGCCCCACAGCGCCTCCCCGGAGGCGCTTTTTTCTTCCAGGCGCTGGTACCTGCTGCCGTCCGAGCGAGGCGCCAAGACCTTTACCGGCGCGGCGCTGCTGCGCGTGCGCGAGGCCAAGGAACACTCCGACACCATCGTGGCCACCGCGCAGGACGTGGACGACCGCAATGCCGCCGAGGCACTCAAGGGCGCGCGCGTGTTCGTCGCGCGTTCGAGCTTTCCCACGGCGGCCACCGATGAGTACTACTGGGTGGACCTGATCGGCCTGGAGGTGGTCAACCGCGAAGGCGTGAACCTCGGCCGCGTCAAGGAACTGCTGTCCACCGGCCCGCAGACCGTGCTGGTGCTGGAATACACCGAAGGCGACAAACCGCACGAGCGGATGATTCCCTTCGTCGCCGCCTACGTCGATTCCGTGGACCTTCCCGGCAAGCGCATCGTGGTGGACTGGCAGCCCGATTACTAGGCACCGGGCCCGACCCGGGCCTAACATCGCGCCATGCGCTTCGACGTCATCACGCTTTTCCCGGAGCTGTTCGCGCCCTTCCTTTCGAGCGGCGTGACGCGCCGTGCCTACGAGTCCCGGCAGGTCGATGTGCGCCTGTGGAGCCCGCGCGATTTCGCCGAGGGCAACTACCGCCGGGTCGATGACCGTCCGTTCGGCGGCGGACCGGGGATGGTGATGATGGCCGAGCCGCTGGCGCAGTGCCTGGCGGCCATCCGCGCCGAACGGGGCGACAGCGCGCCTGTGGTCCTGTTTTCGCCCATCGGCGCCAGGCTCGACCATGCGGCAGTGCAGGGCTGGTCGGGCAGCGTGGGCGCCATTCTGTTGTGTGGGCGTTATGAAGGTGTGGACCAGCGCTTCATCGACCGCTACGTCGATGTGCAGATCAGTCTGGGGGACCTCGTGCTGTCCGGCGGCGAAATTGCCGCCATGGCCCTGCTGGATGCCGTCGCCCGGCTGCAGCCGGGCGTGCTCGGCGACGGCGACAGCCACGTGTTCGACAGCTTCAACCCGGCGCTGGACGGCCTGCTGGACTGTCCGCACTACACCCGCCCTGAGGAGTGGCAAGGGGTCAAGGCCCCGCCCGAACTGCTGTCGGGCCACCACGTGCAGATCGAGCGCTGGCGCCGTGACCGGCGCCTGGAGATCACCGCCCGGCAGCGGCCCGACCTGATCGCCGCCGCCCGGACGGCGGGGCGGCTGTCGAAGGCCGACGAGGCCTTCTTGTCGCGTTCGGCCTGATCGGCTTATAATCGCAGGCTTTCCAAAGATCCTCTGCCCGGCCGCGGCACTTTCGACACCTTGCATAGCTTGTAAAGCTTGTATGGGTTTCGATCCCGCCGCCCCTAGCGTAGCGCGGGCACGATCACAAAGGTAATCCATGAATCTGATCGAAACTCTTGAGCAGGAAGAAATTGCCCGTCTAGGCAAGAAGATTCCCGTGTTCGCCCCCGGCGATACCGTCATCGTCAGCGTGAACGTCGTTGAAGGCACCCGCAAGCGCGTGCAGGCCTACGAAGGCGTCGTCATCGCCAAGCGCAACCGGGGCCTCAACAGCGGCTTCACCGTGCGCAAGATCTCCAGCGGCGAAGGCGTGGAGCGTACGTTCCAGACCTACAGCCCCCTGATCGCCGGCATCGAAGTCAAGCGTCGCGGCGATGTGCGCCGTGCCAAGCTGTACTACCTGCGCGAGCGCAGCGGCAAGTCGGCCCGCATCAAGGAAAAGCTGCCCAGCAAGCTGGCCGCCGCCAAGTAAGCAGAGCGCCCCGCGAACGAGCCGCCGCAGCCTTGTGCTCGTGGCGGCTTTTTTCTTTTCGGCTGCACTTTCGTCATGCCCATTCATCCAGCTCCCGCCTATACGCCGCTGTCCAAGCTGCCGAATTTCGATCCGCGCGCGGTGCCGGTGATCGGCATCGACACGCACCTGCCGGCGGTCCGGGCGGCGGCGCTGGCCCCCGCGGCGCTGCGCGAGCGCTTTGTTTCGCCCCCGAACTGGGAGCCTGAAGTCTGGTGCGAGCCCAAGTTCGCCGAGCGCCAGCCGGCCCGGGCCTCGGTGCTGGTGCCCATCGTGATGCGGGGCGACCGGCCCACAGTGATCCTCACCGAGCGCACGACCCACCTGTCCACCCATTCGGGTCAGGTGGCCTTTCCCGGCGGCAAGCGCGACGAGACCGACACCGACGATGCCCACACGGCGCTGCGCGAGGCGCACGAGGAAATCGGCCTCGAGCCCGCCCACGTGGAAGTGATCGGGCAGCTGCCCACCTACACCACGGGCACGCAGTTCGTCATCACGCCGGTGGTGGCGCTGGTGGACCCGGGCCACACTCTCACGCTCAATGCGTTCGAAGTGGCCGACGCCTTCGAGATTCCGCTGGAATTCCTCATGAACCCGGCCCACCACCACCGGCACATGATCGAGTGGGCCGGCGCACGCCGCGAGTGGTTTTCCATGCCCTACATGGATGGCGCGGCCGAGCGCTTTGTCTGGGGCGCCACGGCGGCCATGTTGCGCAATTTCTACCGGTTCCTGGCCGCCTGACGCAGCGGGCGGCGCCAACCGCTGGCCCGGCCCGGCACCGGCCGGTGGCGCGGCGCTTATCATTGCCGCATGAGCTTCTTCGCGATCCTGTTCGCCCTGCTGATCGAGCAGGTGCGTCCGCTGGCGCGGCACAACCCGATCCACGCGTCGCTGCGGGCCTGGGCGCGCTGGGTCAGCAGGAACTTCGACGCCGGCAAGCCGCACCACGGCTGGGTGGCCTGGGTACTGGCCGTGATCGTCCCATCGCTGGGGGCAGTGGCCGTGCACTGGGCGCTGGCCCTGTTTCTGGGCTGGCCGTTCGCGGTGCTGTGGAGCGTCGCCGTGCTCTATGTCACGCTCGGTTTCCGGCAGTTCAGCCATCATTTCACCAATATCCGCGACGCGCTCGACGCGGGGGATGAGCCCCGGGCCCGGGAACTGCTGGCGCAGTGGCAGCAGGTGGATGCGAGCGAGCTGCCCCGCAGCGAGATCGTGCGCCACGTCATCGAGTACTCGGTGCTGGCCGCGCACCGGCACGTATTCGGCGTGCTGGCGTGGTTTTCGGTGCTGGCGGCCTTCGGCTTCGGGCCGGCCGGCGCGGTGCTGTACCGCATGAGTGAATTCGTCGGGCGCTACTGGAAGCACCGCAGCCGCACCCAGACCCAGCCGGCCAGCGCCGCGCTGCAAAACGCCGCCGCGCGTGCCTGGCATGCGGTGGACTGGCTGCCGGCCCGCATCACGGCCTTGGCCTTCGCCGTGGTGGGAAGCTTCGAGGAAGCCATCGACTGCTGGCGCAACTATGCCCAGCGGTTCCCCAACGACAACGACGGCGTGATCCTCGCCGCCACCTCGGGGGCGGTGAACGTCCGCCTGGGCGGGGAGGCGCTGAAGTCCGCCTCGTACTCGCCCAACAGTTCGCAGGGGTTTCGCGCCGGCGGGGTGGAGGCCATGGACGACACGGAAAGCACCCCGGGGCGCGAGGCCGAAGTCGCTCATTTGCGCACGATCGTGGGCCTGGTGTGGCGATCGGTCGTGCTCTGGATGGTGTTGCTCGCGCTGCTCACGCTGGCGCGCTTGCTGGGTTGATTTCACGACCGATGACGAAACATTTCTGGAGTCCTCGGGTGCGCGAGCTGGTGCCCTATGTGCCGGGCGAGCAGCCCCGCATCGACAAGCTGGTGAAACTCAACACCAACGAGAATCCGTATCCGCCGTCGCCGCGCGCCGTGGCCGCCATCCAGGCCGCGGCGCAGCAGGGGCTGCAACTCTATCCGGACCCGGAGGCCCTGGTGCTTCGCCAGGCCATTGCCGCCCACCACGGCATCGACGTGGGCCAGGTCTTCGCCGGCAACGGGTCGGACGAAGTGCTGGCGCATGCCTTCTTTGCCTTCTTCCAGCAGGACCGGCCGCTCCTGGTGCCCGACATCACCTACAGCTTCTACCGCGTGTACTGTCAGCTATATGGCATCGCCACGACGCAGGTGCCGCTGGACGAGGCCCTGCGGATTCGCGTGGCCGACTATGCCGGCCTGCCGGCGGGCGGTGTCATCATCGCGAATCCCAATGCCCCGACCGGTTGCGCCTTGCCCCTGGCGGCCGTGGAGCAACTGCTGCAGAGCCAGCCGGATTGCGTGGTGCTGGTCGATGAAGCCTACGTCGATTTCGGCGGCGACTCGGCGATCCCGCTGATCGACCGCTATCCCAATCTGCTGGTGGTGCACACGCTGTCCAAATCGCGCTCGCTCGCCGGGCTGCGCATCGGATTTGCCGCGGGCCAGCGGCACCTGATCGAGGCCCTGGAGCGGGTGAAGAACAGCTTCAATTCCTACCCCTTGAGCCGGTTGGCCATCGCGGGCGGGGCGGCGGCCTATGAAGACCGCGAATATTTCGACACGACACGGCACGCGGTGATGCGAAGCCGCGATGCGTTGATCGTGCAACTCTCATCGCTGGGTTTCGAGGTGCTGCCTTCCAGCGCCAACTTCGTGTTCGCGCGCCACCCGGCGCACGATGCGGCAACGCTGGCGGCCGGGCTGCGCGAGCAGCGAGTCCTGGTGCGCCATTTCCGGCTGGCTCGCATCGAGCAGTTTTTGCGAATCAGCATCGGCACGCCCGCCGATGGCGAAGCTTTGCTCACGGCGCTGCGGGCGCTGGTCTGAGCTGGCGCGACTGCTGATTGCCTGCGCATGCAGCCCACCGGCATGCAGCCTTGCCGCGTGCCTTGCTTCCTGCATTAAAACCGCGGCGGCTGCGACAGCTCCGCGAACAGTTCCTGGTAGATGCGATAACGCGATGGTGTGATGGCGGCCTCGGGGTCGCCGGCGCCCACGGCGGCGATCACGTCGCAGCCCGGCTCGTGCAGGTGCGTGCAGTTGTAGAACTTGCAGCTGCCCAGGTGCGCTTTCATATCGGGCATGCAGCCGGCCAGCTGCATCGGCTCGATGTGGTTCAGGCCGAATTCCTGGAAGCCCGGTGAATCGATCAAGGCCGTGGTGCGCGCCTGGTCCACCCAGTACCAGGTGGTGCTGGTGGTGGTGTGCTTGCCGGAATTCAGCGCTTGCGAGATCTCGCCGGTCTGCGCCAGCGCGCCGGGCGCCAGCAGGTTGATCAGCGTGCTCTTGCCGGCCCCCGAAGGGCCGAGCACCAGGGTCGTCTTGCCCTCCAGGTGCTTGAGTAGGTGGTCGCGATCGACGTCGCTGGAGTGCTTGAGTGAGAGGGGCAGCACGCCGTAGCGCATGCGCTGGTAGGGCAGCAGCCGGGCCCAGGCGCGTTCGAACGGCTCGACCAGGTCGCTCTTGTTGAGCGCGATGATGGGCGTGATGCGCTCCGCCTCGGCGGCGATCAGCGCCCGCGCCAGCTGGCTCTCCGAGAACTCGGGTTGCGCGGCGATGAGGATCAGCACCTGGTCGAGGTTGGCCGCGAACGACTTGGTGCGGATCTCGTCCTGGCGGTAGAACAGGTTGCGCCGCTCCTCGATCTTCTCGATCGTGCCTTCGTCGTGGGTGCCTTGCCACAGCACACGGTCGCCGACCACGGCCTGGCTTTTCTTGCCGCGTGGATGGCAGATCAGGCGCTTGCCCTCGGGCGTTTCCACCAGAAAGTGGCGCCCATGGCTGGCGACCACCAGCCCCGGGTCGAGCGCCGCACGCTCAGCCAAAGTAAATGACCCCCACGCTTGCGGCTTGAGCCGCTGCGCTGCCCCCCGAGGGGGCTTTCCCGCCTTGGGGCGGCCCGGCGGCGGGAATCGCCCTCACGCCAGCAAGGCGTCGATTTGCGACGCGCATTCGAAATCCGTTTCCGACAGGCCCTTGACGTCGTGCGTATTGAAGCGCACGACACAGCGGCTGTAGTGCACCGACAGGTCGGGGTGGTGGTCCTGCGCGTTGGCGATGAAGGCCACCGCGTTCACGAACGAGATGGTTTCGTAGTAGTTGGCGAAGGTGTAGGTCTTCTCGATGGCCACGTCCGCGCCGTCGCCGGTGAGTTTCCATCCCGGCGCCGCCGAGAGGCGCGTCACGATTTCGGTGGCGGTGAGGGCGCGCCGCGGCAACAGCGACCAATCCTTCTTGGGGAGCATCGTGCTCATGGTGCGATCCTCATGCGGGGCTGGCCGCGGTCATGCGCGCCAGCCGTTCGGAAGCCGGTGGGTGCGAGTAGTAGAACTTGACGAACACCGGGTCGGGTGTCAGCGTGGATGCGTTGTCTTCGTACAGCTTCAGCAGGGCGGTGGAGAGGTCCTGGCCGCTGGTCTGCTGCACGGCGTAGGCATCGGCCTCGAACTCGTGCTTGCGGGAGAGCAGGGCGAACAGCGGCGAGATGAAGAAGGTGAACACGGGGATGGCCAGCATGAACAGCAGCAGGGCCAATGCGTCGTTCGGGCCGGCCATGTTCGGCCGCACGCCCAGGCCGGTGTAGAACCATGTCTGCTGCGACAACCACCCCAGCAGCGCGAAACCCAGCAGGCTCAGCGCGAACAGGCCGGCAATGCGCTTGATGATGTGCTTGTGCTTGAAGTGCCCGAGCTCGTGCGCCAGCACGGCATCCACCTCGGCGGGCGACAGCTTGGCCAGGAGGGTGTCGTAGAACACCACGCGCTTGGCGGCGCCGAATCCGGTGAAGTAGGCATTGGCGTGGGCGCTGCGCTTGCTGCCGTCCATCACGAACAGGCCCTTGGCCGCGAAGCCGCAGCGGCGCATCAGTTCGGTCACGCGCGACTTCAGCGCTTCGTCTTCGAGCGGCTTGAACTTGTTGAAGATCGGTGCGATGAAAGTGGGATAGATCACCAGCAGCAGCAGGTTGAAGCCCATCCACACGGCCCAGGCCCACAGCCACCAGAGCTCGCCGGTCGCGCCCATCAGCCAGAGGATCAGGGCCGCGATGGGCAATCCGATGGCCGCGCCCAGGAGTGTTGACTTGGCCAGGTCCGCCAGCCACAGCTTCAAGGTCATCTTGTTGAAGCCGAAGCGCTCTTCGATCACGAAGGTCTGGTACAGCGTGAGCGGCAGCTCGGCGGCGCCGCTGATGAGCGCGAACCCGGCCAGAAGCGCCAGCTGCTGCGTCATGCCGGGGCCCAGCCAGCCGAGCAGGGCCTGGTTCAGGGCATGCAGACCGCCCAGCAGCATCCAGCCCAGCAGCACGGCGCCTGCGAACGCCAGTTCGAGCAGGCCGAAGCGCGTCTTGGCGATCGTGTAATTGGCCGCCTTCTGATGGGCGGGCAGGGTGACGATGGCGCTGAAAGCGGCCGGCACGCTGTCCCGGTGCCGGGCCACATGGCGGATCTGGCGCGAAGCCAGCCAGAATTTCACGCCCAGGCTGGCGAGCAGGAACCCGGCGAAAGCCAGGGTGAAGAGGTAGGAGGCAGTCATTTCACCCTAGTTTAGGTCATGGGAGACAATCGCAAGGATGTCAGACACACTCACCAAAAACGACCAGAACCTCGTCTGGCTCGACTGCGAAATGACCGGCCTGGACCCCGAGAACGATCGCCTGATCGAAATCGCGGTCATCGTCACCGGCGCCGATCTCACCCCGCGCATTGAAGGGCCCGTGCTCGTCATTCACCAGACCGATGCGCAACTGGACAAGATGGACGCCTGGAACAAGGGCACACATGGCCGCAGCGGGTTGATCGACAAGGTCAAGGCATCGACCACGACCGAGGCGCAGGCCGAACAGGAGATCCTGGCGTTTCTCGCCCGGTACGTCCCCAAGGGCAGCGCCCCGATGTGCGGCAACAGCATCAGCCAGGACCGCCGGTTCCTGGTGAAGTACATGCCCAAGCTCGAGGCGTTCTTCCATTACCGCAACATCGATGTCAGCACGCTCAAGGAGTTGTCCAAGCGCTGGCGCCCGGATGTGTACAACGGCTTCAAGAAGCAGCAGAAGCACACCGCCCTGGCCGACGTGCACGAGTCCATCGA
>DATILF010000180.1:0-4834 GCA_035476755.1 Ramlibacter sp.
CCTGCGGCGCCACCCAGCCCGAATCGAGCGGGTGGATCGCCCCGCGCGGCAACAAGAGCGTGGCCTTGGCCGAACTGGTCGCCGGCCAGCTGATCCTGAAGCTGTGCACCGAGCGCCGCGCCGTGCCGGCCTCCGCCGTGAAGGCGGCGGTGGAAGAGCGCATCGAGAAGTACAAGGCCGAAACGGGGCAGGAGCGCGTCGGCGCCAAGATCAAGAAGGAATTCAAGGAAGACGCGCTGCTCGAGCTGATGCCGCGCGCCTTCACCAAGCGCTCCAGCACCTTGCTGTGGCTCGACCCCGTGAAGAAGTTCCTGGTGGTGGACAGCGGCAGCCTGACCGGCGCCGATAAGGTCGTCACCTACCTGATCGAAGCGCTCAGCGCCGTGCCGGGGGCGCGCCCGGCCCTCAACGTGAAGCCGGTGCAGACCCAGAGCTCGGCCGCCATTGCCATGTCGCAGTGGCTGGCCACCCGCGAGGCGCCGCTCAATTTCACGGTGGACCGCGACTGCGAGCTGAAGACACCCGACGACCAGAAGGCCACCGTGCGCTACTCGCGCCACACGCTGGAGATCGACGAGGTGGCGCAGCACATCGCCGCGGGCAAGGTGCCCACGCAGCTGGCCATGACCTGGAACGACCGCGTGTCCTTCGTGCTGAACGAAAGCGCGCAGATCCGCAAACTCAAGCTGCTGGACGTGGTGATGGACGGCGTGCAGGAAGGCGGCAAGGACGACGACGGCTTCGATACCGATGCCGCCATCCTCACCGGTGAACTCTCCGCGCTGATTCCAGACCTGCTCGACGCGCTGGGCGGCGAGATGGAACAGAAGGCGGCGCCCGAGCCTACTCCAGCGTAAAGCCGATCTTCAGCGTCACCTGCCAGTGCGCGACCTTGCCCTCATGCACATGGCCGCGCGTTTCCACCACGTTGAACCACTGGATGTTGCGCACCGTCTCGCTGGCTTTGGCGATGGCTTTGCTGATCGCATCCTCGATACCCACGGTGGATGAACCGGTGAGCTCAAGGCTCTTGTAAACATGGTCGGACATGGAACGCTCCTTGCAGGATCAATGGCCAGGGATCGAGCTTGCATCATAGGCCCCTGCGTCATCGGGCGGTGGCGAACAGCTCCTCGACAACGCCCCTGAACCACCGGTTGCCCGGATCGGACTCGAAACGGCGGCTCCAATGCAGTGAGACCGTGAAGTCGCGCTGCGGGAAGTCCGGCTCGACGATGGCATAGCCGCCTTCGAAGGCGCGCGCAATGTTGCGCGGCATCACCGCGGCGAGGTCGGTGGCCTTCACGATGGAGGGCAGCACCATGAAGTGCTCGGTGACCAAGCGCAGGCGGTCTTCCAGCTGCAGCTGCTGCACGATGCGCAGTGTGTCGGCATGCGAGCGCACGGCCACGAATTCCAGCTCACGCAGCGCCGCCAGCAGCGCCTTGCCCGAGCGCCGCTTGCCGGTAAAGGGATGACCCTGGCGCAGCAGCACCACATAGCGGTCGGCCAGCAGCTCGCTGCGCCGCGTCTCCTTCACCATGGGCAGGAAGCCAAAGGCGAAATCGACATGGCCGTTGTCCAGCGCCTCGGTGATCTGCTCGCGCGGCAACGGCCGGGTCTCCACGCGCACACCAGGGGCACGCTCGCGCAAGGTCACCATCAGGTCCGGCAGGAAGCGCCCTTCGCCGATATCACTCATGTGCAAGCGAAAGCTGCGGCGGGAGGTGGCCGGGTCGAACCCCGCCGATTCACCCAGCGCCTGCTCCAGCAGGGCCAGCGCCTGGCGCACCGGCTCGGCCAGCCGCCGCGCCTGGGGCGTCGGCTGCACGCCGCCCGCGCTGCGCATGAAGAGCGGGTCATGCACCAGCGCACGCAGCCGCGTGAGCCCCTGGCTGGCCGCCGGCTGCGTCAGGTCCAGCAGCTCGGCCGCCCGGCTGACATTGCGCGTGCGATAGACCGCGTCGAAAAGGCGCAGCAGGTTGAGGTCGATGTCCTTGATATGCATATATCTAATACCGCTTAGTCACATCATTTTATTGATTGATGACGCCGAGAGGCTCAAACTGCAAGTTGTCATGCCGGGCTCGACCCGGCATCCACTTTGGCGCACCGAGACATGCGCAATGGCAGCCACCTTCACGGAGACAAGCACTTGGAAGTTTCATTCAGCAAGGAAATCGAATCGCTTCGGCTGGGGGCCGGCGATACCTTCCATGGCGAGGGCATCCTGGCCATCACCAAGGCGCTGCTGCAATCGGGCGTGGCCTACGTCGGCGGCTACCAGGGCGCCCCGGTGTCGCACCTGCTCGACGTGATGGTGCAGGCCAAACCCTACATGGACGAGCTGGGCGTGCATGTCGAAGCCTGCGCCAACGAAGCGTCGGCTGCGGCCATGCTCGGTGCTTCCATCCACTACCCGCTGCGCGGTGCCGTCACCTGGAAGTCCATCGTCGGCACCAACGTCGCGTCCGACGCCCTGTCCAACCTGTCGTCCCCGGGCGTCAAGGGCGGCGCGTTGATCGTGGTGGGCGAGGACTACGGTGAAGGCGCCTCCGTCATCCAGGAGCGCACCCACGCCTACGCGCTCAAGTCGTCGATGTGTCTGCTGGACCCGCGGCCCCAGCTCGACGTCATGGTGCGCATGGTGGAACATGGCTTTCGCCTCTCGGAAACGTCGAACATGCCGGCCATCCTGGAGCTGCGCATTCGCGCCTGCCATGTGCGCGGCAGCTTCGAGGCCAAGGACAACCTGCCACCGGCGGTCTCCACGCGCGCGCTGATGGAGAACCCCGCCGGCTTCGACTACATGCGGCTCGCGCATCCGCCGGTGACGTTCCGCCACGAGAAACTCAAGGGGGAGGAGCGCATCCCCGCGGCGCGCCAGTACATCACCGAGCAGGGGCTCAATGAGCTGATCGCCGGAAAGCACGAAGACCTGGGCATCATCGTGCAGGGCGGCCTGTACAACGCGCTCATCCGCAGCCTGCAGCAGCTCGGGCTGGCCGATGCCTTCGGCGGCACCGATATTCCCCTGCTGGTGCTCAACGTCACCTACCCGCTGGTGCCGGAGCAGGTGGCCCAGTTCTGCGCGGGCAAGCGCGGCGTCATCGTCGTGGAAGAAGGCCAGCCCGAATACATCGAGCAGGAGATCGCCACGCTGCTGCGCCGCCGCGACATCCAGACCCGGCTGCACGGCAAGGACCTGCTGCCGTCCGCGGGCGAGTACAGCGTGGAAGTGCTGGCACAGGGCCTCTCGCTGTTCGCGTCCAGCTACCTGCCGGGCCCGGCGACCGAGTCCGCCAAGCAATGGCTCAGCGGCAATGGCGAGCGCCGCGCGGCGGTCGCCGCCCTGCTGGACAAGCCGCTGCCGGCCCGCCCACCGAGTTTCTGCATCGGCTGCCCCGAGCGGCCGGTGTTCTCCGCGCTCAAGCTGGCGCAGCAGGATGTCGGACCCGTTCACATCGCGGCGGACATCGGCTGCCACGCCTTCGGCACCTTCGAGCCGTTCTCGATGGGCCATTCGATCCTGGGTTACGGCATGAGCCTGGCCAGCCGGGCAGGCGTCTCGCCGATGATGCAACGCCGCACGCTGTCGATCATGGGCGACGGCGGCTTCTGGCACAACGGCCTGCTGACCGGCGTGCAAAGCGCGCTCTTCAACCACGACGACGCGGTGCTGCTGATCTTCAAGAACGGCTATTCGTCGGCCACCGGCACGCAGAACCTGATCTCCACGCCCGGCGGCAACGCCAAGGAGATGGCGGCGGACAAGCTGGAGAGCCTGACGCACACCAACACCACCATCGAATCCACGCTGCAGGGCCTGGGCGTGCAGTGGCTGCGCACCGTGCACACCTACCGCGTGGAGAAGATGCGCGAGACGCTGAAGGAGGCCTTCACCAGCGACTTCAATGGCCTGAAGGTGATCGTGGCCGAGGGCGAGTGCCAGCTGGAACGCCAGCGCCGCGTCAAGCCGTGGATCGCCAACCTGCTCAAGACCGGCCAGCGCGTGGTGCGCGTGAAGTACGGCGTGGACGAGGACGTGTGCAATGGCGACCATGCGTGCATCCGCCTGTCCGGCTGCCCCACGCTCACCATCAAGGACAACCCCGACCCGTTGAAGGTGGACCCGGTCGCGGTGGTCATCGATGGCTGCGTGGGCTGCGGCCTGTGCGGCGAGAACGCGCATGCGGCCACGCTGTGCCCCTCGTTCTACCGCGCCGAAATCATCCAGAACCCCAAGTGGCACGAGCGCCTGATCGCCGGCCTGCGCGGCTTCGTCGTACGCGCGTTTCAACCCGCCTGACCTTCCATGACCCCACCCCAATCCATTTCCCTGCTCGTCTGCGCCCTCGGCGGTGAAGGCGGCGGTGTACTCACCGAATGGCTGGTGGAGACCGCCCGCGTGGCCGGCTTTGCGGCACAAAGCAGCTCCATCCCCGGCGTGGCGCAACGCACCGGCGCCACCACCTACTACATCGAGGTGTTTCCGGTGCCGCTCGCGCAACTCGGCGGCAAGCGGCCGATCTTCAGCCTGAACCCGGTGCCCGGCGCGCTGGATGCGATGGTCTCGTCCGAACTGCTGGAGACCACGCGGCAGATCGGCAACGGCATGAGCTCGCCCGAACGCACCCTGGTGATCAGCTCGTCGGCCCGCACGCTCACCACGGCCGAGCGCATGCAGCTGGCGGATGGCCGCACGGACAGTGGCGAGCTGATGAAGGTGGTGAAGGACTTCAGCCGTGAACACCACGTGTTCGACATGTCGGCCGTGGCGCGCGAGAGCGGCACCATCGTGAGCGCGGTGATGCTGGGCGCGGTGGCGGGCAGC
>DATILF010000181.1:0-16681 GCA_035476755.1 Ramlibacter sp.
CGCGCCGTCGCGATCTTCGATGAACGCCTGACCGGCGTTGCGCGCTAGCCGGCGCGCTCCTCGCCACCCTTTCTCCCACCCTCTTCAGGACGCCCCGCACAGGCGTCCTGGGGACCTCTTCACTTCAAAAAAGGAACACACCCATGAAGAAAACCAGCCTTCTGCTTGCCTTGTCCGCCACGCTCGCCGCTGGACAGGCGCTAGCCCAATCCAGCGTTTCCATCTCCGGTACCGTCGATGCCTGGGCGGGCAGCCGCGAACTCAGCGGCGGACTGCGCAGCACGCGCCTGGACAGCGGCGGCCTCACCACGTCGCAACTGAACTTCAGCGGCGTGGAAGACCTGGGCGGTGGCCTGAAAGCCGATTTCGCGCTGGGCATGTTCCTGCGCGCCGACTCCGGCGAGGCCGGCCGCTTCGCCGGCGACGCGTTCTTCGGCCGCAGCAGCTACGTGGGCCTGAGCGGCAGCTGGGGCACGCTGCGGCTCGGACGCCAATCCACCGGCAACTTCCTGAACTTCATCCGCACCAACGCGTTCGCGGACTCGGCCACTTTCGGACCAGCCATGCTCCACACCTGGATATCCGCCATCGCGCAGGGCACCCAGTTCCTGAGTGGCGGCGCACCCGCCACCAACCGCAGCCTGACCGGCGCGCTGGGCACGACGGACTCCGCCTGGAACAACGCGGTGGGCTATATCACCCCCAACATGGGCGGCGTCACCGTCATGGCCCAGTGGGCACCCAGCGAGACAGCCGGCGTCGGTGCCCGCAAGGCACTGAGCGCGTTCTACGCTGCGGGCCCGCTGAACCTGGCGCTGGCCACCGAACGCATGGGAGCCGCCTCCGTGCCGGCTTCCGGCCCCGCCGCCGCCGTGCTGGCCGAACAAAGCACCTGGCAGCTGTCGGGCGCGTACGCCCTGGGCTTCGCACGCGTCAGCGCCGGCTACTTCACGACCCGGCGCGACTACGCCACCCTCGTTGACGACCGCGTGCGGACCTGGCATGTGGGCGCCACCATCCCGGCGGGCCCGGGCGCGGTGATGCTGCAGACCGCCAGCACCAGGCAAAGCCCGGATACGGGGGCTTCCACCAAGCGCACGACCACCACCCTGGGCTATGACTACCCGTTTTCCAAGCGCACTGACGTGTACGCCGTGTACATGAACGACAAGTTCACGGGCAATGCGGCGGGCAATTCGTTCGGCATCGGCCTGCGCCATCGATTCTGAACTCGCTCGGCATGTGAATGCAGCGACTCGACTGCAGGTCTCCAAGGTATCTGGCACCGGCAACGGTGCCTTTTTTCCTGGCGTTGTACAGTCGTATAGACTGATCGATGCCAGGCGCCACGCGCTCGGCCGACCCATGACCAAACCAACCGCCCCTCCACGATCCACCACCCGCAGTGCGGCGGCCGCGCCACCCACGAGCCGCCCGCCTGCCGTCGCCAAGCCCGACCGCCGGCACAACATCCTGCTGGCCGCCGAAAAACTCTTCGCCACGCGCGGCTTCCACGCCGTGTCCATCCGCGACATCGCCGAGGAAGCGCAGGTGCCGCTGGCGCTGGTGGGCTACTACTTCGGCCAGAAACACGAGCTCTACCACGCGATCTTCGAGCACTGGAGCGGCATGATCAACGAGCGCCTCGGCTCGCTCAAGCAGGCACTGGAAGATGCCGAAGGCGACCAGCTGAAGGCGCTGGCCGAGGCCTTCATCGCGCCGGTCATCCGGCTGCGCGCGAGCGTCGAGGGCGAGTATTACGCCCTGCTCATGACGCGCGGGCTGTCGCTGCAGAACGAGCAGGAGGACGCGATCATCCGCGAGTTCTTCGATCCGATGGCTGCGGCCTTCATCGATGCATTCCACCGCGTGCTGGCCGCGGAGTTTCCCGGCATCACGCAGCCGCAGGTGGCCTGGTGCTACCAGTTCGCGCTGGGCGCCCTGCTGCACCACATCAGCGATGCGCGTATCGAGCGCCTGTCCAAGGGCAGGAACCGGCCGAGCGATCCCGCCGCCATGCCCCTGCTCGTGAGTTTCATCGCGGCCGGCATGCGCGGCGCGGTGCAGGAATCGATGGCGGCGCCCAAGCGCAAGCGGCGCGCCTGAAACGAATCAGTCAGCGGCCCGCGGCGAACCGCAGCTGGCCGAAGCTCATCCAGCCGGTCTGCAGTGCCAGCAGGCTGGCCCGATAGTCCTGCGACATCGGCATGCCGGCTTCAGGCGCGGTACCCCGGGCACCCCGGGCGTCTGTCAGTACCTTCAAGCCCATGCTGCCGGCGCCAACAAGCAACACCAGCGCCAGCGTCCATGCAACGTAGCGTTTCATCGAAGTCTCCTTTCGATGCCGCCCGAAGGCGGCCACACGCTTTGCTCAGCTCAACTCAACTCAACTCATTTCCATCAAGCCGAAGTCCGCCTTGCCTGCGCCGCATTCGGGGCAGTACCAGTCGTCGGGCACGGCCTCCCACGGCGTGCCGGGTGCGATGCCGCTGTCCGGATCGCCCAACGCTTCGTCATAGACGTGCGCGCAGAAGTAGCATTGCCACTGGCGAGTTCCCGGAGCGCTCATTGCACGCTCCACACGAGCGGCAGCGAGACCATCGTGGCATTCACGCCGGCTCGCACGGTCGGCGTGACACCCGGCTTGATCTGGAAGTCGGGGATCCGCTTGAGCCACTCTTCCAGGAAGATGCGCAGCTCCGTGCGCGCCAGCAGCGAACCCGGGCAACGGTGGGCGCCGTTGCCGAATGTCGAATGGATGGGGGTGGGCCGCGAGAAGTCCACCCGCAGCGGGTCCTCGAACTTGCGGTCATCCAGGCCATGCAAGGTGGTGGGCATGATGATCTGGTCGCCCGCGCGCATCGCCACGCCCTTGTAGTCGATATCGTTCACCACCATGCGGCCCTGGTTGACCACCGGGAAGCGCCGCAGCAACTCCTCCACCGCGTTCGGGATGCGCTCGGGATGGTCGATCAGCTCGCGCCGGTGCGCCGGGCTCGAGGCGAGGAAGCGCGCGGCGAAGCCCATTGCCGAGGCCACGGTGTCGAGCCCGCCCACCAGCAGCAGGAAGATCATGGGTGTGAGCGCCTCGTTGGTGATGGGCGCGCCGTCCACCTGCGACTTGGTCAGCTGGCTGATGAGGTCGGTTCCCGGGTTGGCGCGACGCTCCGCCACTTTCTGCCCCGCGTAGGCAAACAGGCTGTGGAACGACTGCTCGCGTTCGTGCTCACTGGACGGCCGCACCTGCTGGTCGGCCCAGTGCAGCAGCTGGTCGCGATCCGACGCCGGAATATCGACCATGCGCATGAAGATGCCGATCGGCAGGTGCTGGGCGAATTCGCTGACGAACTCGCATTCGCCCTTGGCGTAGAAGCCCTCGATCAACTCGATGGCCAGCGCCCGCGCGCCCTCGCCCAGCGGCGCCACCGCTTTCGGCGAGAGGGCCGGCGCGAACAGCGAGCGGTACTTGGCCTGCTCGGGTGGATCCATCATGATGGGCGCCAGCGGAACTGCCGGATTGCGGTGGCGCGGCACGACCAGGTTGCGCGACGAGAAGCGCTCGTAGTCCTTGAAGATTTCGTAGATGTCCTCGCCGCGCGTCGCCACCCAGTGGCCGCCATTGCGGGGGGTCCAGAAAATGTCGGGGATGCCGGGCGCATGCAGGCGCTTGAGCGCGCCGTGGTAATCGCCGTCGTCCACCGGCACGTTGTAAATGTCGAAATCGTGCACCAGGGCGGCGGGCACATGGCCCGGAATGCTGTCGGCGGTGGCTGTCGCGGTTGTCATCGAATGTCTCCACATACCCTGCGCGCCGTGCCACGGCCGCGGGCCGAATTGAGAGCCGAAAAATTGAACTGTGTTCGAATATCGGAATACCCGCTACTTTACCGGATGCGGCACCGCCGACCTAGCCCCCGGCACATAGGGTTTCCCCCAGGGGAGACGGCAAGCCCCCTTCGATGCGGGCATGCGCCCGTGTTCCGCAATCTCGGGCGTCAGTCTCGCTGTGCGCTTTCACTCACCCCGCGGCCGTCGGCGCGCGATGCAGCGCCACCACGTCCGGCACGCCCACCAGCGCGGCGGGATACTGCCGCAAGACCGATGGGTCATGCCCGGGGATGATGTGCTCGTGCGAATCGGCCAGGGCGCGCAGCCGGTCGAAGCCGCGCAGCATGTCGCCCACGTGGTAAACGATGGGAAACGGCGAGCGCCGGCGCAGGTTGTCTGTGTAGTGCGCGGCATCCGAGGCCAGCACGATCCAGCCGCGTTCCGTGTGCACGCGCACCGCCTGCAGGCCGTCCGTGTGGCCGCCGATGCGGTGCAGCGAGATGCCGGCGCGCAGTTCCACGTCACCGCGGTGGAACTGCACCCGCCCGGCATGGACGTTGCGCACCATCTGCACCACGTCCTCCACGTCGTAGGCGTGGCGCAGAAAGGGCTCGCACATGCAGGGGCCGGTGGCGAAGGCGATCTCGGTCTCCTGCAGATGAAAACGAGCCGCCGGAAACTTGTCCAGATTGCCGGCGTGGTCGTAGTGCAAATGAGTGATGACCACATCCTGCACGGCCTGCGCGTCGATGCCCAGACCGAGCAGCGCCTCGGCAGGGCAGCGCAAGAAGCTGCGTTGGCGCCGCTGCGCCGCCGCGGCCGTGAAGCCCGTGTCGACCACGATGGTTTCATCGGGGCCGACGATGGCCCAGACGAAGTAGTCCATCGAGCCGGGGCCTTCATGCGGGTCGGCGGCGATGAAGTTCTCTCGCGCCTGCCGCGCCACGGTGGCGTAGCGCAGCGCGTACACGGCGTAAGCCGGCAGTTCCATCAGAACGCGCCAGCGGTCAGGCCGCCGTCCACGTGAAGAATCTCGCCCGTGATGTACGAAGCCCGCGGCGACACCAGGAAAGCGACCGCTTCCGCGATGTCACCGGGCTGGCCGACGCGGCCCAGCGGCGTCGCGCGGCGCCGCAGCTCCCAGCCAGCTGCATCGACAATGGCATGGGCACCCGGCGTTTCGGTGGCACCGGGCGTGACCGCGTTGACGCGGATCTGCAGCGGCGCCAGTTCGATCGCCAGCTCACGCGTGAGCGCGGCCACCCCACCCTTGACCGCGGTGTACACCGAGGTCCCGCGGTGCCCGCGGTCGGCCACCGGCGAGGCGAAGGTGACCAGCGCACCGCCCTGCCCCTGCATGGCGCGCTGCGCCGCCTGCGCGGCCCACAGCACCGACTTCAGGCCCACGGCCATCATGCGGTCCACCGTCTCGTCCCTCACGTCCTCGATCGGCTCGTAGCGGATCCACATCGCGCTGGCCACGACCGCGTCGAGGCGCCCGCAGCGCGAGCGCAGGTCGGAGGTGGCGCCCAGCACGTCGTCACGCCGCCCGGCGTCGATGGCAAACGCATGCGCCTCGCCGCCTTCGCGCTGAATCCGGGCGACCGTGTCGGCCACGCCATCGCCGTCGATGTCGGCCACCCCGACGATCGCCCCCCGCTGCGCCAGCAGCAAGGCAGTGGCCTGCCCGATGCCGCGCGCCGCGCCGGTGACGAATACAACCTGTCCTTGCAACTCACTCACAGCAGTCTCCACTCGTTGTCCTGTATCGCCCGCAGGCGCGCAGCCTTCGCCGCTCAGGCGCGTTTCTGGGCCGGCTCGGAGCCATCGGCCTCCTGGGCCTGCAGCACCTGCAAGGCCGCCTGGGCGGCTTTCGTGATGTGCGCCACCGACGCCTTGCGCGCCGCCTCACCGTCGCGCTTGCGGATGGCCTTCATCAGTTCGGCGAGTTCGCGTTCGCTTTCGGCGGTGCGCCCGGGCTGCGAGAGCGAGGTGGCCCGCAGGACCATCGCCCGCCCGAGCAACTGGCGCAGCACCCCGCCCAGGGTCTCGTTGCCGGAGCCCTCGACCAGGCAGTCGTAGAACCGCGCCTTGGCGGCCAGCATGGCCACCGAGTCGCGGGCGGCGTAGGCCTCGCGCAGCCGGGCAAAAGCCTCCTGCAGGGCCTTCATCTGCACATCGCTGGCGAGTTCGGCGAACAGCTGGCTGGCCAGGCCCTCGAGTTCCGCGCGCAGCTGGAACACCTCGCGCGCCTGGCGCAGCGAGATGCGCGCGACGATGGGCCCCTTGTTGGGGATGACTTCCACCAGGCCTTCGGCTTCGAGCTGCCGCAGGGCCTCCCGGATCAGCGTGCGGCTCACGCCCGTCATCTCGCACAGGTCTCGCTCCACCAGCCGGTTGCCCGCGGCGAGCCGCCCCACCGCGATCGCTTCGCGGATGTTCTCAACCACCTGGTGGCGCAGTGGCGCGGCGACCCGCACCACCCGCATTGTTGAATCATCGGCCATGGGTGACTACCTTTCTTGCTTTGCGAAGACGGCACTCACTCGGGCACGCCCCCATACATATTCCACAGGCCGGTGACGAGGACACCGGCATCCACGGGAAGGATAACCCCTGTAATTGCCGCCGCGCCGGGCGAGAGCAGGAAGGCAACCGGCGCCGCCACCTCATCGGGCTGCACCAGCCGGCCCAGCGCGGTCGCGCGGATCATGGTGTGCGGGTCGCGCTCGCCACGCGCATGGCTGGCCGCCACCGCCGGTGTCAGCGTGGGGCCCGGCGCGACGCAGTTGACCCGCACGCCGCGGCGCCCCCAGGCCACGGCCAGGTTGCGCGTCATCGCCACCACGGCGGCCTTCGAAGGACCATAGGCCACCAGCGGCGAGCTGCCCAGCGCGGTGATCGAAGCGATGGTGACGATGGCGCCTTCGCCCCGATCAGCCATGCGCCCGCCAAAGGCCTGGCAGGTGTGGAAGCTGCCGCCGATGTTCACGTCGAGGATGCGCTGCCACTCCTCGGGCTGCTGCTCCTGCGGCCGGTGGGGATTTTCCAGGTGCGCGGCGCAGGCCACCAGCCCGGTGCAGGGGCCCACTTCAGCCTCCACCCAGGCGGCGGCCTGTTCCACGGCCTGCCGGTCGGCGATGTCCAGCTGGCGTGCGACGCCGCCCACCTGCCGCGCCACCGCCTCGGCGCGCTCGCCGTCGATGTCGCAGACCACCACCCGCCAGCCATCGTGCGCCAGGCGCTCGGCGCAGGCCGCGCCAATGCCGCCGCCGCCGCCCGTGACCACCGCGACCCGGACTGCGCTCATGACATGCACCTGTACACGGCCTCGATCAGCCGCCGCGCGCGCGGGCCGTTGTCCGGGCGCGCGTGCATCTTGTTGATGGCGTAGGCAAAGCCCAGCTTCGCGTCCGGGTCGCCCAGGCCAATCGAGCCGCCCACGCCATGGTGGCCGAACGAGCGCGGTCCCGGGCCCATCCAGACGATCGGCGGCGAAGTCAGCAAGTAGCCCAGGGCCTGGTGGTAGGGCCGCTCCATCATCACTTCGACCAGGTTGTGCTGCTCGGCGATCGCCTGGTCCCGCGTCTTCGTGGACATCAGCCGCACGCCGTCGAGTTCGCCGCCTCGCGCCAGTGCGCCATAGAGGCGGGCCACGGCCCGGGCGTTGCCGTGACCGCTGGCACTGGTGATGGTGGCCTCGCGCCACTGGCGCGAGTTCAGGTCCAGCGGGTCGGGCAACTGGTCCCAGGCGCGGGAGACGATCTTGCCCGGATCGCCATTGCGCGCCGCAAAGATGGTGCCCTCGGTGGCCTGGATGAAATCAGCGCAGCGCGCCTGATCGGCCGCCGGCAATCCGAACTGGAAATCCAGCCCCAGCGGGCCCGTGACCTCCTCACGCAGGAACTGCGGCAGCGTGCGCCCGGTCACCCGGCGCACGATCTCGTCGATGAGGAAGCCCTGGTTGTGGACGTGATAGCCGGCCTGCGTGCCGGGCTCCCAGAGCGGCGCCTGGCGGGCCAGCGCCTGCACCATGAGTGCGTGGTCGAACATGGCCTGCGGATGCAGCGGCTCGGTGAGGATGGGCAACCCGGCGCGATGGTCGAGCACGTGGCGCACCAGCACGCGCTCCTTGCCGGCCTGGGCGAATTCGGGCCAGTAGCGCGCGACCGGCGCATCCAGATCCACCAGCCCGCGGTCGATCAGCATGTGCAGGCAGGTCGCGGACACGCCCTTGGACACGGACATCATGCAGACGATGGTGTCGCGCTCCCAGGCCTGGGTGCAAGCCGCATCGCGCCAGCCGCCCCACAGGTCCACCACCTTGCGCCCGTCGAGAACGACACTCACGCTCGCGCCAATCTCATCCTCGGCGACGAAATTTTCCTCGAACGCGTCGCGCACCGCCTCGAACCCTGGCGCGCATTGCCCGTGAACCGGGAACTCGACGCCGCCTTTGCTCACCGCACTGTCCATCTGGTTGTCGCCTTCAAGTTTCCTTTGGAATGGCCGATTCTTCCACCTATACTCGCGACTGTCAATATTCCTATCATCTTGTATTACGGCATGACAGACTTAGGAAAAGGTCAGAAACCATGAAGTTGTTCGACCCCATGATGCTCGGCCGCGTGACGCTCCCCAACCGCGTGGTGATGGCGCCGATGACGCGCAGCCGCGCGCAGGCCGGCAAGCCGGCCGCGGACACGGCGCGCTACTACGCGCAGCGCGCCAGCGCCGGGCTCATCGTGACGGAAGGCACGCACATCTGCGCGCACACGGCCCACTCGGAAACCACGGCGGGCATCTACACCGAAGCGCAGATGCAGGCGTGGACCTGCGTCGCCCGCGAGGTACACGCGAGGGGCGGACGCATCTTCCTGCAACTGTGGCACCTGGGGCGCGCCTGGCATGGCGGGCGGCACCCGCCCGTGGGCCCGTCGGCGATCGCCGCGCGCCTGCAGCGGCCCGACGCCAGCGGCGTCACCCGGCCCCTGCCCGTTCCGGTGGCCCTGGACGAGGCCGGCATCCTGGACATCGTGCACCAGTACCGGCGCGCCGCCGCCAACGCCCTGGCAGCCGGCATGGACGGGGTCGAGATCCACGCGGCCAATGGCTTCCTGCTCGACCAGTTCCTGCGCGACGGCGCCAATCAGCGCACGGACGGCTACGGCGGCTCGCCCCAAAAGCGTTCGCGCCTGCTGCTCGAAGTCGCCGAGACCGTCTGCTCGGCGGTCGGCGCGCACCGGGTGGGGGTGCGCCTGTCCCCCTGCAAGGATTTCAACGACATGCACGATTCGTCTCCCCTGCAGACCTTCGGCGCGGCCGTGTCAGGCCTGAACCGGTTCGGTCTGGCCTATCTGCACCTGGCCGGCGAGGCCGCGGGCACAACGGGGCTGGACCCGGCGACGCAAGGGCTGACCCAGGCGCTGCGCGACCGATTCGACGGCCCGGTCATCCTCAACGGCGGCTACACCCGCGAGCGCGCGCTGGCCGCGGTCGAGAGCGGGCAGGCCGATCTGGTCTCCTTCGCCACCGCCTACATCGCCAACCCGGATCTGGTGCGCCGGCTGCGCGAAGGGGCCCCGCTGAACCCGGTCAACCGGGACCGCATCTATGGCGGCGGCCCGGATGGCTACACCGACTACCCCAGCCTGCCGCAGCCGTTGTGACGCGGCTGGCGGGCCGACTCACTGCGGCTGGATGCCGATCTTGCGGATCAGCGCCGTGAGCACCTCATAGTCGCGCTTGAGCGCCGCGCCGAACTCGCCCGGCGTATTGCCCACCGGCTCGAAGCCCCGCGATGTGAGTTCCTTTTGCACCGCCGCGTCCTGCAGGATCGCCCGCACCTCGCGCTGCAGCTTTTCCACAATCGAGGGCGGCGTTTTCGCCGGCGCGAGGAGGGCCATCCACACGCGCGCCGCGAACACCGGGTCCTGGAACCCCTGCTCCGCGAACGTTCCCGTGCCCGGCAGCGCCGCGGCGCGCTGGCTTCCCGACAGGGCGATCGCGCGCAGGCTGCCGCGCTGCACGTGGGGCGCCATGTTGGTCACCGACCCCATGCCCAGCGCCACGGACTTGCCGAGCAGGTCCTGCAGCATCGCCGCCTCACCGCGATAGGGCGCATGGTTCATGTCCAGCCCCGCTGCCTGGTTGAACGCCTCGGTCATCAGGTGACCCAGCCCGCCGATGCCCCAGGAGCCGTAGCTCAGCTTGCCCCGCTGGGTCTTGGCCCAGGCCACGAACTCCGCCAGGTTTTTCGCGGGCACGTCGGCCGGCACCACCATCACCGGCGAGCCGTAGGCCATCTGCGTTACCGGGACGAAGTCGGTGAGCGGGTCGTAGGGAATCTGCTTGAACAGCACCGCGTTGTTGATCTGCGTATCCGCCACGGTGGCCAGCAGCGTGTAGCCGTCGGCCTTGGCCTTGGCCACGGCGTCCGCCCCCACCATGCCCGAAGCCCCGGTGCGGTTGTCCACCACGAACGGCTGGCCCAGGCGCTGGCCCAGGCGCTCGCCCACGATGCGGGCGACCACGTCGAGCCCGCCGCCGGCGGCGTAAGGAACGATCAGCCGCACCGGCCGGTCGGGATAGGCCTCCTGGGCGACCGCGGGCCAGCCGGCGAATAGCGCGGCGGCGGCGCCGGCGCGGTCCATGAAATCACGACGCTTCATCTTCTGTCTCCTTGTCCAGGCGCCACCAGACGCGGTGGCGCTCGGCAGCATGTTCGATCCAAACACTCAATCTGTCAATCATCTTGTATTACGGGATGACGTACTGCTTGCAATCTTGAATGTTCACGTTATAGTGGCGCCATTCATTTGAACGACAAGGAACCGACATGAACCAGGAGAGATTCGACAAAGGGCTTGCCGTGCGGCGCGAAGTGCTGGGCGCGGAGTATGTGGATCGCGCGCTGGCCGCCGCCGACGACTTCACACGCCCGATGCAGGAACTGGTCACCGAGTACTGCTGGGGTGAAGTCTGGACGCAGCCGGAACTGCCGCGCCAGACCCGCAGCCTGATCAACATCGCGATGATCAGCGCCCTGAACCGCCCGCACGAGCTGCAGCTGCACGTGCGCGGCGCCCTGCGCAACGGCTGCAGCAAGGAAGAGATTCGCGCCGTGTTGCTGCAGGTGGCCATCTACTGCGGCGTGCCTGCCGCCATCGACGGCTTCCGCACCGCCAGCGCGGTGCTGAAAGAAGAAGGGCTCTGACGTGGGCGTTTCCCTCCTGAACCCGGGCTGCACCATCGGCTTCGTCGGGTTGGGCAACATGGGCCGGCCGATGGCGGTGCGGCTCGCCGCGGCGGGCTACGCGCTGCAGCTGGTCGATGTGCGGCCCGAGGTGGCGCGCGAAGTCGCGGCCGAGACCGGCGGCCGGGCACTGGCTGGCATCGGTGAGCTGGGCGCGGGCCTGGACGCCGTGATCCTGATGCTGCCCGACGGCCAGGCGGTGCGCCGGGTGCTGGAGGGCGAGGGCCTGATGCGCCGCCTGGCGCCGGGCAGCCTGGTGATCGACATGGGATCGTGCGATCCCACCGGCACCGTGCAGCTGGGCGAGCAGCTGCATGCCGCCGGCATCGACATGGTGGATGCCCCGGTGTCCGGCGGCGTGCCGCGCGCACGCACCGGCGAGCTCACCATCATGGCCGGCGGCGAACCGGCGGCCGTGGAGCGCTGCAGCCCGCTGCTGGCCGCCATGGGCAACCGCATCTTCGCCACCGGCGCGCTGGGCAGCGGTCAGGCCATGAAATCGCTCAACAACTTCGTCTCGGCCGTCGGCCTGGTGGCCACCTGCGAGGCCGTGAACATCGGGCAGCGATTCGGCCTGGACCCGCAGGTCATTGCCGAGGTGCTCAACGGCTCCACCGGCAAGAACAACACGACCGAGCACAAGCTGCGGCAATTCATTCTTTCGGGCAGCTTCGCCTCGGGCTTTTCGCTGGACCTGATGGTCAAGGACCTGGGCATCGCTGCCTCGGTGGCGCGTCACACCGGCGCCTCGCCGGTGCTGGCCGAGCACTGCCTGGACCTCTGGCGAACAGCCCAGGCGCAGTTGGGACAGGGGCGCGACCACACCGAAATGGCACGCTGGATCGAATCGGCCATGCAGGCCGGACAACACACAGGAGACAAGGCATGAGCACACGTCACTCAAATGGATTGCGGGGAATCAGGCGGCGGGACCTGCTGGGCGCCGGGGCGCTGCTCTCGCTCGCCGGGGCGAGCCTGGCGCAGGCCCCGGCCCGTACCGCGCATGTCGTGGTGGGCTTTCCTCCGGGCGGTGCGGCCGACGGGCTGGCGCGCCTGCTGGCCGAGAAGCTCAGGGGCGCCGCCGCCCCCACTGTCGTGGTGGACAACCGGGTGGGCGCCGCCGCGCGTATCGCCATCGAATACGTGCGCAACGCGCCGGCCGACGGCAGCGTGATGATGCTGGTGCCCGATGCCACCATGTTCCTGTATCCGCACGTGTACAAGGCGCTCAACTACGAGCCGGCGCGCGACTTCACGCCGGTGACCCGCATGATCAGCATGTCGCTGGGGTTGTTCGTGGGCCCGGGCGTTCCGGACAGCGTCAAGACCGTGGCCGACTATGTGGCCTGGGTCAAGAGCAATCCCAAACACCTGGTCTACGGCACGCCCGCGGCGGGCGCCACGCCGCACTTCACCGGCGCGATGTTCGCCCGGGCTGCGGGCCTGGACATGATGCCGGTGCACTACAAAGGCGGCGCACCGGGGATCCAGGATCTCGCCGGCGGCCAGGTGCCGGCGTTCTTCGGCTCGGTGGCCGACGGTGCGGCCATGGCGCAGGCCGGCAAGGTTCGCGCCCTGGCACTTTCCGGCACACGCCGCAACGCACTGCTGCCGGAAACGCCGACCTTCCTGGAGCTGGGCTACAAGGACCTGGTGGTCGAGGATGGCCTGGGCATCTACCTGCCGGCCAAGACGCCGGCCGAGACGGTGGCCAGGCTGAACACCTCGATCCTGGAGGCGCTGAAAACCCGCGAACTGCAGGAGCCGATCCGCAACTGGGGTTTCGATGTCTCGGGCGAAGGGCCACGCGACTTCGCGGCGCGGCTGCAGAACGAGCGCTTGCGCTGGGGCCCGCTCGTCAAGTCCACCGGCTTCGTCGCGATGGAGTAAGTGCCATTCAGTGCGCGGCCGGCATCCGCTCCACCGGCGTTTCCGTGTGCATCACGCACTGCCAGCGATTGCCCTTCTGGATCCAGGTGGACGTGTCGTTCATCTCCTGCTCCGTGCTCTCGCCCTCTCCGCGGGGCGCGACGGCCTGCTTGACGCGGTAGGTCAGGATCGCCGTCGCGTCGTTGGGGAACACGACCTCTATGTCGCTGAGTTCAAAGGCGGTCACCACCATGGACCCGTGGTCCGCCATCTGGCGGTAGCCCGCGTGGTCGAACTTCATGGCTCCGTGTGAACTGACCATGAGCGCCGGCTCGCTCAGCATTTCCAGGGCCGTATCGGTGTCGTGATCGACCATGGACTGCCAGAATTTCGTTTCCAGATCGATGAGTTCCTTGTTCGGTGTCGGCATTTGATGCTCCTTTGATCAAGTGCCTCCATCGTGCTACGCCAAGAGTCAACCCCTATCGGACAGGGGTTTGTTCAACGGTAAGGCCACTCCTACGCGCAAAGCGCATCGGTTCTAAAAAATGATCAGCGTGCCGGCCAGGCCAGCGGCAGATGCAGCATCCCGTTCACCTGGCCCGAGCTGGTGCGAGGGCGCTCGCCCGGCTTGATGCCGAAGTCCGGAATGCGGCGCAGCCACTCCTCGAGGAACACGCGAAGCTCCATGCGGGCGAGGCCGGCACCAGGACAGCGATGCGGGCCGTCGCCGAACGCGGCATGGCGCGAGGCGGGGCGCGCGAAATCCACTTTCAAGGGGTTGGGGTAACGCCGCGCATCCAGGCCATGCAGCACCTTGGGCAGCATGATCTGCTCGCCCGCCTTGAAGCGAACGCCACCGTACTCGAAGTCATGGGTGATGACGCGCGCGGTGTTGGGCACGCCGAAACGGCGCAGGAATTCCTCGATCGCGGCGGGAATCAGCGATGGGTTGGCCGCCAGCTCGCGGCGCGAGTCCGCATTCTCAGCGAGGTGGCGGGTCAGGAAACCCAGGCTCGCCGCCACCGTGTCCAGCCCGCCGAAGATCACGTTGACCAACATCCCGAAGGTTTCCTGCGGGGTGTAGTCGCGCCCCTGCACCTTGGCGTTCACCATGGCGCTGAACAGGTCCGGCCCGGGCTGGGCGCGGCGCGCGGCAATCCACTTGCCCACGTATTGCTGCAACTGGCCATAAGCCCAGAGACGCCGCTCGGCACTGCCGCGCACGGCGGCCTCGGTCATCTCCAGCAACTCGTCGCGGTCGGCCAGCGGCAGGTCCACCAGCCGCAGGAACACGACGATGGGCAGGCGCTTGGCAAAAGCATCGACGAACTCGCATTCGCCCTGGCCGATGAAGCCGTCGATCAATTCATTGGTGAGCGCTCGCACACTCGCCTCGAGGTCGGCCACGAAGCGGGGTCCGAACTTGGGCGAGAGCAAGGCGCGAAAGGGCGTGTGTTCCGGCGGGTCCAGCTCCAGCGGCACGATGCGCACCACCTGCGCCGATTTCGGCACCGTGATGGCTGAATGCGAGAAGCGCGCCGCATCCATCTGCATCGCGTCGATGTCGTCGGCGCGCGTGGCGATCCAGTGGCCGCCATGGTGCGCAGTCCACACGATCGGTGGCACACCCAGGTCATGCAGGCGGTGCCAGGCGCGATGCACGTCTTCTTCGTGTCCCGGTGGGGCGAGGTAGTCGAAATCGACGACCCGTTCGGGGCTGACGTGGGCGGGGGCCGCCATGACAGTGGTCACAGTTGTTCTGGCGTGGCCAGCACCTCGTCCAGATGCCGCACGAAACGCGCCGCGTCTGCGCCATTGATCACGCGGTGGTCGTAGCTCAGGGACAGCGGAACTTTCAGGCGCCACTCGATGGCATCGTCCGCGCCACGCCGGGGTTTCCATTCGGCCTTGGTGATGCCCAGGATGGCTACCTCGGGCGCATTGACGATGGGCGTGAAGCCGGTGCCCCCGATGCCGCCGAGCGAGCTGATCGACATGCAGCCGCCCTCCATGTCGGTCATCGGCAGGCCGCGGCTGCGCGCCTTTTGCGACAGTTCCGCGACGTCGGCCGCAATCGCGGAAACGCTCTTGCTGTCGCAGTCGCGCACCACGCCCACCACCAATCCACGCGGTGTGTCGATGGCGATGCCGATGTTGAAGTACTTCTTCAGCACCAGGCTCTTGCCGGTGGCGTCGAGCGATGCGTTGAACTGGGGATAGGCTTTCAGGCAAGACACCAGCGCCTTGGCAAAAAAGGCCAGCGGGGACAGCTTGGGCTGGCCCGGCTTCACCTGTGCCTGGTGCGTGCGCCAGGCTTCCAGGGTGGTGATGTCCGCGTCGTCCTGGTGAGTGACGTGCGGGATGGTGACCCAGTTGCGCGACAGGAAGCCGGCGGTCAGGCCCTGGATACGCGACAGCGGCTTGACCTCGACCTCGCCAAACGCGGCGAAGTCGATGGCCGGCCAGGGCGGCAATGTGGCGCCCGGCGCGGGCGTGTTCAAGACGGCGCTCACGCGATTTCGGCCAGCACGGCACCGACTTCGTAGACCTCGCCAACCTGCGCGATGATCTTCAAGGTGCCGGTGGCGGGCGATTCGACCTCCTGCACCGACTTGTCGCTTTCCAGCGCATACAGCGGCTGGCCTTCGGTCACCGAAGCGCCGTCGGCCGCCATCCATTCGGCGAGGGTCGCCTCGTTCATGGAAAAGCCGATCTTGGGAAGAAGAACCTGGGTGGCCACGATGAAAATCCTTGTAGAAAGTGAATAAGGTTGCGCGTCAGCCGAGGGCTTTGCGGATCGCCGCCTCGATGGCGGGCTGCTGGGGCACAAAGGCCATTTCCAGCGTCTTGGAAAACGGCACCGGCGAATGATTTGCGCCAACGCGCTGCACCGGGGCCTTCAGGTCGCTGAACAGATGTTCCTGCAGCAGGGCGGCAATCTCGGCGCCCACGCCAAAATTACGCACCGCTTCATGAACAACCACGGCGCGGCGCGTCTTGGCCACCGACTTGAGCAGCGTGGCCTGGTCCAGCGGCGAGATGGTGCGCAAGTCGATTAGCTCGACCTTGATCCCCTCGGCAGCGAGCTTCTCCGCCACAGCGGCGCAGTCCTGCAGGATGCGGCTGTAACTGATGACGGTGACGTCGCTGCCCTCCCGCACCACGTTCGCCTTGCCCAGCGGGATGCGCTCGCCGAATTGCGGCAGCGCCCCGGGGTTCCAGTACGTCGGCATGTTCTCGATGAACAGGCAGGGGTCGTCGTCGAAGATGCACGACAGCATCAGCCCGTAGGCGTCGGCCGGCGACGACGGCGCCACCACCTTCATGCCGGCGGTGTGCGCGAACCAGGCTTCCAGGTAGTCCGCATGCTGGCCGCCGGTGCCGAAACCCGCGCCCGTCATGGTGCGGATGGTGAGGGGCACATGGGTCTGTCCGCCCGACATGTAGCGCAATTTGGCGGCGTGGTTGACGATCATGTCCATCGCCACCGTGGTGAAGTTCATCAGCATGATCTCGGCGACCGGCCGCATGCCGACGATCGCGGCGCCGATGGCGGCTCCAATGATGGCCTGCTCGGAGATCGGCGTGGAGCGCACGCGCGACGTGCCGTACTTGCTCGACAGTCCCTTGGTCACGCCGACGATGCCGCCTTCCTGGCCGTCGGCGATGTCCTCGCCCAGCAGGATGACATTCGGATCGAGCCCCATCGCGTCGTCCAGGGCGCGA
>DATILF010000182.1:0-3537 GCA_035476755.1 Ramlibacter sp.
GCCATGCGCAGCGCGCCATCCAGGCGGATGACTTCGCCGTTGAGGTGGCCATTGGCGACGATGTGCGCGGCCAGCTGGGCGAATTCTTCGGGTTTGCCCAGCCGGGGCGGGAACGGGATGGAGGCGGCGAGCGAGGCCTGCACGGGCTCGGGCAGCTGCTTCATCAGCGGTGTGGCGAACAGGCCCGGGGCCACGGTACACACGCGGATGCCGTGCTGCGCCAGGTCGCGGGCCATCGGCAAGGTCATGCCCACCAGCCCGCCCTTGGAGGCGCTGTAGGCTTGCTGGCCTACCTGGCCGTCGAACGCGGCGACGGAAGCGGTGAACATCATCACGCCGCGCTCGCCGTCTTCCAGCGGGCTTTGCTTGACGCACTCGGCGGCGAACAGGCGGCTGATGTTGTAGCTGCCGATCAGGTTGACATTGACCACGCGCGCGAAGTCTTCCAGGGGCGCGGCGTTGCCATCCTTGCCGACGATGCGCCTGGCCGTTCCGATGCCGGCGATGTTCATGAGAACGCGCGCCGGGCCATGGGCGGCCGTGGCCTTGGCCAGGGCCGCCGTCACGCTGTCGGTGTTGGTGATGTCGCACTGGCAGGCAACGCCGCCGATCTCGGCCGCGACTTTCTCGGCCAGGGCCACGTTGACGTCCAGCACCGCCACTTTCGCGCCCAGCCGGGCCAGTTCGCGGGCAACGGCTTCGCCCAGGCCGGAGGCGCCACCGGTGACGAGGGCCGCCTGTCCTTGAATGTTCATGGGTTGTTTCCTTGGGGTTGGAGGGTGAAAGGCAGCGTGCCGCCGTGCAGTGCCTGGACCAGGGCGTCACGGTGCTTGAGCACCGCGCGCTGGTTGATCGAGCCCTTGTCGGTGATCTCGCCCTTGTCGATGGAGGCGGGTTCGTCCATCAGGTGGGCACGAGCCACGCGGGTCGCACTGCCGGTGGAGCCGGCTGCCAGTTCATCGATGACGCGCTGGAAGTGCGCCTGCACCGGGGCGCTTTCCAGCACTTGCTTGAGGGGCGCGTCCGCACCGAGGCCGCTGAGTGCGCGGCAAGCCGGCGTCGGGAAGAGCAGGGCGCCGACTTCCTTGAGGTTGATGCCCGTGATCACGGCATCCTGCACGTAGGGTGCGCCCGCCGCGATGATCTTGGCGCGCATCGGTCCGACGCTGACGAACGTGCCTGTGGACAGCTTGAAGTCCTCCGCGATGCGCCCGTCGAACTTCAGGCCCTGGTGCGGGTCGTTCTCGTCGATCCACAGCACGGCATCGCCGGAGCAGAAGAAGCCTTCCTCGTCGAATGCCTCCCGCGTAGCCTCGGGGCTGCGCCAGTAGCCGGGCGTGATGTTGGGGCCGCGGTAGCGCACCTCGGTCTTGCCGTCCATCGGCACCAGCTTGAGCTCCAGCCCCGGCGTGGGCACGCCCAGGTAGCCGGCCTTCACATTGGGGCTGTTGACGGCAATCGCGAAGGGCGAGGCCTCGGTCATGCCCAGGCCGGTGTTCATGACGATGCGCTCGCCGACTTCGCGCTCCGCGCTTTCGAACAGTGAATCCCACACCGGCTGCGACAACGCGGCAGCGGCGAAGAAAAACATCTTGACGCGCGACAGCAGGTTCTTGCGCAGCACGTCGTCGGTCTTCATGACTTGCGCAATCACCTCGAAGCCCGTGGGCACGTTGAAGTACACGGTGGGCGCGATCTCGCGCAGGTTGCGGATGGTCTCGGCCATGCCCGTTGCCGTGGGTTTGCCCTCGTCGAGGTAGAGCGTGCCGCCGTTGTAGAGGACCAGGCCGAAGTTGTGATTGCCGCCGAAAGTGTGGTTCCAGGGCAGCCAGTCCACCAGCACCGGCGGCTCTTCGGCCAGCACCGGCATCGATTGGCGCATCTGCTGCTGGTTGGCGCACAGCATGCGCTGCGTCGTGATGACGGCCTTGGGCAGTTTGGTCGAGCCGGACGTGAACAGGAATTTGGCGATGGTGTCGGGGCCGGTGGCCTGCATCGCCGCATCCACCGCGGCCGTGGGCTCCGTGGACAGAAAGTCGCCGAAGCTGTGCGTGCGGCGGCCTTCCAGCGTGCCCGACGCCAGCACGACGTCGACGTCCGGCCCCACCGCTGCAGCGATGGCCTTCTCATAGCGGCCTGCCTGGCTGGCGAATACCAGGCCGGGCGTGAGCGTGGTCATCACGTGGCGCAGCTTGTCGTAGTCCTGGCTGATCGTGGAATAGGCGGGCGAAACCGAGCAGTAGGGGATGCCGGCGACCATGCAGCCCAGGATGAGCAGCGCGTGGTCCAGATCGTTTTCACTGAGTATGGCCACCGGCCGGTCGGGGCCGAGGTCGAATGCCAGGAGGGCCTGGGCGATGCGGCGGGCCGAGTGCAGGGCCTGCGAATAGCTGATGTGCCGCCAATCACCCAGGCTGCCGTCCGGCTGGCGCTCGCGTTGCGCCATCCAGGTGCGATCGGGCGCCACTTGCGCCCAGTGCACCAGGCGATCCGTCAGGCGCTGCGCGTAGGGCTCCAGCGCCTGGTCGGCCTGGACGTAGAGGACGCCGTCGGCTGCGGCGCGAAGGGCCACTCGCGCGACGCCGAATCGCAAGGGCCTGTACTTCGGCAGGCCGGCGGTACTGCTCATTGTTTTGTCTCCTGCTCGTTTCTTCGTCTCGCGCTTCAGGTCTTCTGGACCTTGGCGGCCCGGCCCTCCAGGAATGCGCGCACCCGGCTCTTGGCCTCGGGCGCCGACTGCGCGATGGCCGCCATCAGGGCTTCGGTCATCAGGCCGTGGTCCGCGCTCTGGTCGGCGATGCGGGGCAGGACATGCGTGAGGGCGAAATTGGTGGTGGGGGCGTTCTGCGCGATCTTCTCGGCCAGCTCCAGTGCCTTGGCCAGCGCCTGGCCCTGGGGCACCAGGTACTGTGCGAAGCCGGCGCGTTCACCGTCCTGGGCGTTGTAGACGCGGCCGGTGAGCATCATGTCGGTCATGCGGGCCACGCCGACCAGGCGGGGAACGCGGACCGAGCCGCCGCCGCCCACGAAGATGCCGCGCGAGCCTTCGGGCAGGGCGTAGAAGGTGGACTCGTCGGCCACGCGGATGTGGCTGGCGCAGGCCAGTTCGAGACCGCCGCCCACCACAGCACCGTGCAACGCGGCGACGACCGGCACCGGGCCGAACTGAACCGCATCCAGCGCCTTGTGCCACATGCGCGAGTGCAGCATGCCTTGCACCGCGTCGCGGTCACTGAGCTCACTCAGGTCCAGGCCGGCACAGAAGTGCTCGCCCTCGCCGTCGATGACCGCGGCCTTGATGTGTTCCGGCAGCCCTTCGAAGATGTTGCGCAGGCTGAGGACCAGGCCATCGTTGATGGCGTTGCGCTTGGCCTGGCGAGTGAGCGTGACCAGGGCGACCTGGTCGCGAAGTTCGAGCGAAATATCGGCGGTGATTTGTTGAGTAGACACTTTGTTGGCTTGCTCGCGGCGTTGAGATTGGTTATAGTCTATAACTAAACCAGCGGCTTGCGCAAGCCGGAAAGCAAGGGAATTCGG
>DATILF010000183.1:0-17934 GCA_035476755.1 Ramlibacter sp.
TACATCGTGCGCGAGAACACCGAGGGCGAGTACTCCAGCATCGGCGGGCGCATGTACCCCGGAACCGAGCGCGAGATTGTCATGCAGGAGACAGTCATGTCACGCATCGGCGTCGATCGCGTGCTGAAGTTCGCCTTTGACTTGGCGCAATCCAGGCCCAAAAAACATCTCACCTCGGCCACCAAGTCCAACGGCATCGCCATCACGATGCCCTACTGGGACGAGCGCGTCGCCGAGATGGCCAAGGCCTATCCGGGCGTGAGCGTGGACAAGTTTCACATCGACATCCTCACCGCGCACTTCGTGCAGCGGCCCGACTTCTTCGACGTCGTGGTCGCCAGCAACCTGTTCGGCGACATCCTGAGCGACCTGGGCCCCGCGTGCACCGGCACCATCGGCATCGCGCCCAGCGCCAACCTCAACCCCGATCGCAAGTTCCCGTCGCTGTTCGAGCCGGTGCACGGCTCCGCGCCCGACATCGCGGGCAAAGCCATCGCCAACCCGATCGGCCAGATCTGGTGCGGCGCGATGATGCTGGATTTTCTGGGCCACCGGGATGCCCACGACGCGGTGCTCGCCACCATCGAAAAGGTGCTGCAGCCCGATAGTGGTGCGCCGCGCACGCGTGACATGGGTGGCACCGCGAGCACCTCCGACCTGGGCCGCGCCATCGCTTCGGCGCTGTAGGCGCGGGGCGATTTCGCCCGGGGGAATTTGCGCAGTGCCGCATGGAAAGCGGCCTGCGGGCCGGGAAGATCCTCGTCAAAAGCGACTAGAATCCGCGTCCGCGCTGTTGTAAAGCCGCCTTTCGTATTGACACGGTATGGCTCCGTCGCTCTAATCGGTCGGTGGCTTTTGGCCGCGAGAAGACTCCCGCATCCCCGCAAGATCTGCCCGCCGCCAGGCGCCAGGATCGGGAGACACAAAAACCTGATGAAGAGACACTCCCGTCCAACTCTTTCTCTCTACGAGGGGCCCCTGTGAACAAGACCGAACTGATTGAGCACATCGCAAAGCATGCCGACATCTCCAAGGCCGCGGCCACGCGCGCGCTGGAATCGATGATCGGCGCCGTGAAGACCACCCTGAAAAAAGGGGGCTCGGTGTCGCTGGTGGGTTTCGGTACTTTTGCAGTCGGTAAACGCGCCGCCCGCAGCGGCCGCAACCCCCGTACCGGTGCTGCGATTAAAATCAAGGCAGCCAAGGTTCCCAAGTTCCGTCCCGGCAAGGCGCTCAAGGATGCGCTGAACTGAACGGCCAGTTATCGGTGGGGTGCTTAGCTCAGCTGGTAGAGCGGCGCCCTTACAAGGCGTAGGTCGGCGGTTCGAACCCGTCAGCACCCACCACCCCAAGCGAAGGCGAACAGTAGTTCGCCTTTTGTTTTATACGCGAGACCAGAGCATGTTTGATTTCATTCGCAAGCACATCCGGATCATGCAGATCCTGCTGTTCGTGCTGATCGTTCCCTCCTTCGTGCTGTTCGGGCTGGAGGGCTACAACCGGTCACAGGATCAGGGCGAGCGGGTCGCCAAGGTGGACGGCGTCGAGATCACCCAGGGCCAGTGGGATGCCGCCCACAAGCAGGAAGTCGATCGCATCCGCCAGCAGATGCCGACGCTGGACGCCAAGCTGCTCGATTCGCCCGCGGCGCGCTACGCCACGCTCGAGCGCATGATCCGCGATCGCGTGCTGGTCGCCGCGGCGAACAAGATGAACCTGCACGTCTCGGACAAGCGGCTGAAGGAATTGCTCGCGGCCGACAAGAGCCTCGACCCTTTCTACGGCCCCGATGGCAAACTCGATGCGCAGCGCTTCATGGCCGCCACGGGGCAGTCGCCGGCGCAGTTCCGCCAGATGCTGGAGAATGACATCTCCACGCGCCAGGTGCTGGCCGGTGTCGGTGGTACGACCTTCACGACGCCTGGACAGGCGGCCGTGTCGCTCAATGCTTTCCTGGAAAAGCGTGAGGTGCAGGTCGCGCGTTTCACGCCCGCCGATTACGCGGCCCGTGTCAACCCCACCGACGCCGAGCTCGACGCCTTCTACAAGGCCAACGCCGCGATGTTCCAGGCCCCGGAGCAGGCCAGCATCGAGTACCTGGTGCTGGACCTGGACACGGTTCAAAAGACCATCACGGTCAACGAGCAGGACCTGAAGTCCTACTACGAGCAGAACTCGGCACGCCTTGCCGGGAAGGAAGAGCGCCGGGCCAGCCACATCCTGATCAACGCGCCGAAGGGCGCACCCGCCACCGAGCGCGAGAAGGCCAAGGCCCGCGCCGAGGAACTGCTCGCCCAGGTGAAGAAATCGCCCGAGGGCTTCGCGGATCTCGCCAGGAAGAACTCGCAGGACACCGGCTCGGCCGAGAACGGCGGCGACCTCGATTTCTTCGCCCGCGGGGCCATGACGAAGGCGTTCGAAGACGCCGCGTTCGCGCTTGCCAAGGGTGAGGTTAGCGGACTTGTGGAGACCGAATTCGGCTTTCACATCATCAAGGTCACCGATGTGAAGACGCCCAGGCAGCGCAGCTTCGAGGAGATGAAGGCCGAGCTCGAGGCCGACGTGAGGAAGCAGCAGGCGCAGCGCAAGTTCGCCGAGAGCGCCGATGCGTTCAGCAACAGTGTCTATGAGCAGGCCGACAGCCTCAAGCCGGCGGCTGATCGCCTGAAGCTGGAGATCCGCTCGGCCGCCAATGTGTCGCGCATGCCGGCCCCCGGCTCCACGGGCCCGCTGGCGAATGCCAGGTTCCTGGCGGCACTCTTCGCGTCCGACAGCATCGAGAAGAAGCGCAACACGGAAGCCGTGGAGTCCGCGCCGAGCACACTGGTGGCCGGGCGCGTCACGCAGTACACGCCTGCACGCACCCTGCCTTTCGCCGAAGTCAAGGACAAGGTGCGCGAGCGCGTGGTGGCTGCCCAGGCCACGGAACTCGCGAAAAAGGACGGCATGGCCCAGCTCGCGGCCTGGAAAGCCAACCCGGCGGTCGCATCGCTGCCGGCGCCGGTGGTCGTGTCGCGCATCGACGCGCAAAACCAACCGGCTCCGGTCGTGGAGGCCTCTTTGCGCGCCGACGCCTCGGCGCTGCCCGCGTTCGCCGGGGTGGATCTCGGCAGCCAGGGCTATGCCGTGGTGAAGGTCGGCAAGGTGGTGCCGCGTGAGGCGCCCAAGCCGGAAATGGCGGCGCAGGAGCACCAGCAGTATGCGCAGTGGTGGGGTTCTGCCGAGAACCTGGCCTACTACAACCTGCTCAAGGAGCGGTTCAAGGTGCAGATCAAGGCGCCCAAGCCTTCCAGCCTGGAAGGCCTGCACACGCAGACCCAGTGATGTCCGGCCCCGTCATCGGGGCCATCTCCCGAAAGCCATGAAAAAAGCCCGCGGTGCGATGCCTGCGGGCTTTTTGGTTATCTGGGGTGGCTGATGGGACTCGAACCCACGACGACAGGAATCACAATCCTGGACTCTACCAACTGAGCTACAGCCACCGTAGAGACAGCGATTATAGCCGTGTCGTCAGTTGACCATCACGAGCTTGCCCTTCACGCCGCGCGAACCCATGTGCGCGTAGGCTGCTTTCAGCTCGGCCATGGGCATCGTGCGGTCGATCACGGGCTTGATTTTTCCGTCGCCGTACCACTGGGCGAGCGTCATCATCATGGCCGCGTTGGCCTCGGGCTCACGGCGTGCGAAGTCGCCCCAGAACACGCCCACGATCGATGCGCCCTTGAGCAGGGTGAGGTTCAACGGCAGTGAGGGAATGGGGCCGGACGCGAAGCCGACCACCAGGTAGCGCCCACGCCACGCGATGGATCGGAACGCGGGCTCGGCGAAGTCGCCGCCCACAGGGTCATAGATCACATCGGGACCTTTGCCGTCCGTGGCGGCCTTGATGGCGTCGCGCAGGTTGTCCTTGGTGTAGTTGATGGTGGTGTCGGCGCCGATGGACTTGCACAGCTCGCACTTTTCGTCGGTGGACGCGGCGGCAATCACCCGTGCGCCGAGGGTCTTGGCGATCTGGATGGCCGAGGTGCCCACGCCGCCTGCCGCGCCGAGCACCAGCACGGTTTCGCCGGCCTTCAGCTGCGCGCGGTCCACCAGGGCGTGGTAGGACGTGGCGTAGATCATGATGAACGCAGCCGCGTCGACATGGGAGAAGCCGGTCGGCAGGGGCATGCACAGCGCCGCGGGCGCGATGGCGTGGGTGGCAAAGCCACCGGTGCCCGACAGGCAGGCCACGTTCTGGCCCACCTTGAGCTGCGTGACGCCTTCTCCCACCGCGGCGATGACGCCCGCGTACTCCGACCCCGGCACGAAGGGCAGGGGCGGCTTCATCTGGTATTTGTTCTGGACGATCAGCAGGTCAGGGAAGTTCAAGCTGGCGGCCTTGATCTCGATCAGTACCTCGCCCGCCTTCGGCCCGGGCGCCGGCAGTTCCTTCCATTGCAGCGCATCGACGCCCACAGGGTTCTCACAAAGCCAGGCATGCATGTTTTCACTCCAGCAAAAAAACAGGCGCCATCATAGGCGTGCGCACCACAGTGGAATGTCTCTGGCGTGACCGGTTCCACCTACAATCTTTTCAATCCCTTACCCCCATGAAAATACTGCTTTCCAACGACGACGGCTACCAGGCGCCGGGCATCGTCGCGCTCTACGAAGCCATTCAGGACCTGGGCGATGTGGAAGTGGTCGCGCCGGAGCACAACAACAGCGCCAAATCGAATGCGCTCACGCTGCATTCGCCACTGTCGGTGCACCAGGCCGGCAACGGCTTTCGCTATGTCAACGGGACCCCGGCCGATTGCGTGCACATCGCGCTGACGGGGTTGCTCGGCTACCGGCCCGACCTCGTGGTGAGCGGCATCAACAACGGCGCCAACATGGGGGACGACACCATCTATTCGGGCACGGTGGGGGCCGCCATGGAGGGCTACCTGTTCGGTGTTCCGGCGATCGCGTTTTCCCAGACCCAGAAGGGCTGGGCGCACCTGGACGCGGCCGCCGCGAAGGCGCGGGAACTCGTTGCGCATTTGCTGGCCCTGCGCAAGGCCGCCGACGAGCCCTGGCTGCTGAACGTGAACATACCGAACCTGCCCGTGGCCGACATCGGGTCGTTCAAGATCTGCCGCCTCGGGCGGCGCCATGCCGCGGAAAAAGTGATTGCGCAGACCAGCCCGCACGGCGAGACGATGTACTGGATCGGCGGGGCGGGGCCAGCCAAGGACGGCGCCGAGGGAACCGACTTTCACGCCACCGCGCAGGGGCATGTCTCGATCACGCCGCTGAAGGTCGATCTCACCGACCACGATGGATTGGCCGGCTGGCTGAAGGTCGCCGGCGGCTTGCCCGCTGCTCCACAGGCAAGCCGGTGATGTCGCGCCGCCCCGGTTTTCCCGCCCGGCTTGACCTGTCCCCCGCAACGCCGGGCTCAGCCCGCAGGCCGACCTCGGTCGCATCGGCGGGTGCTGTCGCCGTGCGCCGCGACGTGCCATCCGGCCTTGGAATGGACTCGCAGGCCGTGCGCAGCCGCATGGTGCGCCATCTCGCCGCGCAAGGCATCGCCGATGCGCAGGTGCTGGCCGCGATGGGTACGGTGGAGCGCCACCGCTTCGTTGACTCGGCGCTGGTGAACCAGGCCTACGAGGACACCAGCCTGCCAATCGGCCTGGGTCAGACCATTTCCAAGCCCAATGTTGTCGCGCGCATGATCGAGCTGTTGCTCGGCGGCCGCAGGGAGGCTTCCGGCAAGCTGGGGCGTGTGCTCGAGATCGGCACGGGCTGCGGCTACCAGGCGGCCGTGCTGGGCGTGCTCGCGACAGAGGTGTACAGCATCGAGCGCCTGCGGGGCCTGCATGACAAGGCCCGCGAAAACCTTCGCCCATTTCGCCTGGCCAATGTCCATCTGCTGTTTGGCGATGGCATGATCGGTTATGCGAGGGGCGCGCCCTATGCTGGCATCATTGCGGCGGCGGGCGGCGACGCCGTCCCGCAAGCGTGGATCGAGCAGTTGGCGGTGGGTGGGCGCATTGTCGCGCCGACCCTCATGCCTTCAGGTCAACAGGCATTGGTCGTGTTGGAAAAAACGCCACGTGAAGTGAAACAAAGTGTGCTGGAGGCGGTTCACTTTGTCCCCCTAAAATCAGGCATCGCTTGAAGGAAAATAACAGGATGTTCGAGTTGCGCAGTCGCGGTTGGATGTGGGTGGCGGGGCTGCTGGCGGCGAGCTTGCTCGCCGGGTGTGCATCCAGTTCGCGCACGCCCGCGCCGGTCGAAGACCGCAACCCCGCCGCCCGCAGTGCGGCGCCGGCCAACGGTGTGGCCGTCGAACCTGCCAAACCTTCCCTGCCTGGCGCGGAAAACGCGGGCAAGCCAGGCTACTACACGGTGCGTCCCGGTGACACGCTGATCCGCATTTCTCTGGACAGTGGCCAGAACTGGCGCGACATCGCGCGCTGGAACAACGTCGAAAACCCCAACCTCATCGAAGTCGGGCAGGTGCTGCGCGTCATTCCCCCCGCAGGCACCACGGCGGCCACGGAAGTGGCCGTGGCGCGGCCCGTGGCGCCCTCCGCCTCCATGCCCGGCAGCGGCACCGTCACCGTGGCCCCGGGGACGCCGCGCGGCACCGTGAGCGCATCGGTCACCCCGCCTGCGAGCCTGCCGCCTGTCGCGCCCACGCCGGCGCCTGCCGGCGAGGATGACGTGCCCTGGGGATGGCCCACGTCAGGTGGTGCCGCGGTGCTGGCCGGTTTCGACGAGCAGCGCAACAAGGGCCTGGACATCGCCGGCAAGCAGGGCGACCCGGTGCTGGCGTCGGCCGATGGCCGTGTGGTGTATGCGGGTGCCGGCCTGCGTGGCTACGGCAACCTGATCATCCTGAAACACAACAACACCTACCTTTCGGCCTACGCGCACAACCAGACCTTGCTGGTCAAGGAAGACCAGACGGTGCGCAAGGGACAGAAGATCGCTGAAATGGGCAGCAGCGACGCCGATCGCGTCAAGCTGCATTTTGAAATCCGGCGTCAGGGCAAGCCCGTGGACCCTGCACGGTACCTGCCACCGAGGTAGTCATGAAAAAGCGCAACGGACACAGCCTGCCTGCGGTTCGAAGTGCGACTGAAGAGGGCGGCGCACGCGCCCCAGCCCCGCCGGACGGCGAGGCCGCCGAAGCGCGGTCCGAGGTGAACCCCCGGGACATTCCCGCGGAGATCGCGGGCGAATCCAGCGATACGCTCACGATCTACCTGCGAGAGGTGCGGCGCACCGAACTCTTCACGGCCCAGGAAGAGTTCGAGGCGGCAACCCGCGCGCGCGCCGGCGATTTTTCGGCCCGGCAGTCCATGATCGAGCACAACCTTCGGCTGGTGGTCAGCATCGCCAAGGGTTACCTGGGCCGCGGCGTGCCGCTGTCGGACCTGATCGAGGAGGGCAACCTGGGCCTCATGCACGCCATCGACAAGTTCGAGCCCGAGCGCGGCTTTCGCTTCTCGACCTATGCCACATGGTGGATCCGTCAGTCGGTGGAGCGTGCGGTCATGAATCAGGGCCGCGTGATTCGCCTGCCTGTGCATGTGGTGCGCGAGTTGCAGCAGGTCCTGCGCGCGCGCCGCACCCTGGAGAACGATCCGGCGTTTGCCGCGGCGCGCAATGGGTTCGAAGGGGAGGGTGTGCGTGTCGAGGATGTCGCGGCGCTCCTGGGGCGTGAGGTGCAGGACGTCGCGGAACTGCTGGCCATGGCCGAGGCGCCCAAGTCGCTCGACGCCGCCATGGATCGCAACGAAGACGAGCACACCCTGGGCGATTCGATGGCCGACGAACTGGCCGTCGATCCCACTGGCGTCACCCAGAACCATGAGGTCGAGCGGCTCCTGAACAACTGGATCGAGGCCCTCTCCCACCGCGAGAAGGAGGTGCTGGAGGGCCGCTTCGGCCTGCACGACCGCGAGCCGGAGACCCTGGAGGTCCTGAGCGATCGCCTGGGCCTCACGCGGGAGCGCGTGCGCCAGATCCAGAACGAAGCGCTCCTCAAGCTCAAGCGCCACATGGTGCGCAACGGCATCAACAAAGAAGCGCTCTTCTGATCGCCGGGCAGCTCGGGTGCGCGGCTGGTACAGTCGCCCCCATGCCGTGGCCCGTACTTGTCTTTGATATCGAATCCATCCCCGACATCGCGGGGCTGCGCGCCTTGCGGGGTGCCCCCGCGCAGGCCACCGACGAGCAGGTGTATGGGGGCTGGCTGCAGGATCGCAAGGACAAGGGGCAAAGCGACTTCATGCCGCTGCACCTGCAGCGAATCCTGGTCATCAGCTGCGTCTTTCGCAATGCCGAAGGCCTGCGCGTGCACTCCTTCGTGGACCGCGACAACGCGAGCGAAGGCAAGGTGATCCAGACCTTCTTCAACACGCTGGAAAAGCACGTGCCCCAGCTCGTGAGCTGGAACGGGGGTGGCTTCGACCTGCCGGTGCTGCATTACCGGGGCCTGCGCCACGGCGTGGTGGCCGACAAATACTGGTGCATGGGCGAGGAAGGCGGCGCCGATGCCCGCGAGTTCAAGTACAACAACTACATCAGCCGCTACCACATGCGCCACCTGGACCTGATGGACCTGTTGGCGATGTACCAACCCAAGAACAACGCGCCGCTGGACGCCATGGCCAAGCTCTGCGGCTTTCCGGGCAAGCTCGGCATGGACGGCTCGCAGGTGTACCCGGCCTTCCTCGAAGGCAAGACCGAGGACATCCGCCGCTACTGTGAGACCGACGTCATGAACACCTACCTGGTGTATTGCCGCTTCCAGAAGATGCGCGGCGGCTTCACCGAAGCCGAGTACGAGCAGGAGGTCGCCATGGTGAAGGCCACGCTCGCCAACCTGGCCCCGCAGGAGCCACACTGGCAGGAATACCTGGCCGCCTGGGCCTGAGTACTCAGGAGTGGGCGGGCGGCAGCAGCTCGTCGTAGCCGCGGCCCTTGAATTCCAGCAGGTCGAAGCCATGACCGAACGGATCGGCCATGTTGGCCATGCGGCCCCAGCGGTGTTCCTGGATCGGACGCTCCAGCTTCGCGCCGCAGTCCAGCAGCCGGCTCACGGCGGCCTCCATGTCCGAAACCGTGAAATCCAGGTGCACCGGGGTCCAGTGGCGGCTGTATGTGCGGCGGTCCGGATTCGCCGGGTCCAGCGGCGCCGTGCCAGCCGCGTTGGCGAGAAGGTCGATGGCGCTCCCGGCGCCCAGCAATTCCACCCAGTCGTCGTCCAGCCGCCGGCCCAGGCGCAAGCCCAGGCCCCGTGTGTAGAAAACGATGCCGCGCTCCAGATCGTCGACATCGATGCAGACGCGAATCTCCATGTGCTGCCCCTATGCGTTGAAGGGGCCAGTATCCACCTGAGACAATCGGGGCATGACCGCAGAGATTGAGAAAAAAGCCTTGCCCGAAGGCTGGCTGGAAGTGGACGCGCTCGATATCGACGCGCAGGGCGTGGCGCGCCGGCCAGACGGCAAGGTCGTGTTCATCGATGGCGCGCTGCCGTTCGAGCTGGTTTCGGGCAACGTGAACCGCAAGAAGAACAACTGGGAGCAGGCCACGCTCACGGCGATCCACCGCGAATCGTCACAGCGTGTGCGCCCGCAATGCCCGCATTTCGGCCTGCACGAGGGCGCCTGTGGCGGCTGCAAGATGCAGCACCTGCACGTGGGCGCCCAGGTGGCCATCAAGCAGCGGGTGCTGGAGGACAATCTCTGGCACCTGGGCAAGGTGAAGGCCGAGAACGTGATGCGGCCCATCGAAGGCCCGGCCTGGGGCTACCGCTGGCGCGCCCGTTTCTCGGTGCGGCACGTGCGCAAGAAAGGCGCCGTGCTGGTGGGCTTTCACGAGCGCAAGAGCCGCTATGTCGCCGACATCCGCGAATGCCACGTGGTGCCGCCGCATGTGAGCGATCTGCTGCTGCCGCTGCGTGGGCTGATCGGCAGCATGGAGGCCATCGAAACGTGCCCGCAGATCGAGCTGGCCTGTGGCGATGAGGTGACGGCCCTGGTCCTGCGGCACCTGGAGCCGCTCAGCCCCGGCGACCTGGGCAAGCTGCGCCAGTTCGCCGCCGAGCATCCGGGCGTGCAATGGTGGCTGCAGCCCAAGGGCCCGGACACCGTTCGCCTGCTGGACGAGGGCGGCCCCGAGCTGAGCTATGCCTTGCCCGAGTTCGGCATCACCATGCCATTCCGGCCGACGGATTTCACGCAGGTGAATCCGCACATCAATCGCGTGCTGGTGTCGAAAGCGTTGCGGCTGCTGAACCCGCAACCGGCCGAGCGGGTGATCGACTGGTTCTGCGGCCTGGGCAATTTCACGCTGCCGATCGCAACACGGGTGCGCGAGGTGTTGGGGATCGAGGGCAGCGAGGTGCTGGTGGCGCGCTCGCGCGAGAACTACCGGCTCAACCAGGCTTCACGCCCCGGCAAGCCACTGGGCACCGCCAGTTTCGCGGCCCGCAATCTGTTCGAAATGACGCCGCAGCTGCTGGTCGCCGATGGGGTTGCCGAATGCTGGCTGGTGGACCCGCCCCGCGAGGGCGCCTTCGCATTGTCCAAGGCCCTGGCCGACCTGCACCAGCAACCCGAGCTGCGCACCGGCGGCTGGAAGCCGCCGAAGCGGATCGTCTATGTCAGCTGCAACCCCGCGACGCTGGCACGTGACGCCGGACTGCTGGTGCACCAGGGCGGCTACCGCTGCACGGCCGCGGGGGTCGTCAACATGTTCCCGCACACGGCCCACGTCGAGTCCATCGCGGTTTTCGAGCTGTAGTCCGTCCGAGTTGCAGAAATGGCCAAGGGGGCCGACAGGCCCCCTTTGTTCGCGTTGCAGCGCCGATTATTCGCGCTCGCCGCCCGCCAGGCCGAGCAGTGCCAGCAGGCTCTGGAACACGTTGAAGATGTCCAGGTACAGGGCCAGCGTGGCGCTGATGTAGTTGGTTTCGCCGCCGTCGATGATCTGCTTCAGGTCATACAGCATGTAGGCGCTGAAGATGCCGATGGCCATCACGCTGATCACCATCATGCCGATGGTCGAGCCGACGAACACGTTGATGATGGCGCCGATCATGATCGCCAGGGCGCCGACGAACAGGAACTTGCCCATGCCCGACAGGTCGCGCTTGATGATGGTGGACAGGCTGGCCATCACGAAGAAAACGCCGGCCGTGCCGCCAAACGCCGTCATGATCAGGCTGGGGCCGTTCTTGAAGCCCAGCACCATCGCGATCAGGCGCGAGAGCATCAGGCCCATGAAGAAGGTGAATGCCAGCAGCACCGGCACGCCGGCGGCGGAATTCTTGGTCTTCTCGATGGCGAACATGAAGGCGAAGGCGCCGCCCAGAAACACCATCAGGCCTATGCCGCCCGACAGGCCCCGGGTCATGCCGGTGGCCACGCCCACCCAGGCGCCCAGCACGGTGGGCAGCAGGCTCAGAGCCAGCAGCCAGTACGTGTTGCGCAGGACGCGGTTACGCTGCTCTACCGGGGCGGCATAGCCGAAATCTGCGGTGCGGACTTGCTCGTTCATAGCCAACTCTCCTTTTAAGCCTACGGCGGTTAGATGGGCGCATTCTAGGTTGGTTCAAGCCCCGCATGGCAAACCGCCGGGTTGACAGCCGGGTTTTGGGCTCGGGCGATTCGGTATGCTTGCACCTTTTCCCATCCCGAAGTCATGAAAAACAAGATCTTTCTCGAGTTGGCCGACATCAAGGCCGTGGCGGCCGCCGCCGAAGCCGAAGCCCTGAAGAACCAGTGGGCCGTGACCATTGCCATCGTTGATGACGGCGGCCACCTCCTGTGGCTGCAGCGCCTGGACGGTGCGGCCCCGATTTCCGCCCATATCGCGCCCGCGAAGGCGAATACGGCCGCGCTGGGCCGCCGCGAAAGCCGCGTCTACGAAGAGATGATCAACGGCGGGCGCATGTCGTTCCTGAGCGCCCCCGACCTGAAGGGCCTGCTGGAAGGCGGCTTGCCGATCATGAAGGACGGCCAGTGCTTGGGGGCTGTCGGCGTGAGCGGCGTCAAGTCCACGGAAGACGCCCAGATCGCCCGCGCCGGCATTGCCGCGCTGGGCCTTTAGACCCTACTTGGTCAGGATCAGCTTGCCCAGCCGGGTGGCCTGAAGGCGGTACAGCGCGCCGTTGTGGCTGATCTCCACGATTTTTCCACCACGCAGCAATTCCTCACTGGCGATAGGTCGGCCTGCAACAGCGGGCGACGCCCCATCCGCTTCGGCGCGGACCGGGGCCGGCTGGGGGGTGGACTCCGATTCATTCATGGCCGGTGCCTCATTGGGGCTGGGGCTCGGTGATGAAGCCGATCTTGCGCAGGCCCGACTGCTTGGCCGCCGACATGGCCTGGGCCACCCGCTCGTAGCGCACGTCCTTGTCGCCCCGGATGTGCAACTCGGGTTGCGGCTCCTTGGCCGACTCGGCCCGCAGCCTGCGCGCAAGGTCCTTGTCCTCGATGCGGGCATCGTTCCAGTAGTACGCGCCCTGCGCGTCGATGGACAGGCGCACGGTTTCGGGTTTCGCGTCCTGCGGCTGGCTGCTGGCGCGCGGCAGGTCGATGTTCACCGAGTGCTTCATCACCGGCACGGTGATGATGAAGATGATCAGCAGCACCAGCATGACGTCCACCAGCGGCGTCATGTTGATCTCGTTCATGACCTCGTCGGTTTCGTCCTGCGTTCCGAAGGCCATGGTCAGCCACCCTTCTTCATGGCGACCACTTTGCTGGAGCCGCTGGCGGAGACACGCGCGCCCGTCACGAAGTACGAATGCAGGTCGTGCGCAAAACGGTTGAGCTTGTTCAGGATGGCCTTGTTGCCGCGAACCAGCGCGTTGTAGCCCAGCACCGCCGGAATGGCCACGGCCAGCCCGAGCGCCGTCATGATCAGCGCTTCACCGATCGGCCCCGCCACCTTGTCGATGGTGGCCTGGCCGGCCGCGCTGATGGACAGCAGCGCGTGGTAGATGCCCCAGACGGTGCCGAACAGGCCGATGAAGGGCGCGGTCGAGCCGACCGAGGCGAGCACGGCCAGGCCTGACTGCAGCCGGGCGGTGGACTCATCGATGGAATTGCGCAGCGACCGGGTCAGCCATTCGCTCACGTCCAGGGTGTCGTGCAATTGCGGCTGCTGCGCATGGTGATGGGCGGACGCCTCGCGCCCCTCCATCGCCAGGGCGCGGAACGGGTTGGCCGGGTCGGTGCCCAGCTTGTTCAGCCCGTCGGCAAAGTCGGCCGCATGCCAGAAGCTCTCGGTGGCGCGGGCCTGCACGGCGAACTTGCGCAGGTCGAGTGCCTTCAAGATGATCACGATCCAGCTGGAGAGCGACATCACGAGCAGCAGCACCGCCACTGTCTTGGTGATGAAATCGCCCTGGGTCCACAGGTTGATCAGGCCGAATTGGCTTTCCATTTTTTTCTACCGGTTGAGTTATTCAAGAACGAAATTGACGGGCGCGTCGTACCACATGGCCTGCGGCACGCCCCCCACCTTGCCGGGGACATACCGGCACTTCATCACGTGGTCCAGCGCCGCCTTGTCCAGGCGGTCGAAGCCGCTGGACCGCTTGAGTTCGGCGCGCTGGGGCACGCCGTCCGCGCCGATGAGAACGCGCACCAGCACGTTCCCTTGTTCTCCCAGCCGCTTGCTGATTGGCGGATAGACGGCCTGGGGGTTCTGCAGGTATTCGGCGGCGCTGGACGGCAGCTCGACGCGGGCTGGCGCCGGTGCCGGGGCGGGCGCTGCCGCAGTGACGGGCTCCGGCGCGCGCATCATCGAGCGGATGCCCATGGGCTCGGGTGGGCCGGCGCTGGGCTCGGGCAGGGTTACGGGGACCGGAGGGCTGGTCTGCTGGACGGGTTCGGTGAGGCGCCGCTGGACGGGTCGGGGTTCCGGCGGGGTGGGCACAGGCGGCTTGACTTCCACCGGCGTCGCCGGCTTGGGCTCGGGCGGTGAGGGAGCGATGTCGCTCAGCACAGCCACCGGCACCACCACTTCCACCACCCGGCGAATCAGGCCGCTCTGCAGCGCCCACAGCGCGGCCACGTGGAACAGGACCACGCCGCCGACAATGATGATGTTGCGGTTGAGCGGAGGCACCGGCGATTGGGGGGAAGCGGAAAAGGCCATAGTTTAGGAGAGGGTGCAACCCGCTTGGCGCGGGCGCGCCGGCTACGGGTGCAGCACCCACCAGGCGCAGGCATGCACCAGTATCAGGCTTGCGACGAGGCTTGCGACGTCCATGCCTTGCTCCCGGTGATGGAGCTTGCCAGCTGGATGGCCGCCACCGGTGCGTTGGCATTGCATTGCGCCACAACATCACGCGCGCAGCCTTCGCATTGGCCGCACTGTGTCGCTACGCCCAGCTCGAACTGGATCTCGTCGAAAGTCATGCCGGCGTGGGCGTGGCGGGCGATTTCGCGGTCGGAGACGCGGCGGCAGACACAGACGATCATGGTGTGGTGCGAGACGTTGCGGATGGGTGGTGAGCGCGTTTAATTATAAATGCGAATCGATCGCATTTGCAATAACCATGGGCTTTGACAGGTCGAAACGATCAGCTGTCCGCCCACATGCGCAGCAGGTTGTGGTACGTCCCCGCCAGCGCGACCGTGGTGTCGTTCTCTCCGGCATCGTCGCGAAGCCGCGTCAGGGCCAGGTCGAACTCGTGCAGCAGGCGCCGCTGGGCGTCGCCGCGCACCATGCTCTCGATCCAGAAAAAAGCCGCCATCCGCGTTCCGCGGGTCACGGGTGTCACCTCATGCACATGCGAGCCCGAGTAGAGCACCGCGTGGCCGGCCGGCAGCTTGATCTGGCGCGTCATGCCGGCCTCATATACCGTCAATTCGCCGCCGTCATAGTCGCCGGGGTCGGAGAGAAACACGGTGCATGAAAGGTCCGTTCGCACCCGCACGCCGGTTTCACTGAATCGGATCGCGCTATCGACGTGCTTGCCGTAGAAGTTCGCCCTGCCGCTGTAGCGGTTGATGCGTGGCGGAAAGACTTTGCGCGGCAACGCGGCCGCCAGGAACTGCGGCGTGCGGTCCAGGGCTTGCAGGATGAGCTCGCCCACGGCCCGCGCCGCATCGCAGCCCGCCGGCAACTGCTCGTTGTTCTTGACCTGGGCGGCCTGCGAGCCGGCGGTGATCTTGCCGTCGGCCCACGGTGCCGTGGCAAGCACGCCCTGGGCACGCTTCAGGTCGTTCGCATCGAGGAGCTGGGGAAGGATGAGGAGCATGGCGGCGGCTTTGCGTGGTTGAAGTTCAGAATCGGGTGGACAGCGCGACCTGCAAAGTGCGGCCGGCGCCGGGTATGTAATGGCCGCGGTAGAGCGATTCGCCGTAGAGCTTGTTGGCGACGTTGGCCAGGTTGGCCTTGACGGTGAACTGCTGGTTGATCATGTACTCGGCCATCAGGTCGGCGGTGACGAAGCCGGGCGCTTCCCAGGCGGGCGCGGTGACATCGGCCGGTGCCTGCTTGCTGCGGAAATTGAGTCCGCCGCCAACGCGCCATTGCGGCGTCACCTGGTAGGTGGTCCACGCGGTGCCGCTGTGTTTGGGGCTCAGGCCGGGCCGGTCGCCGACGCGGTTGCCGACCGTGCCCTGGAGGCAGCCGCCACTTGCGGGGCAAGGCGCGGCTTCGTCCACACGAGCCACCGGCATCCACATGTAGGACGCGTAGATTTCCCAGCGGGGGTTCAGGCGGCCCGTGATATCGGCTTCGAAGCCGGCTGTATGACGCCTGCCTGAAAGCAGCAGGCGGGTCGCCGCGGTGTCGGTATCGGTGTTCCGCTCGTTTTTCTTCGTCGAATGAAACAGCGCGAACCGGGTGGTAAAGCGTTTGTCGGCCGAATCGAGCTTGGCGCCGATCTCGAAGTTGGCGCTGGATTCGGGCGGCGTGTTGGCGTTCAACGCGTTGTACGAGTAGGTGTCGCCCGAGGTATTGAATGAGGTCCCGTACGAGACGTGGTACGAATGAAGGGCGTTGGGCTGGTACAGCACGCCGACGCGCTTGCTCCACGCCGAAATTTCCTGCTCGTAGGTGGTGATGAAGGGCGCAGTCGTGATGAAAGTGTCGAAGTCGCCCTTCATGCTGTCGTAGCGCAGGCCGCCCAGCAGTTTCCAGTGGGGCGCGATCTGGACCATGTCCTGCGCATACGCGCCCCAGTTTCCGGCCTCGAATTGGCTGGCGGTACGCAGTGTGCGTGCCGCTTCGTCAATGGCGGCGCCGTCGCTGGGTGTTCCGGCCCGGGTCGCCGGCTTCGTCACGGCCGAGGCTGCGTACACGGTCTTTTCGTCCTTGGAGAGATCCAGGCCCGTCAGCAACTCGTGCCTGAGGCCCAGCGCGTTGAATTTCTTGCTGAAGTCCGATTGCAGCTGGATCAGGTTCAGGTCCTGTATCTTGGGGTTGCCGCCGCGAGTGAGCACGGTCGCCGGGCCAAAGTTGCTCAGGTCCACGGCCGCCGGGTTGGTGACCGTGCCCGTGGTACCCGCGAAGCGGATGACGCTGGCACGCTGATCGCGTTCGAACTGGCCCACGCGCACCTGCGTCCGGAGTTCCGCGTCGCTGTGGAAGCGGTGGATATGGCTGAATGTGGCCATCTTCGCGCTGCCGACGCTGTAGTCACTTGACAGGCCGTAATAGGTCGTCGGGTCGAGGCTGCCGATGATCGTGTTGCCCGCGGTCGTGTCGGTGGCGCGAGGCTTGATCCAGGGCAAGCCGTAGTTGATGCCGTTGTCGTTGTTCAGGTCGTAGAGGCTCGCCATGAACTCGTCGGAGGTGCCAATGCCGAAACGGTAGGCCGCCGCCAGGCCGTTCTTCTCGATGCTGCTGCCCGCGCCGTTGTTGTCGGCCTTGGTGCCCATGGCGTTGATGCGCAACGCGGCGTTCTCGCCGGTGTGGATGTTGAAGTCTCCGGTGATGCGGCGGTAGTGGTGGCTGCCCAGCGTGGTAGTGACTTCGTGCTCCGTCACCAGGCGCGGCACCTTGCTCACCTGGTTCACGGCGCCGCCCGTGGAGCCGCGGCCGAACAGCATCGAGGCCGAGCCGCGCAACAGTTCGATGCGGTCGTTGTTGAAGGTGTCCCGGTCGTAGAACGCCGGGTCGCGCATGCCGTCAATGAAGATGTCGCCCGTGCCGGCCAGCGAGAAGCCGCGCAGGCGGATGTCCTCCTCGCCCCCTTCGGCGGCCAGGAACGTGATGCCGGCGGTGTTGCGCAGGGCCTCCTTCATGGTGTCGAGGTTGCGGTCGTCGATCAGCTTTTCCGTGACCACGGTGACCGACTGCGGGATGTCGCGCAGTTCCTGGGTGCCCTTGCCGATGCGGCTGGTCGTGGCGCGCAGGGCTTCCTTGCCTTCAGGCGCCTCGGCCTTCTCCTTCACGGTGACGGTGGGCAAGGCCTTGGCGTCGGAGGACGGTGTGGTCTGCGCCCAGCCGCTGACGGACGCGGCGAGCATGAGAGCGCCCAGGGGCAGGGAAGGGGAACGGGGCGGGCTTTGCGCCAAGATGGCCTCCAAACATAAGCCCGCGCAAAGGCGGGCTGGTTGAACAAGAGGCTGGCTGGCGCACGTGAACCGTGCGAAAGAGTTGGCTGGCCGGGTGAGGCCGAATTCTATATCAAATGCGAATCAGTCGCATTTGTATTGCGATTGGATGCGCTGATCAGCTGGTTTCGCCCATCTGCGACTGCAGGTAGTTTTGCAGGCCCACCTTGGCCAGCAGGTCCAGCTGCGTTTCCAGAAAGTCGATGTGTTCTTCGGTGTCCTGCAGGATGTCTTCGAGGATCTCGCGGGAGACGTAGTCGCGCACCGTTTCGCAGTGGGCAATGCCTTCCTTCACGGCGGCTTGCGCGCCGCGCTCGCTGCGCAGGTCGCAGTCCAGGATTTCCGGCACGTTTTCACCCAC
>DATILF010000184.1:0-12324 GCA_035476755.1 Ramlibacter sp.
GCGGGACAGCGCACCGCGCCACAGGCCTGGCGCCCGGCAAGCCGCGCTCGCGCCCAGCGCCGGGGTGAGTGCCTGCACGCCTGCCATCAGGTGCTCCCGGGCTTGTCGCCCTGGTCGAGCAGGGCCAGCAGCGGACCAACCTTTTTTGGACCGCGATGACCAAGTTGGCTTTTTCCAGCTGGCTTTTCAGTTTGTCGCGCTCGCACATGAGCTGCGCGATCTGCTGCTGGCTCGGCGCGGGACAGTTGCCTCAGTTCGCCCTCAAATGGCGCGGGATCACGAGCCGAAAACTGCGTGGGTCGTAACACATACGTACCCGGGGCTTCATCAAAATTATGAAACTGCTGCCGTTGAACTGTTGCCGCGAATGGTCTCGCGAAGGGGTCGAGATTCAAGCTACAGCGTGCAGCTTGCCTGATTCAGCATCGGCGACGAACGGCACTCCGGCTTGTTCCAGAATCCACGCCTCGATTTTTGTATGCCACACGCGCAGCAAGTCCAAGGGCCGGGAGCGATAGTGCTTTTCAGCGGTTGCGCTGGGCTTGTGCCCTTGCAACTGCGCTACCACGCCGGCGGGACATTCCACCCATTCGGCAAGAGTGCCAAAGGCGCGGCGCAGCCCGTGCAGGCTCACATGAGGCAGGGCAGCAGCAACCAGGGCGCGGCGATGGTTGTACGTGGCGTTGCTGGCGATCTTTGGCGCGCTAGGGCCGAACACCCATGGGCCGTTGCGGGGAAGCGCTGCCAGCACTTGCGCGAGATATGGGGGGCAAGGGATGACGCGCAGCCCTTCTACCTTGTCGCGTATGGTGAGGCTCCCGCCGAAACGGAAGTCCACGTCCGCCCAGCGCAACCCGGCAATCTCGCCCTTGCGTGCGCCCGTCAGCAGCAATGTCTGCAGATCGGCGGCGGCGGTGCGGTTGCTGTCGGCTCGCACCGCTTGAAACCAAGCGGCAAGCTGTTCGCGCTGGACGGTGTCAACCTTTGGCGTTTGCTTGCGGACAAGTCGGCGCACACTCTTTGCGGGACCGAACTGTCCTCGTGCCGTCGAGATTGGCAAAGCCCGTGAATGGCAAGGGCTACCGCAGCGCGTTCCGCCGAAAACACCAGCAAAATACCTGTCTGCGAAGGAGCCATCTCCATGCCCACCATCCTCGCCATTTCCGGCAGCCTGCGCGCCGCGTCCTACAACACGGCGCTGTTGCGTGCTGCCGCGGGCTTGATGCCCGCGGGTGCGACGCTGGACGTTGCGTCCTTGCGGGGCATCCCGCTGTACGACGGCGACATCGAGGCCAACGAGGGCATCCCGCCCGCGGTGCAGGCCCTGAAGGACCGCCTCACGGCTTGCGACGGGCTGCTGCTGGCCACGCCTGAGTACAACAATGGGATGCCGGGCGTGCTGAAGAACGCGGTGGATTGGCTCAGCCGTCCGGCGACGGACATCGCCCGGGTCTTCGGCAATCGTTCGGTCGCGGTGATCGGTGCGTCTTCGGGGGGCTTCGGCACGATCCTCGCGCAGAACGCCTGGCTGCCGGTGCTGCGCACCCTGGGCATGCAGCCGTGGTTCGGCGGGCGGCTGATGGTGTCTCGCGCGGGCCAGGTGTTCAATGAGGCGGGTGAGATGGTGGACGAGAAGGTCAAGCTCCAGTTGCAGAAGTTCCTGCAAGGTTTCGTGGCCTCGCTGCAGCGGTAGTGCGCAGGCACGGCTACATCGAAACAATTGATTGCCGAGCGTCGATCACATCGCGCACGTCCTAGACTGGCCTTCATCGGGCGCTGGAACCCCAGCGCCCATTCATCCACCCACGACACGTTATCCAGGAGGTCCCCATGGCCAGCAGGAACAGCACGCGCGCGACCCATGCACGCGCCACCCACGAAACCCTTGCCGAAGAAGGCCAGGACATGGCCACGGGCATGGCGCGGCAGAACATGGCCTGGTTCGGCCAGATGGCAGCCGCCATGTTCTCGGCGGCCGAGGTCTTGCAGACCGCGCAGCAGCAGATGGCCGAGCGCACGGCCTCGCTGACGCGGCAGACCGCGCAACAGCTGCGGCAGGCCACGGGGCCCGGCGACCTGATGGCGATCCAGGCGAGCTTGTTGTCGTCCGGCGTGCAGGAATTTCTGCAGTACGCGCAGGGCTTGATGAAAGCGTCGATGACGATGCAAGGCGAGCTCATGAAGCCCACGGGCGAGGGCGAGCAGGCCGCCGAACAGGCGGCCGGCAACCTCGCCGACATGGCGAACATGGCGGCGCCGATGCTACATGCCTGGCAGGCGATGTTCACGGCTCCGAACGGCGCGGCGCAGCGCCCGCACTGAAGCTCGCCAGGCCGGCGATGCCGTTTGGCCTGTCGGCTGCCCCTGGATTTCGGCGACCGGCCTGAGCTTTTGCAGCACGGTGTCCACCGCGTCCAGGTGGCGCCGCAGCAGTTCCGTGAAACGCGTGTCGTGGTCCGGCTCCAGCCATGCCTCGGGGTCGCGCCGACGCAGCAGGTGCTGCGACCAGAGGAAATCGACCATGCGCGCGTGCAGGATGAAGACCTCCGCCGCTTCCTGCGCCAGCTCGGGGAACCACTCGCGGACCACGGCCTGCAGCTGCAGGAGGATCGCTTCTTCCTGCGCGGCGCCCTGGAAGTACGCCGTGCGATGTTGTGCCAGCACCCATTCCGTGTAGCGCGTGAGCGCCTCCAGCGTTTGCTGCGCCTTGATGCGCCGCGCCAGCCGCAGCCGCAGGTGGCGGGCGATCACCGCGCTGATCGCGGCGACCACCACCAGGCCCGCGCCCAGCCAGAGCAGGTAGTACAGCGCGTTGGACACAGGCGCACCCACCGCGTGGTGTTCGTTCAGCCGAGGGCGGGGATGCGCAGTTTCTGTCCGGGATAGATTTTGTCGGGGTGCGACAGCATCGGCCGGTTGGCCTCGAAGATGGCGTTGTACTTGTTGGCATCGCCGTAGTACTTCTTCGAGATGGCCGACAGGGTGTCCCCCTTCACCACGTCATGGAACTGCGCGGCCTGCGCCTGCTGCGGCACCTGCAGCAGGTTCTCGACCGAGGCGACATGCGCCACGTTGCCGCAGCACAGCACGGCCTTCTCGGCCGCTTCCTGCGACGGGGCTTCGCCGCTGATGGTGGCCTTGCCCGTGGCGCCGTCGAACTTGACGTCCAGGCTCCGGATACCGAGGTTCTGTTGCTCGACGTAGGCCTGGATGGCTTCGCCGGCCTTCACATTGAGGACCTCGACGCCTTCCTTCGCGGCGTCTGGTGACGGTGCGGCTGATGTGCCGGATGGTTGGGTTTCGGGTTTTCTGAAGAGCTTTTCGCCCGCATCCTTGATGAAGCTGAGAAGTGACATGGTTTTTTTCCTGACAAGGGTTGCAAGAGTGTGCAAAACTTGCAGCGGCAGATGCGTCGGACGTGGGCCGCCCGGCGTGTAGGCAGCGGCGCACAAGCGCGTGGCGGGCCGCTCAGTGGCGGAACCAGCCGGCGGGCAGCACGCCGCTGGTGCGCGGCGTGGCCGCATGCGGCGACAGGCGCTCGGCCTTGCGTGTCCAACGCTCGAAGAGCCGGCCGAAGGTGGCGCGGCATTCCGGCGCAAAACATTCCTGCTGGCGCAGCGTTGCGAAGTTGTTCGCGATCCGTCGCGCGATCAGGTAGCGATGCGCGGGCGCGGTGTTGTGCATGAAGGCCACCATGAGCGACAGCGTGGCGCTCCAGAGTGCGGCGGCGGCTTGCGTCAATGCGGCCTGCACCAGGGAGGCCTGAGAGGGGATCGCCTGGGGTGACAGCGCCGTGCGCACTGCGGGCTGGGGGTGCTCGTGGGCGCGACCGGTGCTGGGAATCAAGGCGGCTCCTTGCGGGATGACTCAGCATCATCGTAAGTGGGTGGGGGACCGTCGCCTGTCAGTCCCCGCACCCATCGCCGGCGCGCTGTTTCCTACGTCGAGCCGGCGCCGCCGCCCGGGCGGCGAAGTGCCAGGCTATTTCTCGGACGTGGCCGAGGAGCTGCCCTGGCGAGCATGGCGCTTGCGGCCGGCCGCCCGCGCTTCCTCGCTCGTGAACTCGTGGGCATGGCCGCTCTGGTGGGCGGCGCGGCCGCCCAGGCTGGCGATTTCCTTCTGGCGCTGCGGGTCCATGGCGGCAAAACCGCGCAGGCTGCGCCGCTGGCTGGCGCTCTCGGATTCGTTGCGTTGATCCTTGGATTCTTGCAATGACATGGTCGGTCCTTTCGGGGTTGAGTGTGCGTGGGATTCGCTAGTCAACCCTGGCAAGGTCCGTGCCCGGCCGTTTCTAGCGCTATAGCGCTACAGGAAGGCCCCTGGGCGGGCGCTCGACGGTAAATCTTGCAGCAAGCAAGGCCGAGCTCACCCAGGATTGCCGGTTCCGCCCCCGTCCGGCGCGCGCTCCATCAGACGCCGTATTCCTTGAGCCGGTTGTACAGGGTCTTCAGGCTGACGCCGAGCGCCGCCGCCGTGCGCTCTTTCTGGTTGCCGAAGTGTTCCAGCGTCGCCAGGATCACCTGCCGCTCGATCGAGGCGAGTGGGGTGCCCACCTGCACTTCGATTGTCCCCGCGGCAGGGCCCGCCACGGGCTCGGCCAGCACGTCGCGCGGCAGCCACTGGTCGCCGATCTCCGGGCCCGCCGACATCACGTAGGCGCGCTGCAGCACGTTGCGAAGTTCGCGCACGTTGCCTGGCCAGCGGTACTCGGCCAGCCGCTGGAGGGCGGCGGGCGAGGCGTGCTTGAAGGCGCCTTCGCGCTGGCCGATCTCCTGCAGGAAATGCGAGACGAGCAGGGGGATGTCCTCGTGGCGACCGCGCAGCGGCGGCAGTTCCACCGGGAACACGTTCAGTCGGTAATACAGGTCTTCGCGCAGCGCTCCGCCGGCCACGGCCTGGACCGGGTCGCGGTTGGTGGCGGCGATGACCCGCACGTCGGTTTCCTGGGGCGTGGTGGAACCCACGCGCATGAAGGTGCCGGTCTCCAGCACCCGCAGCAGCTTGACCTGCAGCGACAGCGGCATCTCGGTGAGTTCGTCCAGGAACAGCGTGCCGCCATGCGCGCGTTCGAAGAAACCCTGGTGCTGCCGCTCGGCGCCCGTGAAGCTGCCTCGCTCGTGGCCGAAGATTTCACTTTCGATCAGGTTGGGCGAGATCGCGCCGCAGTTGACGGCCAGGAAGGGCCTTGCGCGGCGGCGGCTCAGGTCGTGCACCGTGCGTGCCACGAGTTCCTTGCCGGTGCCGCTCTCGCCCGTGATGAAGACGGTGACCGACGTGCCCGCCACGCGCCCGATCTGCTCGTACACGCGCCGCATGGGCTCGGACTTGCCCACCAGGTGGCCGAACCGGCCGCTGCGCTGCAGGTCCTCGTTCAGGCTGTTGAATTCAGCCTTCAGCACCGACGGCTTGGTGACCCGCGACAGGATGCTTTGCAGCTGCTTGGCGCTGACAGGCTTGATCAGGTAATCGGCTGCACCGTAGCGCAGCGCCTGGATCGACGTCTCCAGGCTGGCGTGGCCGGTCATCAGCACCACTTCGGAGTTGCCGATCAGCTCCTGGTCGTCCAGCAAGGTCATGCCGTTGCCGTCGGGCAGGCGCAGGTCCAGAAGGACGAGGTCCGGTGGCTGCAGCGCCATCTGGCGCCGGGCATCGCTGAGTGAACGCGCCGTGGCCGCCGAGAATCCTTCCGCGCCCACCAGCGCCGCCATCATCCTGGCGGAGTCGGCATCGTCCTCTACGATCAGTGCATGGTTCATTGTTACTGCTCCCTCGCGCAACACATCCGGCCACGCGCAACTGCTGGGCACTGCCTGGGGACATGCCCAACCATTATTGGGCCACGGGTGAGTTGATAGCTGTAACAGAAAGTCATTGAAAATTCAATCCGCACTGATGCTTGCGCGCAACTGAACAGGGTCCACAGGCTTGACCAGATAGGCGTCGAAGCCGGCCACCCTGGCCTCCTGGGCATCCCGCTCGGCCCCGTAGCCCGATATGGCGATCATGCGCCCGGCATAACCGGCGGCGCGCGCGTGGCGGGCCAGCTCGAACCCCGTGAGACCGGGCAGCCCGATATCCACGATGGACACCTCGGGCCGCAGCTTGAGCAGATGGCTCAGTCCCTCGATGCCATCGGCCGCGGTGCTGACGGTATGGCCATCCAGCTCCAGCTTGGAGCGCAAGGCGGCCAGTACATCACTGTTGTCCTCCACCACCAGCACCTTGCGGCGCCGGGAGGGCGGCAGGACTTCACTGCTGAGCTGCGCCGGCGCATGGACGAGCGGCAGCCGCACCGTGAAAATGGTGCCCGATTCGGAGCTTTCCACGCCCACCGTGCCGCCATGCAGCTCGACCAGGCGCCGCACCAGCGTGAGGCCTATGCCCAGGCCGCCGGCGCGCCGGTCGAGCGTGCGCTGCCCCTGCACGAACAGGTCGAAGATGTGCGGCAGCAGGTCTTGCGGAATGCCCATCCCGGCATCCCGCACCTGCAGCACGGCCATGCCGGAAGCCTCGCGCAGCACCTTGACATGGATGGTACGGCCCGCGGGCGTGTACTTGACCGCGTTGGTCATGAGGTTGGTGACCACCTGCTCGATGCGCACCGCGTCGCCGTCCACCCAGGCTTCGTTGAGGTCCAGGTGCACCTCGTGGTCCTTCGCCTCGCCGGTGATGGCCTGCGTTTCGGCAACGCGCTGCACGACCGCGGCCAGGTTCACGGGCTCCAGGGACAGCAGGATCTTGCCCGCGATCACGCGCCCCACGTCCAGCAGGTCATTCATCATGTGCGCCAGGTTGCGGGTCTGGCGCGTGATGATGGCGCGCGCCTCGGCGCCGATGCGGCTTGCGGGGTCGGCCGCGTCCAGCACATCGATGGCGGCGGAGATGGCGCCCAGCGGGTTGCGCAGCTCATGGCTGAGCATGGTGAGGAATTCGTCCTTGGCCCGGCTCGCGGCTTCGGCATCCTGGCGCGCCTGCAGCGCCTTCTCGGTGAGGAGGGCGCGTTCGCGCTCCACCTGCTTGTGATGGGTCATGTCCACGGTCACGCCCGTCATCTGGACGGCGCGGCCTTCCGCGTCGTAGTGGAGCATGACCCGGCTGGAGAGCCAGCGTTCGCTGCCGTCGGCGCGGCGCACGCAGTATTCCAGCGTCTCCTTTTCCCGCTGAACGGCGCAGGCCGTCCAGAGCTCCCGCTCGATGCGATCGCGGTCGTCGTCGCCGATCCGCTCGAACCAGTCGCGCAAGGTGCCGTTCACGAGCTGATCGATGCCAAACAGCTTGTTCTGCCCCGGCGTCCAGGACAGCCGGTCGGTGGAGAACTGGTAGTGGAAGAAGCCGACGTGCCCCGCTTCCTGGGCCAGCTCCATGAGGCGCTGGCTCTCCCGCAGTTGCTGGTCGATGGCGAGCAGGCGCTCTTCGACCAGCTTGCGCTGCGTGATGTCCACCAGCGCACTGATGGCGCCGCGCGGCCGGCCGCCGGCGTCCCGCAGGGGCACGGCGTTGGCGATCACGAAAGTGGACGGCCGGCCATCGATCGCGATCTCCAGCTCCATGCCCGCGATGGTCTCGCCCAGGGCGGCGGCGCGCTGCAGGGGCTGCTGGCCAGGCGCAAGCAGGCCACTCTTGTGCATCACCCGCACGGTGCCGGCGCGATGCGACGAGCGCGGGCCGATCAGCCCATCCATGGCGGCGTTGTGCCAGATGACGCGGCAGCCCGGGTCCTGCGCGAAGGCCATGCCGATCGGACTGCTGTTGAACAGTGTCTCGAATTCCTGGGCCTTGGCCTGCAGGGCGTCGTGCGCCGCCGTGTCGGTGCGGCGCGTCTGCTGCAGGGCGTCGCGCAGCATCGCCACTTCCAGCACCGGCAGCGGGCCGGACCACCCGGCGGGCCCGCGCGTGGCCAGCCGGCGCAGGGGCCGCGCGATGCGCTGGGCCACCAGTGACGCGAGCAGCAGGCCCAGCAGCACGCTGCCGCCGGAGGTTGAAAGCGCGGCGACGATGGCACGGCGGTGCGCCGAATCGATCGGGGCCGCCGGCAGCGACACCCGCACCCGCCAGCCCGAGATGGGCACGGTCTGCCAGGCCGCATACACGAGCTGCCCGTCCACATCGCCGGCGCGATGCAGGCCCGATGGGCGCCCGCGCATCGACTCGGCGGCATCGGCCGGCAGCGCGAACCCTGCGGGGCTTGCGGCACCGGGGGCGGCGCCCTCGGAATAAGCCACCGGTCGATCCTGGGCATCGAACACGGTGGCGCGTGCGCCGCCCGGTTTGCCGGCCACGCTGGCGAGCCGCTGCCACGCCGCCTCGCCCATGCGCGCACCCAGAACGAAGTGCACGGCGCCGTTCTGCATCACCGGCATCGCCACGGCCACGGCCCGGCCGGCGGGCGGCGCATCGATAGGGCCCGAGACGCCGGCATGGCCGCTGGCGGTGACACGCTGTCGCAGCTCATCCAGGGCCTCGCCGGCTTTTCCCGGCGTGTGCGGCCACGCGGTGTCCAGGATCAGCTCGCCGTTGCGGTCGAACAAGAAGACGCTGTCCCAGTCGCGTCGAGGCTTGCCCTGCAGCAGGCGGCCCAGCGCCTGCACGCGACCACCCTGGAAGAGCTCGGAATGCGACAGGACGGCCAGCGCCTCGGTGGATGACTCCAGTTGCCGTTCCACGGTTTGAGCAAGGGCTGCCGCCGAGCGGGACAGCTCATCCTTGATCTGGGCCTGCTCCCTGCTCACTTCCAGGAAGGCCTGCAGGCACATGATCCCCGCGATCGGCAGCGTGGCCAGCAGTATCACGGCAAGGAGGTACGTGCGCAGCGACGCCGTCGGCCAGGCGTCGTTGAACCATTGGGTGACTGGTTGCGGAAATTGCATCCGATGCAGGACAGGAGGTTTAGCCCGAGCGTAACCTTGTCGAGGAAAAAAGGGGAGAATTCGTCACGTTATGTAACGGCCTCGCAGATGCTTGCGCCATCGTGCGCCCAGGCTTGTGCCCTAGACTTGCGGCCATGAAGCCCGACATTCCGACCGCGATCGCCACGCCTGCCGAAGCGCGGTGGGTCGAGGGCGAGCTGGTGCGCAGCCTGATGCGCACGGCGCGCACGACGCAGGTGGTGGGGCTGCTCCTCATTCCCGTGTTCGTGGGTGTGCTCTGGACCGAGACCACGCTGGGCATGCTGCTCCTCTGGTCCGCTGCGGCAATGGGCGTGGCCGGCGGGCGGTTCTGGATCATCCGCAAGTACGTGCGCGAGGTGATGGGGGGCGGCGCCGTCGAGCACCTGGCCTTCTTCAGCCGCTACCGCTGGCTGTGGCCGCTCAGCGCCTTCGTGTGGGGCCTGTCCACGCTGCTGTACTTCGACCGATCCTCGCTGGCCGACCAGTTCATCTGCTGGCTGATCCTGGCGGGTCTGGCCATGTTCTCCATCAACAGCCTGTCCAGCCATCTACGCACGCTGCGCTGGTACCTGGACACGCTGGCGCTCACGGCGCTGGGCGTCATCCTGTGGCGCATCGGCGTGGAACTGCAGTTCCACGGGCCGTTCTACCACTACTGGATCATCACGCTGCTGGTGATCTTCTGGCAGGTGCTGCGCCAGGCCGGGTTGCGCCTGCACGTCACGCACCGCAAGAACTTCGAGCTGCAATACCGCAACAACCAGCTTATCGAGTCGCTCACGCGGCAGACGCAGGCCGCCCTGGACGCCGTCGAGATCAAGAACCGGTTCCTGGCCAGCGCCGCGCATGACATCCGCCAGCCCGTGCATGCGCTGGGCCTGTATGCCGACTGGCTGGGCAGCGAACCAGAGCTGGTGCACGAGATCGCGCCCAAGATCGTGGAATCGACCAAGGCCGTGAACGCGCTCTTCGACTCCCTGTTCGACTTGGTGCGGCTGGACTCGGGCAAGATCAAGCTGAACATCGAGCCGGTGGATCTGGCCAAGCTGATGCACGAGCTGGAACTGCAGTACCGCCCTCTGGCGCAGGCCAGGGGCCTGGAGTTTCGCGTGCACGTGACACCGGGCACCGTCATCTCCGACGCTATCTTGCTGCGGCGCATCCTGGGCAACCTGCTGTCGAATGCCATCAAGTACACGCAGCGCGGCGGCGTGCTGGTGGCGTCGCGCGCCAAGGGCGAGGCGCGGCTGATCGAGGTGTGGGATACCGGGCTGGGCATCGCGCCGGTGCACCAGCGTGAGATCTTCCGGGAGTTCTACAAGGTGCCCAGCCACGCGGGCACCGAGGACGGCTTCGGCCTGGGGCTGTACATCGTGGCCCGCCTGGCGGCCATCCTCGGGCACCCCTTGACCCTGGCGTCACGGCCGGGGCGCGGCACGGTGTTTCGCGTGATGCTGCAGCCCACCGACGCGCAGGAAGCCGCCGACCGGGCGGCCGCCTCGGTGGCTCAGCTGGTCAACATGCCGTGAGTGCGGGCGAAGTGGATCGTCTGGGTGCGGCTTTTCACGCCCAGGCGGCGGAACAGGCGCCACAGGTGCACCTTCACCGTGTGCTCGCTGATGCCCAGTTCATCGGCGATCTCGCGGTTGGACAGGCCCCGGTCGAGCATGACGATCAGCTGCTTCTGGCGCTTGGACAGCTTGTTGTCGGTGGGTGAGAGTTCCTCGAAGCCGCCGTCGGCATTGAGCAGCGCCCGCAGCGCATTGCCGATTTCCTGGGCGCCCGAGGATTTTTCGATGTAGATGTCGGCCCCGGCTTCGATGCAACCCTCTTCGGCGTCCGCCGCGGGGGAGGCCGACAGCACGGCGAGGGGGGCGTCGGGAAAGCGATTCTTCAGCTCATGGATGCCCGAGGTGCCGGTGGTGTCAGGCAGCTTCAGGTCCAGGCAGATGAGGTCGGGGGCGCCATGCTGGCGCACGGCCGACTCCATGCCGCCTATGCGGTCGAGCTCGATCACGTTGGCGCCCGAGCGCAGCCGGCGCAGCAGCATGACCACGGCCTCCCGCATCAGCGGATGGTCGTCGATGACGTACAGGGTCAAGGGCTTCGGGGTTTTAATGGGTTCGAGCATAGAACTAAGGATAACCGCAGATGGCACTCCCTGTTTAGGGGGTCTCTTTAGCATGCCATCACGGCGGTCAGCTGTTTGTCAGCAGCGCCAGGGCCGTTTCCAGGTCGTTGGCGGTTACCCCGTCGGCCAGCTGGAGCGCGTGCTGCAGGCCGGCGGCGTTGCCGCGCCTGAGCTGCCCGATGGCGCGCCCGGCCTCCTGCGGCGAGGCGAAGCCGGTGCTCTGGGCCAGCAGGCGGCCCCCCGCATCGACCAGCTTGAAGTAGTGCAGGCCGTCGGCTTCGCGGTACTGCTTGAAGGCGGGCAGGGCCGCCTTGGCGGCTTTTTCCTTGCGGCCGGCGCCGCCTTGGGCGGCCAGGTTGCGCAGGCCGACGGCTTGGCGCAGCTCGGCCATGAAGGGGGTGGCAATGGCGCGCGCCTTCTCGGCGCCGGCCTGCAGGATGCTCTCCAGCTCGGCCGGGTTGCTGATCAGGGCGTCGTGGCGCTCACGCATGGGCGCGACCTCGCGGTCGATGCGCTCGAACAGGAGCTGCTTGGCGTCGCCCCAGGCGATGCCCTCGGCATAGGCACGGCGCAGGGCCTGCGTCTCTTCTTCAGAGGCGAAGGCCTGGTAGATCTGGAAGAGGGCCGAGCCTTCCACCTCCTTGGGCTCGCCCGGCGCGCGCGAGTCGGTCACGATGCCGGCGATCTGCTTGCGGATCTGCGCGGGCGGCGCGAAGAGCGGAATGATGTTGTCGTAGCTCTTGCTCATCTTCCGGCCGTCCAGGCCGGGCAGCATGGCCACCGATTCATCCACGGCGGCCTCGGGCAGCACGAAATGCTCGCCATAGAGGTGGTTGAAGCTTTGCGCCATGTCGCGCGCCATCTCGATGTGCTGCACCTGGTCGCGGCCCACGGGAATCTTGTGCGCCTTGAACATCACGATGTCGGCGGCCATCAGCACCGGGTACATGAACAGGCCCGCCGTCACGTCGGCATCCGGGTCGTGGCCGGCGGCGACGTTCTTGTCCACCGAAGCCTTGTAGGCATGGGCGCGATTGAGCAGGCCCTTGCCGGTGACGCAGGTGAGCAGCCAGGTCAGCTCGGCGATTTCGGGGATGTCGGACTGGCGGTAGAAGAACACCTTGTCCGCGTCCAGCCCGGCGGCCAGCCAGCAGGCCGCGATCTCCAGTGTGGAGCGCTGGATGCGCGCCGGCTCGTCGCACTTGATCAGCGCGTGGTAGTCGGCCAGGAAGTAGAAATTCTCGGTGCCGGGGCGGCGGCTGGCCTGGACGGCGGGACGGATGGCCCCGACGTAGTTGCCCAGGT
>DATILF010000185.1:0-2651 GCA_035476755.1 Ramlibacter sp.
GTGTTCATGACGTCGCCCAAGGGCCGCATGAGCCCGTTCCAGCAGGCGCAGATGTTCAGCCTGCAGGACGCGAACATCCACAACCTCGCGGTGGAAGGCGTGTTCGACGACTGCCAGGACATCGTGAAGGCGGTCTCCAACGATCTCGAGTTCAAGCGCAAGTACAAGATCGGGACGGTGAATTCGATCAACTGGGCGCGCCTGATGGCGCAGGTGGTGTATTACTTCGCCGGGTACTTTCAAGCCACAGCAGGGGGAAGCCCCCACCCCAACCCTCCCCCACAAGGGGAGGGAGCGAAGAAGGTCAGCTTCACGGTGCCGTCCGGCAACTTCGGCAACATCTGCGCGGGCCATGTGGCGCGCATGATGGGCCTGCCCGTCGAAACGCTGGTGCTGGCCACCAACGAGAACGACGTGCTGGACGAATTCTTCCGCACCGGCGTGTACCGCGTGCGCGGCAGCGCCGACACGCATGAGACCTCCAGCCCGTCGATGGACATCAGCAAGGCCAGCAACTTCGAGCGCTTCGTGTTCGACCTGCTCGGCCGTGACGGCGAGCGCGTCAAGCAGTTGTTCGGCGCTGAGCTGTCGGCCCAGGGCCGGTTCGACCTGAGCGCCGAGCCGGCTTTTCGCGAGACGCGGGGGCGCTATGGCTTCGTCAGTGGCAAGAGCACCCATGCCGACCGCCTGGCGACCATTCGCGACACCTACGAACGTTTCGAAACGCTGATCGACACGCACACGGCCGACGGCCTGAAGGTCGCGCGCCAGCATGTAATGCCCGGCGTGCCGATGATCGTGCTGGAGACGGCGTTGCCCATCAAGTTCGCCGCCACCATCGTCGAGGCACTGGGGCGCGAGCCCGACCGGCCCGCGAAGTTCGAGGGCATCGAGAACCTGCCCAAGCGCGTGACGGATGTGCCTGCCGACGCCGGGGCCGTGAAGAATTTCATCGCCGGCCATTGCGCTTGATGGCATGAAGGTCGCCGGCTTCGCGGGATTTTCGGGGTCGGGCAAGACCACGCTGGTCGAGGGCGTGATCCCCGCGCTCAAGCGGCGCGGCCTGCGGGTGTCGGTGGTCAAGCACGCCCACCACGATTTCGACATCGACCATCCCGGCAAGGACACGCACCGCCACCGCGAAGCGGGCGCTTTCGAGGTGGTGGTGGCCTCCGACCGGCGCCTGGCGCTGATGCGCGAGTTCGAGCAGCCGTCGCGCCTGACGGTCCACCAGCTGCTGGCCGAACTGTGGGAAGGGGTGGACTGGGTGCTGGTCGAAGGCTTCAAGGACAGCGACCTGCCCAAGCTCGAGGTGTGGCGCGCGGCGTCCGGCCAGCCGGCGCTCTATCCGGATGACGATTTCATCGTCGCCATCGCCACCGATTCGCCGGACCAGTTGCCGATGGCCACCCTGCGGCCGGTGCTGGATTTGAACAGCCCGCCTGACGTGGCCCAGTGGCTCATCGACAATGGTCACCGGTTCGACTACCACCGGGAGATGTACACGTGACCATGGCCCGCGCCCCGCTCAAGCCGCTCGATGACGCGCTGGCTGAACTGCTCGCCAAGGCGAAGCCCCTGGCCGGGGTCGAGACGGTGTCCACGTTCGACGCCGATGCCCGTGTGCTGGCCGAGGATCTTGTATCGGGGTTGCAGGTGCCGCCGCAGGACAACAGCGCGATGGATGGCTATGCGGTGCGCAGCAGCGAGATTGCCGGTGCAGGCCCGCCGCTGCCGGTGAGCCAGCGCATTCCCGCCGGCAGCGCCGCCGAACCGCTGGCGCCCGGTAGCGTGGCCCGCATTTTCACGGGGGCCCCCATTCCCGAAGGCGCGGATGCGGTCGTGATGCAGGAAGACACCGAGCCAGCGGGCGAACAGGTCGTGCGCTTCCTGCGCGTGCCCAGCCCTGGCCAGTGGATCCGCAAGAGCGGCGAGGATGTGAAGCGCGCAGCCGTGGTGCTCGCCGCTGGCGCCCGCCTGTCGCCAGCCAGCCTCGGCCTGGCGGCCAGCATCGGGCGCGACACGCTGCAGGTGGCCCGCCGGCCGCGTGTGGCCCTGTTTTCCACCGGCGACGAACTGGTGATGCCGGGGGAAGTCGCGCCCGAGCAGATGCGGCCCGGCGCCATCTACAACTCCAACCGCTTCTTCCTGAGCGCGTTGCTGCGCCGCCTGGAGTGCGAAGTCAGCGACTACGGCATCGTGCCGGACCGGCTGGACGCGACCGTACAGGCGCTGGCGCATGCGTCGCAGGGCAACGACCTCATCCTCACCAGCGGCGGCGTGTCCGTGGGCGAGGAGGATCACATCAAGCCAGCCGTGCAGCAACTGGGATCGCTCGACCTCTGGCAGATCGCCATCAAGCCCGGCAAGCCGTTCGCCTACGGCACCGTGGGGCCGGCGCACTTCATCGGTTTGCCCGGCAACCCCGTGTCGAGCTTCGTCACGTTCCTGCTGCTGGTGCGTCCCTTCCTGCTCAAGCTGCAGGGCGCGGCCGACCTGGCGCCGCGGCCGGTGCGCCTGCCCGCGCATTTCGCCTGGCCGCGCGCCGACAAGCGCCGCGAGTTCCTGCGCGCGCGCCGCAACGCCGAGGGCGGGCTGGACCTTTTCGCCAACCAGAGCTCGGGCGTGCTCACATCGGCCACCTGGGGCGA
>DATILF010000186.1:0-4767 GCA_035476755.1 Ramlibacter sp.
AACACATAGCCCGCTCGCAAGGTCGCCAGGTAGAGCATCATGGCTTCCACCGATTTCTCCACCTGCACGGCCACCCGCGAACCCTCGGGCAGGTTGAGCGAGCGCAGCAGGTTGGCCATCATGGCGGTGGCGCGATCGAGGTCGCGCCAGGTGTAGGCCAGGCCGGTGTCGGTCTCGACCGCGACGGCATCGAGATCGTCGGGAAAGGCGGCGCGCAGGGCGGCGAACAGGTTCTGTGATGGGGTCATGTTTTCAATACACGGCTTGTGTTTGTCGTCAGTCCAGCTTGGCGCCGGCGGCCTTCACCACGGCGGCCCAGCGCTTGACTTCGCCGCTCACGAATGCGCCGAACTGCTGCTGGCTCAGGTTGGGGAATTCCGCGCCCTGGCCGGCCCAGATGACCTTGAGCTCGTCGGATTGCACCGCCTTGCGCACTTCATCCACGATGCGCGCTTGCACGTCCACCGGGGTCCCCTTGGGCGCCCACAGGCCGTACCACGTGGTGACCGTGTAGTCGGGCAAGCCGACTTCCGCCGCGCTGGGCACGTCCGGAAACGCGGGGTTGCGCTTGGCGCCCGACACCATCAGCGCCTTGATGCGGCCGCTCTTGATGTGCGCGGCGGAGGAGCCGAGGCCGTCGAACATCATGTCCACGCTGCCGGTGATCAGGTCCTGCAGCGCCGGGCCCGCCCCGCGGTAGGGAATGTGCGTGATGAAGGTCTTGGTTTGCTGCTTGAAAAGTTCGCCGGCCAGGTGATGCGAAGTGCCGCTGCCCGCCGAGCCGTAGTTGTAGCGCCCCGGGCTTGCGCGCATGAGCTGCAGGAAGGCCTTGAAATCGGCGACCTCCACCCGTTTCGGATTCACCACCACCACCTGCGGGACGCTCGCGACGAGAGTCAGCGGCACGAAGTCCTTTTCCAGGTCGTAGTCGAGCCTGGGGTACATGGACGGCGCAATGGTGTGGTGCACCGCGCCCATGAAAAGGTTGTAGCCGTCGTTCGCCGCGCGGGAGGCCAGGCTTGCCCCGAGCGTGCCGCCCGCCCCGCCCTTGTTGTCGATGACCAGCTGCTTGCCGGTCTGCCTGGCGAACTGCGCCGCCAGCGGGCGGGCGAAGGCGTCGGTGCCGCCGCCCGCGGGGAACGGAACCACCATCATCACGGGCTTGGCCGGCCAGGCGGATTGGGCATGGGCGAATGGGGTGAGCGATGCGGCGCCGGCCGCCGCCGCGCGCAGGACGTCTCGCCGAGTGAAGCTGTCAATCATCTTTTGTCTCCTGGTTGTTGTCGAAAGCGAAAATCAAGTTAACAGGTCTTCGATGGCCCCCGATATCGGGACTTTTCCCTGTGCCAGCAGGGCCCGGTGCTTGTCCAGGCGCTTGACGTCGTAGAGGTAGTTCACCATGAGGCCGAACGACTGCTTGAGCCCCTTGGGCGAAGGGTCGCCCGCCCAATTGAGCCGCTCCACCCGCGCGCCGTTGCCCAGGTGAAACCGCGCCACCGGGTCCGGCGGCCTGCCGTCCTTCAGTTCACGGCCCAGGTAGCGCGCCGCCAGGCTCATCAGCTGCGTGCGCAGCGGCGACTTCTCGGGCAGTTCCAGCGGATGCTCCAGCGCCTTGAGCAATTCCTCGGGCGCGTTCTTCGCAACCCATTGGCGCAGCCCCGGGATCGGGGACAGCGTGGCGAAAGTCTTGAGCCGTGGAAACTCCGCCTTGAGCGTATCCACCACCCGCTTGATCAGGGAATCGCCGAAGCTCACGCCTTTCAGCCCGGTCTGGGTGTTGCTGATGGAATAGAAGATCGCCGTGGTGGCCTTCTTCAGATCCGCCGGTGCGGCGGTTTCGTCCAGCAAAGGCGTGATGCAGTCCGCGATGTCGTCCACCAACGCCACCTCGACGAAGATCAGCGGCTCGCCGGGCAGGCGCGGGTGGAAGAAGCCATAGCAGCGGCGGTCGCTGTCCAGCCGGTTCTTCACGTCGGCCCAGCCGCGGATGTCATGCACGGCCTCGTACTTGATCAGCTTTTCGATCAGCGACGCGGGTGAGTCCCAGCTGATGCGCTGCAGGTCCAGAAAACCCACGTCGAACCAGGTGGAGAACATGTACTCCATCTCGACGTCGAGGGCCGCCAGCCGCTTGTCCGTTTTCAGGTGCGACTGCATCTCGGCGCGCATGTCCACCAGGAAACGGATGCCGCCCGGGTCCACGCTGAAGCGCTGCAGCAGGCGCCGGCGCGGCGACACCGTGGCGCGGCGGTAGATCACTTCGGCCGCTGCTTCATCCGGTGTGCCCACGGCCGCGGCGTACTGGGCCTGCGCCGCCTTGATCCGCCTGGGGTCGGCCACAAACTCCTCGCTCATCAACAGCCACATGTCTCGCCGCTGTTCGGCCGTGGCGCGCGCATACCAGTCGGCTACGCCCTTGGCACGGCGGCCGCCCTCGACCTCGCTCACCTGAGGATCGACGATGCCCCGCAGCTCCTCCAGCGTGCGCCGCAGCACGCGCGGCGACAGCGCTTCTTCCTTCTTGCGCAAGGTCGCACCAAGCCGCTCCCGTGTGGAGCGGGGCCCCGGCGTGGCGTCGGGCTTGAGCAGCGACACGCCGCGGGCAATCCAATCAGGTGCGTTCATAGAGTCCCCAGCTTCGATTTCTGGTTACGTGCCAGGTCGCGCAAGGCCACGCGCTGGCGGGTCAGGTGCGTGCGCATGGCCGCTTCCGCGCCCTCGGGGTCGCGGGCCTTGAGCGCGGCGAACACGGCCATGTGCTCGGACAGGCTCTGGTCCAGCCGCCCCGGTGCATGCAGCTGCTGAAGCCGCGCCAGCTTGACGATCTTGCGCAGGTCGGCGATGACGAGCGCGAGCCAGCGGTTGTTCGCCAGGGCGATGATGGCTTCGTGAATGGCGAAGTTGGCCACGTAATAGTCGTTGATGCGCTTGGCGCGGGCATGGCGGTTGAGCTTGTCGTGCATGGCCTCCAGCGTCTGCAGGTCGGCGTCGGTGGCGTTGGTGGCCGCCTCGCGTGCGCACCGCCCTTCCAGCAGGGCGAGCACCGGGAAGATCTCGTCCAGGTCCTGCTCGGTCACCTCGTTGACGAAGGAACCTCGCCGAGGTTCGTGGCGTACCAGCCCTTCGGCCGTGAGCACCTTCAGCGCCTCGCGCAGCGGCGTGCGCGAGATGGAAAGCTGCTCGGCCAGCCGCGCTTCGTCCAGGAAGGTGCCGGGCAGAAGTTCGCCGGCGAAGATGCGGTCGCGCAGCTGGGCGGCGACCTCATCGTGCAGGGAGTTGTGAACCAGGCGCATCGTCATAATTTCCAATAATTACGCGTAATTATGAAGGGAAAGCGCTGGGCCGTGGGGCTTCAAGTCCTGTGGAAACTACCTATCCGAGCTCGTGAACGACTCCCTCCCCCTCTGGGGGAGGGTTGGGGTGGGGGCACTACCGCGCCGGAACCGGCTGGGGCCGACCAGCGGCCCACCACCACAGCGCCACGCCGCCCACGATCATCGGGATGCACAGCCACTGGCCCATGCTCAGGCCCAACGACAAAAGTCCCAGGTGGCTGTCGGGCTCGCGGAAGTATTCGGCGATGAACCTGAACACGCCGTACCCGATCAGGAACACACCCGAGACCTGGCCCGGCTTGCGCTCTTTGCGCGCGTAGAGCCACAGGATCACAAACAGCAGCAGCCCTTCCAGCAGGAACTGGTACACCTGCGAGGGATGGCGCGGCATCATCGATCCGCTTTGCGGGAAGACCATGGCCCAGGGCAGCGTGGGGTCGGCCGCGCGGCCCCACAGCTCGCCATTGATGAAGTTGCCCACGCGCCCCGCCGCCAGGCCTGTGGGCACGCAGGGCGCGATGAAGTCCATGACCTGCAGGAACGGCCTGGAGCGCGAACGCGCGAACCACCACTGCGACACGATCACGCCCAGCATGCCGCCATGAAAGCTCATGCCGCCCTGCCAGACGTAGAAGATCTCCAGCGGATGCGCAAGGTAGTAGGTCGGCTTGTAGAACAGGCAGTAGCCCAGACGGCCGCCGGCCACCACCCCCAGCACGCCCAGAAAGAGCATGTCCTCCACATCCTTGCGCGACCAGGCGCCCGCGCCGCGGACCGACGCGAAGGGCTCGTGCTGTAGGCGGCGCAGCGCCAGCAGCATGAACAGGCCGAACGCGGCCAGGTAGGTGAGGCCGTACCAATGGATGGCGACAGGGCCCAGCTGGAGGGCGACGGGGTTGATCTGGGGGTACATCAGCATGCGGCGTATTGTGCTGCAAGGGCCGCGCCAGCGCAGCCAGGCTCAGCCGGCCGGCGCCGGCGACCGCAACTGCCCGCGCGCGAACTCGACGAAACGCGCCAGGGTCGGCTTGCCGTCGAGCGTGGGCCACACCAGGCTGGTCTCGCAGCCGGGCACGCGCTGGGCCTGCCGCCCGCCAAGCTGGCGATACACGACGCCGGGCCGCTGGAACTGGCGCACGCTCGCCGGCACCCAGGCCAGCCCCAGGCCCGCGGACACCAGGTTCACGATGGTCTGCATCTGGATGGCCTCCTGCGCGATGCGCGGCATGCGCCCGCCGTCGTGGTACAGCCCGAAGATCGCATCGTGCAGCGACGGCACGATGCGCCGGGGAAAAATCACCAGCGGCTCATCCAGCACGGCCCCGAGGGCGAGCGCCCGCGACGCGGCGAGCCCGTGCTGCTCGGGCAGGGCCAGCACCAGCGGCTCGCGCGCGATGCGCAGGTGCGCCAGGCCCGGCGGCTCGAAGCCGGG
>DATILF010000187.1:0-12043 GCA_035476755.1 Ramlibacter sp.
CGACGTGCTGCCCTATTTCAAGCGCTCGGAGCACAACGAGCGCGGCGCCGATGAATTCCATGGCGCCGGCGGGCCGCTGAACGTGATGGACCTGCGCAGTCCCAACCGCTTCGGCCCTGTGTTCGTGGAGGCCGCCGTGCAGGCGGGCTTCACACGCAACCCGGACTTCAACGGCGCCGAGCAGGAGGGCGTGGGCATGTACCAGGTCACGCACCGCAACGGCGAGCGCCTGAGCGCGGCCAAGGCCTACCTGGCACCCATCCGGCAGCGACCCAACCTGCAGGTGATCACCGAGGCTCACACCACGCGCATCCTCATGGAGGGGCGGCGCGCGACAGGCGTGGCGTACCGGCAAGGGGGCGAGCTCAAGCAGCTGAAGGCCTCGCGCGAGGTGCTGCTGTGCGCCGGCGCGCTGATGTCGCCCCAGTTGCTGATGCTCTCGGGCATCGGGCCGGCCGCGCACCTGCAGGCCCACGGTCTGGCCGTGGCGCACGATCTGCCGGGGGTGGGGCGCAACCTGCACGACCACGTGGATGTGGTGCAGGTGGTGGATGCGCCGCACCTGAAGGACCTGTTCGGCCTGTCGCTCGACGGGGCGATCCGGGGCATCAAGGGCATCTTCGAATGGCGCGATTTGCGCACCGGCATGCTCACCAGCAATTTTGCCGAAGCCGGCGGCTTCATCAAGAGCCAGGCTTGCGAAGCGCTGCCCGACCTCCAGCTGCATTTCGTCGTCGGCAAGCTGGTGGACCATGGCCGCAAGACGATGCTCGGCCACGGCTACTCGTGCCACGTCTGCCTGCTGCGCCCCCTGAGCCGGGGCAGCGTGCAACTGGCCAGTGGCAACGCCCTGAGCCCGCCGCTGATCGATCCCAACTTCCTGGCCGAAGCCGACGACGTCGCGCGCCTGGTGCGCGGCTTCAAGGTCATGCGCGACATCCTCAGCCAGCCGGCGCTGGCCGGCTTCGGCGGGCGCGAACTGGCCAGCTCGGCGGCAGCCCGGACCGATGGGGAGATCGAGCAGTTCATACGCGGCCACGCCGACACGATCTACCACCCGGTGGGCACCTGCCGCATGGGCAGCGGGCCGCTGGATGTGGTGGATGCGCAATTGCGCGTGCACGGCGTCGCGGGGCTGCGGGTGGTGGACGCGTCCATCATGCCGCGCATCGTCGGCGGCAACACCAACGCACCCACCATCATGATCGCGGAGAAGGCGGCGGACATGATCAAGTCGGCCGCGCAAAGCCGTGAAGAACTTCACAGGGTTTCAGCGCAGGGTGAACCTGTCCACGCTGTTTAAGGAATCTTTAGGGATTGCTTAAGCAATTCTTAGCGGCGCGTTCGACCCGCAATTTCTAGACTTCTTTCCATGGCGTCGCACACGGTGTGCGGCGTCCTCCACCGAAGCGAAGGAAGCCCCGAAATGAAGATCGACACCCAGGAACTGCGGCAGGTCGCCGCCGCGCAAGCCCCGCGCATGGACATGTACGCCGGCATCCACAAGGCCTTGCGCGCCTTGATGGCCGACACGCTGCTGGCCGTGGGCCGCATGGACTGGAGCGACGGCCTCGAACTCACCCAGACCACCCAGCGCGTGGTCGAGCTGCTGGATTTCTGCCGTGCGCACCTGCAGCACGAGAATGACTTCGTGCATACCGCCATCGAAGCCCGCGCCCCCGGCGCCAGCGCCGCGATTGCGCACGAGCACGAGGAGCATGAAGCGCACATCGCCGAATTGCGCCAGGCCGTCGAGGCACTGCGCGGCAGCCCCGAGGGCGAACGCGCCGGCGGCGCGCTCGAGTTGTATCGCAGCCTGTCGCTGTTCATCGCCGACAACTTCCAGCACATGCACGTGGAGGAGACCGCGCACAACGCCGTGCTGTGGGCGCGCTACACCGACGCGGAACTGGCCGGCATCGAACACGCCCTGCTCGCGTCCATTCCGCCGGAGGAAATGATGTACACGGCCCGCTGGCTGGTGCCGTTCATGAACCCCGTCGAGCGCGCTGTCCTGCTGGGCGAGATGCGCCAGCAAGCGCCCGCCCCGGCATTTCAGGCCGTGCTGGCGACGGTGCGTCCGCACCTGACCGAGGGTGAATGGGCCAAGCTCGCGCGCAGCCTGGAACTCGCGCCGGTGCCGGGCCTCGTAGCCTGACGGGGGACGCCCGCCGAGACCCTACGCGACCTCGACCAATGCCACCGGCCGCTGCACCACCAGGCGGAAACGCCCCCGGCCGGTCTTGTCGATGCGCAGATGGGGGCCGTGTTCGGCCAGGCGCCGGCGCAGCAGCACCAGGCGGGCTTCCAGGTTGTCCGTCACGTCGGGCAGCCGGATGGCGGGGTCCAGCCGCAGCTCGCGGTTGGAGAACTCGGTGCGCCCCTGCTGCGCGTGGTCCTTCAGCAGCTTCCACAGGATGGCGCCGGCCACGCCCTTGATCAGGTAGCTGTCGCCGATGAAGACACTGTCGTTGCTGGCGAAGCGGCGCAACTGCAGCACGCTGCCGCCGCTGGACTGCGCGGCGGGGGCGGCCGCTGTGGGCGGGGCCTCGGGCGCCTCGGTGTGCGCCTGCATCAGGTCGATGACCGCGCCCAGGTGGCCGGCCATCGCCACCAGCATGTCCTCGTCCTCGAAACCGAACTGCAGGTCGTTGGGGCTTTCCACGAAGAGCGCCCCCAGCAGGCGCCCGGCCGACAGCACCGGCACCGCCAGCTGGCTGTGGGGTTCGGCGAGGCCCGGATAGGGGATCTCCATGGCTTCTTCGATATCAGGTACGTTGGCCACCAGGCTGGCGCGCATGGCCTGGCTGTACAGGTAGGCATTGGTCATGTGCGTGATGCGTACCGGCGTGCGTTCGCGCGCGGCGACACCGATCACGCCCTGGCCCATGCCGACTTCCGATCCCACGCCCGACGTCGGGTAGCCGCAGCTCGCCACGGTGTAGAGGCGCTGCGTGCCAGCGTCCAGCATCAGCACCATCGCGTGCTCGACGCCCGCGAAGTCGGCGAGCGTGGCCAGCACGGCATTGAGCGCCTCGTCCAGCGAGCTGCAGCGCCCAAGCCGCTCGCTGCAGCGGCGCACGGCGGCCAGCATGCCCCCGCGCGGTGGCGGCGCGGGCAGCGGATCGCCCTCCAGCGCCTCGATCCGCTCCACCTCGTACACGTCCGAGCCGAGTAGGCGGAACACGCCTTGCATGCCGGTGTGCGAAGCGATGCCGGCCAGTTGCGCCTTCATGCCTTCGAACAACGGCCCGCCGGTTTCGGTGCGCAGGTAGCGGATGTACAGCCGGAAGTACGCGGCCGTCTGCGGATGCAGCAGCAGCACGGTGGCGTGCGGGTTGGCCAGGATGTTCTGCCGCGTCTTGTTGAAGAACTGGAACGACAGCGCCACGTGCCGCTCGTCCACGTAGTACACCTGCGAGATGTACGCGACGTTGGGCATGCCCTCGGCGGAGCAGGTTGCCATCACCGCCGGAATGGCGCCTTCCAGGCAGGGGCGGATGTCGCCAAGCTGGGTCGTGTTCATTGGCCGCTGCCCGACAGCGATGCACCGGCCTTGGGCCCCGGGGTCTGGTCGAACGCCTGCTCGGGCTCGAAGCGGATGGCCACCACGTCGTCGAGCCGGTAGGCCAGCATGGCCCGCGTCATCGGCGGCCCATAGCCGACGCGCTGGATCTCGTGCTCCATGGACGCCAGGTAGCGTGCCAGCACCGGCCCGTCCTGCGGTTCCGCGTTGCGCAGCACGGCGCGGGTGGCCTTCACCTGCAGCGTCCTGTGGCTGGCGGGTTCGCTGAACACCACGGCGACATGGCCGGTCGCGGCCACGTCCTGGATCAGCTGGCGCGATTGACGGCGCGAGACATACACGGTTATGGCGCTGCCGTCCGGCGCCACGTCGCTGCCGACGGCGCGCATCATGCTGGGCCGCAAGGCCAGGTCGCGCGAGCCGACGATCACCGAGACCCCACGGCGGATCATGGCCAGGAGGTCAGGCGGGATCTGGGGCGTGGTGGCCATCGCGTCAGGCCCGAAAGCGCCTGCGGGTGAGCGCCAGCGCCACCCAGAACGCGCCCACGGTGTAGGCCACCAGCACCAGCGCGTGGCGCAGCGCGTGGGCCGGCCACTGGTCCATGAACATCGGTCGCACCAGCTCCACCGCATTGGTGAGCGGCAGCCAGTCCGAGACCATCCGTATCAGGGGCGGCAACTGCTCGCGCGGAAAGAAAATGCCCGACAGGAACATCATGGGTGTGAGGAACAGCGTGAAGTAGTAGGTGAAGAAATCGTAGCCCTTCGCCAGCGCGTTGAAAATCAGGGCGATGCAGGAGAACGTGATCCCCACGCCCAGCAGCACCGGCCACGCGGCCAGCAGCTTGGGGCTGTGGCTGATGCCCAGGACCAGCATCACGCCCAGGATGGCGGTGACCGTGAAGAGCGCCTTGAAGCCGGCCCACAGCATCTCGGCCATCACCACGTTGTCCAGGCTGACCGGCGCGTTCATGATGCCGTCCCAGGTCTTTTGCACATGCATGCGCGAGAAGGCCGAGTAGAGCGCCTCGAACGACGCCGCGTTCATGGCGCTCATGCAGATCGAGCCGCTGGCCAGGAACAGGATGTAAGGCACCTGCACGCCGCCCAGCTGCACCTGGCCGACCAGCGCGCCCATGCCGTAGCCGAAGGCCACCAGCCACATCAGCGGCTCGGCGATGTTGCCCACCAGGCTCGGGATGGCCAGCTTGCGCCAGACCAGCAGGTTGCGCAGGAACACCGGCCACCAGCGCAGCGAGAGATCAGGCGTGCGCCAGATGGAAGTCGTGCGCATGTCAGCCGTCCTCCCTGATCTGGCGGCCCGTCATTTTCAGGAACAGGTCTTCCAGGTTGGCAGGGCGGTGCAGCGTGCGCAGCTTGGGATGGGCGGCCAGCGCATCGAGCAGCTGCTTCGCACCCTGCGTGTAGAAGAAGACCGTCTCGCCGCTCACCTCCACGCGCGTTGCCAGCGCCTTCAAGGGCGAATCCACCAGCGCCAGTGCCCCGTTGCCATAGGCTTCCACCACATCGGGCTCCAGGTGCTGCACGATCAGGTCGCGCGGGCGGCCCTCGGCGATCTTCTTGCCGTGGTCCAGGACCAGCAGGCGCGAGCACAGCCGCTCGGCTTCGTCCATGAAATGCGTGGTGAGCAGGATCGATTTGCCCTGCTGCAAAAGCAATTGAAGGCGCTCCCACATCAGGTGCCGCGCCTGCGGGTCCAGGCCGGTGGTCGGCTCGTCGAGCAGCAGCAGGCGCGGGTCGTTCACCAGCGCACGCGCCAGGCTGAGGCGCCGCCGCATGCCGCCCGAAAGCTCCCCGGGCCTCACGTCGGCCTTGTGCGACAGGGCCGCGAACTCCAGCAGCTTCGGGATGCGCTCGCGGATCTGGCCGTCCTTCATGCCAAAGTAGCGGCCATAGACCAGCAGGTTCTCGGCGCAGGTGAAATCGGGGTCCAGCGTGTCGAACTGGCTCACCACGCCCAGCTGGGCCTTGATGGCCAGCGCGTCGCGGGGCATGGAAAGGCCCAGCGCGGTGAGCGAGCCCTCATCAGGCACCGTGAGCCCGAGGCACATGCGGATGGTGGTGGTCTTGCCCGCGCCATTGGGCCCGATGACGCCCAGGCACTCGCCGGCGGCGATGTCGAACGAGAGGTCTTTCACCACGGTCTGGCCGCCGTAGCGTTTGCTCAGGTGGCGGGCTTCAAGGAGGTGTTCGCTCATGGGGCAGGAGGTGGGCGGCCTGCTATTGTGTCGCAGCGCCGGCCCCGGCGCCCGCGCCTTGCGGCAGTGGCTAGAATTTTCCCTTTTGCCAACCCGGTACCGAATGTGTCCAACCGTCTGGCGGTGACCCCGCAATACCTGCTGCCCAAGCGGCTGATCACTGCCTTCGCGGGCCTGGTGGCCGGCTGGCGCGGCGGTGCGATCACCCATGCCATCATCCGCAGGTTCATCGCCAAGTACCAGGTGAACATGGCCGAAGCGGCCGATCCCCAGGTGGAAAGCTACGCCACCTTCAACGAATTCTTCACGCGGGCCTTGCGCGAAGGCGTGCGCCCGATCGCCAATTCGCCCTTCATCTGCCCGGTTGACGCGGCGATCAGCCAGTTCGGCCCGATCGAGCAGGACCAGATCTTCCAGGCCAAGGGCCACAGCTATTCCACCCAGGCGCTGCTGGGCGGCGATGCGCAGCTGGCGCAACGCTTCGACCACGGCCATTTCGCCACGCTGTACCTGGCCCCCAAGGACTACCACCGCATCCACATGCCGTGCGAAGGGCGCCTGAAGCGGATGATCTACATCCCCGGCGACCTGTTCTCGGTCAACCCGCTCACAGCCCGCCACGTGCCCAGCCTGTTCGCGCGCAATGAGCGCGTGGTGTGCGTGTTCGACACGCCGTATGGCCCGTTCGTGAACGTGCTGGTGGGCGCCACCATCGTCGGCAGCATCGCGACCGTGTGGCACGGGGTGGTGAACCCGCCGCGCACGCGCGAAGTCCGCGAGTGGCGCTACGAGGGCCAGAACATCGAACTGCCCAAGGGCGCCGAGATGGGCCGCTTCCTTTTGGGCTCCACGGTGGTGATGCTGTTCCCGAAGAGCGTCATCACCTTCGTGCCGGACTGGGCGCCCACGCGGCCGGTGAAGCTGGGCGAGGCGATGGCGACGTCGCTGTCGGCCGCGCCGGCGTGAAGACCCTGGAGCCGTGGTGAGCCAACCACCGCACAGGATCAGGCTGGCGGGGCGCTCTGCGCAGCGAAATCAAGGCGGAGGCGCCCTCCCGGCGCCGGGGGACATTCGCGGAGTAGAGTGCCCCGCCAGCCTGATCCCGCCCTGCTATGTGGCGCATTGACCGGCGCTACTGGAACGCCACCTCGTCGAAGCTCCTCAGCTTGCGGCTGTGCAGCCGCTGGCTGCCTTCGGCGCGCAGGATCTCGATGGCGCGCATGCCGATGCGCAGGTGCTGGTCCACGCGCTCGCGGTAGAACTGGTTGGCCATGCCGGGCAGCTTGATCTCGCCGTGCAGCGGCTTGTCGCTGACACACAGCAAGGTGCCATAGGGCACGCGGAAGCGAAAGCCGTTGGCCGCGATGGTGGCGCTTTCCATGTCCAGGGCCACGGCGCGGCTCTGGCTGAAGCGGCGCTGGGGCATGTTGCCGGGAAGCAGCTCCCAATTGCGGTTGTCGGTGCTGGCCACGGTGCCCGTGCGCATGATCCGCTTCAGGTCCGCGCCCTTGAAGCCGGTGACGTCGGCCACGGCTTTTTCCAGCGCCAGCTGGATTTCGGCCAGCGCCGGAATCGGCACCCACAGCGGCAGCTCCTCATCGAGCACGTGGTCCTCGCGCACATAGGCGTGCGCCAGCACGTAGTCACCCAACTGCTGGCTGGTGCGCAGGCCCGCGCAGTGCCCCAGCATCATCCAGGCGTGCGGGCGCAGCACGGCGATATGGTCGGTGATGGTCTTGGCGTTGGCCGGCCCGACGCCGATGTTCACCATGCTGATGCCGCCATGGCTCGCCCGGATCAGGTGGTAGCCCGGCATCTGGGGCAGCCGCGGCGGCACGGCACCCAGGCTGTCGTTCGGCTCGGCCGACAGTCCGACGCGGCGCGTCACCACGTTGCCCGGCTCCACGAAGGCGATGTAGTCGCTGTTCGGGTTGGCCATTTCCTCGTGGCCAAGGCGCACGAACTCGTCGATGTAGAACTGGTAGTTGGTGAACAGAACGAAATTCTGGAACCAGTCCGGCGCCGTGCCCGTGTAGTGGCGCAGGCGGTGCAGCGAGTAGTCCACGCGCGCGGCCGTGAAGAGCGACAGCGGCTGCGCCTCTCCGGGGTGCGCCTGCCAGGTGCCGTTGGCGATGCCGTCATCCATCGCGCCGAGGTCCGGCAGGTCGAACACGTCGCGCATCATCATCCGGCGCTCGGGGCTGAGGGTGCCTTCGATGTGGTCGTGCTCGGCAAAGGAGAAGTGCACGGGGATAGGCTGTGTGCTGGTGCCCACTTCCAGTTCAACGCCATGATTCTGGCGCAGCAGCCGGAATTGCTCCAGGTAGTAGTTGCTGTACAGGTCCGGGCGCGTGAGCGTGGTCTCGAAGCGCCCCGCCGTGGCCACGAAGCCATAGCTGAGGCCGGAATTTTCCAGCGCGTTCTGGCGCAGCACCGTGTCGGTGTGGATGCGCACGAAGGGGTAGCACGCGCGCACATGCCCCGGCAGCGATTCGCCCGCCACGAAACGCTGCATCGCGCTTCGCAAGTGGTCGATCTGCTGCGAATAGATGGCGCGGACCTGGGCCAGCGCGGTGTGTGGGTCGCTGTGCCGGGTGGGGGCGATGAACGGCGGCAAGTAGGGCATGGAAGCTATTGTGCAACGCGCCAAGCCGGGCTCGGGCGGCCCGGCCCGTGCGTGAGAAAGCGTCCTACAAGGTGTAACGAAGCCACCTGACGTTACAAACGGGGCCCTCCTGCCACAGTGACCCCATCGGAAACGTGATTCGCAAAAACCACAGGAGTTGAACGAATGAGAACAGAAACGACGGCGGCCAATCCCTTTGCACTGATGATGGACCCGGCGGGGGTGCGCCAGATGATCGACCGATCGGAGGCGCTGAGCAGGCTCAGTCAGCGGCAATGCCACCCGTTGGACCGGGCCGTGATCCGCAGTGCCAGCGCCGAATTGGCGGCCTACGACGCCAAGATCGACCGCACCACGGTTTACCTGCCGCCCGAAGCAGAAAAATCCGCTCCCGTGGTTCGCTCGTACCCCGAACCCGTCAATTGACATCCCTCTGACCGCGGCCTTTGCCGCGGTCTTCGTTTGGGCGGTCCTTGGCGCGATCGTCGGTGTCGCCGCCCTTGGCGCGCTCTTCGATCTGCGGGCCCCGGCCGCGCCTTCCCTCGTTCTGCGCCGGCGCGGCGCGCTGTTCACGCGGCGGCTGCTGCACCGCACGTTGCTGCTCCCGCTCCTGCTGGCGCTGCACGCGTTCCTGCGCGGCCTGCTGCTGGCGTAGCGCATTTTCGCGTTGTGCCTGTTCGCGTTGCGCGTTCTCCCGCTGCGCCTGCTGGCGTTGCGCATTCTCGCGTTGGCCCTGTTCCCGCTGCGCGTTCTCCCGCTGCACCTGCTGCTCACGCGCGGCACGTTGCTGCTCCAGCACCTGCCGGCCTTGCAGGTCCCGGCGGGCGCGCTCACGTTCTTGCTGTTGCTGTTGCTGTTGCGACGCTCCCTCGTCCCGCTGCCGCGTCCCCGGTCGCGCCGTGTTGTCGCCGGCCGCCCCGCGCTCGATGACGGCCGGTGGCTGGAACGGCGGCTGCGGGCGGATTCGGGGCTGTGCTTGAACCGGCGCCTGCTGCACAGGGGGTTGCACGCGCGGCGCAACGCCCCGGCCCGCATCGCCGATACGGCGCGACGGTTCGGGCAACAGGGGCTGCGCATGAATCGGCGTGCGTGCCAGGTCGCCCGGGTTCACGCGGTTCCAGACCCGGTTGACCGGTCGGCCCCGGTTGAAATCCTGCAGGCGGACCCCGGTGATGGCATCGGGGCGGCGCTGGTGGTGATAGACACTGCCCGCGGGATTCACCACGAGATAGCGATTCACGTTGCGCACATACAGCGGGCTGGCCCGGTAGGTGGGGCGCCACGCTTCGCCGGGGGCCAGCGGGAACCAGGCGATGCCCGGTCCGGCGCCGATCGACAGGCTCCAGTTGGCGCCGCCGCCTTGGCCCCCGATGAAGACCACCAGCGCCGGCGAATACACGGGCCGCGGGCCCAGGCGGCCGGGCACCCACGCCCAGCGCGAACCGATCTGTGCCCAGCGGCCGTAGTGGAAGGGCGCGAAGCCCCAGGGCGCATCGTCGATCCAGGTCCACCCCCAGGGCGCGATCCAGTCCCAGTGGCCATAGCGATACGGCGCCCAGTCGGCCACCGTCACGCGCGGATACCAGACGACACCATAGCCCGGGTCCTGTCCCCATACGCCATACGCATCCAGCTGCTGGTAGCCGACCACATCGCGCGGGATGTAGCGCGCCGCCAGCGACTGGTCTTCCAGCCGGTTGCGCTCGGCGGCCCATTGGTCGAAGGCATCGAACACCGGCGACGTGCGCCCGGCGACCTGCGCCAGGTCGCGCCCCGCGAAGGCCATCTGCTGGCCTGTGACCAGCTGCAACGCGCCACCGCCGGCGCCGTACACGTTGGCCACGCCGCTGCGCACGGTCACGCGCGTGGTGCCCGCCGCGGGGTCCACGTCGATGCGGTAGTCGCCGGGCTGCAGGGCCCGGAACGCGAGCTGCGGCGTGTCGATCTCGAAATTCTCGCCGCCCAGGAGCTGGCGCACGCGGGCATTCACCACGCCCTCATGCAGGCTGGCCTGCAGCACGTCGTCGTCCAGCGCCACCACCTCCAGGAAGGTCTGGCTGTCCAGGTGCAGCGAGGCCGAGCCCAGATGCACCTCCGCCCGCGCCCCGGGGTCGGTGAACACGCGGTCGCCCTGGGTGATGGGCCGATTGAGGACCGCATCCGACCAACCGGTTTCGCCGGCGGACGCGTACGCGACCGAGCCTTCCAGGTGGCTCAGCCCCCCCACGCGCGCCGGGGGGTCGGCCTGCGCCAGGGCGCCCAGCGTCGTGAGCAGCAGTGCCGCCAGCGCGAAACAGCGGCTGAGGAACCGTGGGGTGGGCGGATGAAAAAAACGGGCAGTTGTCATGGCGGTCTCCATTTCCTTAGAACGCGCCAGCGCCGCAAAGAGCTGCAAAGGCCGTGTAAAGCGCCCACCGCGACCCGGTTATATCGTAATGCGGTGTAAAGGCCTGCCCGGCCATTGCGGCGCCATCAACTGGTGCGGCCCGGGTTCAGGATGGGGATGCCGCGCTGCCACACCTCGGGCACCGGGGGGCGTTGGTCATTGCGCAGGTCGGGCCGAGGCCGGCTGCGTTCGCGCTGTTCCAGGGCTTGCTGGTCGCGGCGCCATTGTTCGGCGAGGGCCTGCTGCTGACGCTCCCAAGCTTCGCGCTGGGCCTGCTCGCGCTCCTGGCCTTCACGGCGCGCGGTTTCGCGCTGCGTGCGCAAGGCCTCGGCGTCGCGTTCCGCGGCGCGGCGAGCCTGTTCCACCCGCAGTGCGTGCGATTCGCTGGGCTTGCCGGCATCGCGGGGAGTCTGTGCCTGGCGCGTGGGCGCAGGCGGCGGCGCCTTGCGGGCCTGGACCTCACGCTTGACGGGGGGCTCGGCACGTTTTGCCATCTCTTCACGTTTCGGGGCGGCGGCTGCCGCGCGGCGAGGCGGATCGGGGCGTTTGGCCGTCTGCTCGCGCCGCAACTGTTCCGCGCGGCGCGCCTGGCGTTCGCGCTTGAACACTTCCTCGATGCGAGCCTGTTCAGCCTTGCGCGCGGCCTGCTCCGCAGCCTTGGCCTGTTGCGCCGCGCGGGCTTGCGCAGCGTGCCGGGCGCTCGCCGCGCGAGCCTGTTCGGCGGATCGCGCCTGCGCGGAGGCCCTGGCGAGTTCAGCCGCCCTGGCCTGATCGGCCGCCTTGGCTTGGGCCACACGCGCCCGCTCTGCCTGCGCAAGTCGGGCGTGTTCCGCTGCCTTCGCCTGCTCGGCCCGCGCGAGCCGGTCCCGTTCCAGAGCCTTCGCCTGCTCGGCCACTCGCGTCAGTTCGGCCTGGCGTGCCTGCTCTGTCGCACGGGCCTGTTCGGCAATACGGGCCTGCTCGACGACTCGGGCCTGTTCGGCCAGGCGGGCCTGCTGCTCCGCGGTAGCCGTGACTTGCCGGATGTCAGCTTGCGGCGGCGCCGCCTGCGCTGGGACCGGCCGCTCACGTGCGGCCACGGCGGGAGCTTCGGGCTTGGGCGGGGGCGCAACCACCTGCGCCTTGGTCAGCACGTTGGCCGCAACGCGCAGCCAGCTGCCCTTGACAGGCTTGCCCCGGTTGAAATCCTCGGTAGAGATGGCCGTGAGCGCCTCGGGCCGGGTCTGGTGGGCATGGCTTGCGCCTGCTACGGGCGCCATCTGGCGGTTCACGCTGCCGATGTAC
>DATILF010000188.1:0-6069 GCA_035476755.1 Ramlibacter sp.
CCGGTGAGGACGTTGAGCACATCCACCAGCCAGCTCGCCAGCGTGCCGTATTCCTGGGTGCAGGTGCCGATGCGGCCGTACACCGCCGCGCGCTTCGCGCCTGCGAGCTCGCGCGCGAGCCGGCGGATCAGCGCCGCATCCATGCCGCAGCGCGCCGCCACCGCTTCGGGGGCGAAGGGCTGCACCGCCGCCCGGACGGCCTCCACGCCATTGACGTGGGCAGCCACCGCGCCGAGCCGAACCAGGGTCTCGTCGAACAAGGTGTGGGCCATGCCCAGCAGCAGGAAGACATCGGCCCCGGGCCGGATGAAATGGTGCTCGTCAGCGAGCGCCGCGGTCTCCGAGCGGCGCGGATCGATCACCACCAGCTTGCCGCCCCGGGCGCGCAGGGCCTTGGCCTTGCCGCGGAAGTCGGGCACCGTCCACATGCTGCCGTTGCTGGCCATCGGGTTGGCGCCCAGCACCAGCAGGTAGTCGGTGCGCACGATGTCGGGCACGGCGACACTGAGCCAGTGCCCGAACATCAGCCCGCTGGCGAGTTGCTTGGGCATCTGGTCCAGCGTGGAGGCCGAGAACATGTTGCGTGTGCCGAGCGCCTTGCGCAGCTTCGCGCCATACAGCAGCAGCCCGATCTTGTGGGCGGCCGGATTGCCCAGCGCGAGCGCGACCGCATCCCTGCCGTGCGTGGCCAGGATGGGGGGCAGGCGCCGCTCGATCTCGGCAAAGGCTTCGTCCCAGGTGGCCTCCACGAATACGCCGTCGCGCTTGATCAAGGGCGTGCGCAACCGGTCCGGGTCCTCGTGCAGGTCCTTCAGTGCCACGCCCTTGGGGCAGATGTAGCCGGCGCTGAAGGTATCCGCCTCATGCCCGCGGATGCTGATGACCTTGCCCTCGCTGACCTTGAGCTCCAGCCCGCAGCAGGCCTCGCACAGGGGGCAGATCCGGTGGTGGATGGTTTCGGTCATGACAGCTTCTCCTGGGAGAGGTGATCTTGGGGGAGGCGTGCCGCGCGCGCGATCACCCGGGCGACATCAGCCGGCGCAGGACGTCTCCGGTCATGGCGTCCGCCGGGAAGAAAGTCTCCAGGGCCAGCTCCTGCAGGGTCACGTCCACGGGCGTGCCGAACACCGTCGTGGTGCTGATGAAATTGAGCACGCCCCACTGCGTGCGAAACCGGAACGGCATCGCCACGCCCAGCAACTCGCCGTCGAGATGGGCGTCGCCGGCGCCCTCGGGCACCGGGTAGCCGCGCAGTTCCTCCATCAATGCCGCGAGGGTGCTGTCGCCCGTGGCGTGCACCTGCTGGCGCAGGCGCTCGAACAGGTGGTTGCGCCATTGGCCCAGGTTGACGATGCGGGGCGCGAGCCCCTGCGGGTGCAGGCTGAGGCGCAGCACGTTCACGGGGCCCTGCAGCAGCTGCGGGTCGGCGCCGGCCAGAAGGTGTGGCAACATCGCGTTGGCGGCCAGCAGGTTCCAGTGCCGGTCCACCGCCAGCGCGGGGTAGGGCTCGTGGCTCTTGAGGATGAGTTCGACGGCCTGTCGCGCCGCCGACAGGGCGGGATCGTCCAGGGGCCGCTCCCGGTACATGGGCGCGTAGCCCGCCGCGACCAGCAACGCATTGCGCTCGCGCAGCGGCACGTCGAGCCGTTCGGCGAGCCGCAGCACCATCTCGCGGCTGGGCACCGACCGGCCGGTCTCCACAAAGCTCAGGTGGCGGGTCGAGATCTCGGCCTCCTGCGCCAGGTCCAGCTGGGACAGGCGGCGGCGCTGGCGCCAGTGGCGCAGGTGTTCACCGAAGGGCGGCGGCGCCGGCCGGTGGGCGGAAGGGAGCGCAGTGTTCATGGCGTGATCCTAGGCCCAGTGCGGCCGAATGCCCATGACCTCGCAGGTTATCGACGGGCGGCTTGCGGGCGGAAGAATCCTGCGTAGGCCCCGAGGGGAACTTCCTTTCTTGTATGCTGTGGAACTTTGGCGCTAGGCGCCGATGCCGCCTCCTTTTCCCAGCCTTCGAAAGAGAAAGTTCCATGACCCGCGTTTTCAATTTCAGCCCCGGCCCCGCGACCCTGCCCGAACCCGTGCTGCGCAAGGCGGCCGAAGAAATGCTCGACTGGCACGGGTGCGGCATGTCCGTGATGGAAATGAGCCACCGCGGCAAGGAGTTCATCTCCATCCATGCCGAGGCCGAAAGCCTCCTGCGCGAGCTGATGGGCATTCCCGCCAACTACAAGGTGCTGTTCATGCAGGGCGGCGCCATCGGCGAGAACGCCATCGTGCCCATGAACCTGATCGGCAAGAGCGGCAAGGCCGACTACGTCAGCACCGGCGACTGGTCCAAGAAGTCGATCAAGGAAGCCAAGACCTACGGCAAGATCAACATCGCCGCGGCCGGCGATGCGAGCAACTTCACCGCCATCCCGAAGCAATCCGAGTGGAAGCTGGACCCCGAGGCGTCGTATGTGCATATCTGCTCCAACGAGACCATCGGCGGGGTCGAATACCACTGGACGCCTGACACCGGCGCCGTGCCGCTGGTGGCCGACATGTCGTCCAACATCCTGTCGCGCCCGATCGACGTCAGCAAGTACGGCCTGATCTACGCCGGCGCGCAGAAGAACATGGGCCCGTCGGGCGTCACCGTGGTCATCGTGCGCGACGACCTGCTGGGCCACGCGCTGCCGATCACGCCCTCCGCCTTCAACTACCAGCTGCAGGCCGAGAACGACTCCATGTACAACACGCCGCCCACCTACGCGATCTACATCGCCGGCCTGGTGTGCAAATACATCAAGGAGCAGGGCGGTCTGGCCGCCATGGAAGTGCACAACAAGGCCAAGGCCGCGATCCTGTACGACTTCCTGGACAACAGCAGCTTCTACCGCAACCCCGTCGCCAGGGAAGACCGCTCGCTGATGAACGTGCCGTTCAAGCTGAAGGACGACGCACTGGACGATGCCTTCCTGAAGGGCGCGCAGGCCAAGGGCATGATCCAGCTCAAGGGCCATCGGTCCGTGGGCGGCATGCGCGCCTCCATCTACAACGCGATGCCGATCGAGGGCGTCAAGGCGCTGGTGCAGTACATGAAGGAATTCGAGGCCCAACATGCCTGACAGGCTGTTCAAGGTGCTGGTCCTGAACCAGATTTCACCGAACGGCCTGAAGCGGCTGCCGACGCAGCGCTACACCACCGGCAAGGACCTCGCCGACCCGGACGCCGTGCTGGTGCGTTCGGCGGACATGCACGCGATGGAAATTCCCGCGAGCGTCAAGGCGATCGGCCGGGCCGGCGCCGGCACCAACAACATCCCGGTCAAGGCGATGAGCGCCCGCGGCGTGCCGGTTTTCAACGCGCCAGGTGCGAATGCCAACGCCGTGAAGGAACTGGTGCTCGCCGGCATGCTGATCGCGGCGCGCAACCTGGCGCCGGCGCAGCGTTTCGTGGAGCAGCTGGATCCGGCACACCCCGACCTCGACAAGGTGGTGGAAGACGGCAAGAAGAACTTCGCCGGCTATGAGCTGGCGGGGCAGACGCTGGGCATCATCGGGCTGGGCAAGATCGGCTGCCTCGTGGCGGACGCGGCCATCAAGCTGGGCATGAACGTGCTCGGCTACGACCCCGAGATCACCGTGGACGCCGCCTGGAGCCTGCCGGCCCAGGTGAAGAAGGCCGCCAGCGTCACCGATGTGCTGAAGCACGCCAACTTCATCAGCCTGCATGTACCGCTGGTGGAAGCCACACGCGACCTGGTGAACGAGAAGAACGTGGGCCTGGCCAAGCCGGGCACCGTGATCCTGAATTTCTCGCGCGAGGGCGTGGTGAGCGATTCGGCGGTGCTGGCGGCGCTGGACAGCGGCCAGCTCGGCTGGTATGTCTGCGACTTTCCTGGCGGCAAGATCCTGAAGCACCCCAAGGTCGTGGCGCTGCCGCACCTCGGGGCGTCCACCCGGGAGGCCGAGGAAAACTGCGCCATCATGGTGGCCGACCAGCTGCGCGACTACCTGGAGCACGGCAACGTCGCCAATGCGGTGAACTTTCCGAACGTGAGCATGGGCCGCGAGTCGCGGTTTCGTGTGGCCATCGCCAACGCCAACGTGCCGAACATGCTGGGGCAGATTTCCACCGCCATGGCGCAGGCGGGGCTGAACATCCATAACATGGTCAACAAGTCGCGCGGCGACATGGCCTACACCCTGGTGGACGTGGACAGCCCGGTGGGCGACGCCGTGATTGCCTCGCTCAAGGGCATCGAGGGCGTGCTGGCGGTGCGGTACCTGCCGCAGGCGGAACATTCGTAACCGGCTGTGATTCCGGGCCGGCCGAGGCCGCCTCGGGGGAAGTCCGTCGCGCCATAAGGTTGGCGTCTGGCGGCAAAATGGGGCAAGTCCAACAACACCCGAGGTTGCGATGCCCCACGCCTTCAGCCACACCCGCAAGACCTTCAAGACCACCTCGGGGGCAACCGGGGACTTCTTTTCCTTGCCCGAACTGGCGCGGCAGTTTCCCAAGGTGGCGCGGCTTCCGGTTTCCATGCGTATCGTGCTGGAATCGGTGCTGCGCAACTGCGACGGCAACAAGGTGACCGCCGAGCATGTGCGCCAGGTCGCGAACTGGTTTCCCAATGCCGATCGCACCGATGAGATTCCCTTCGTGGTGGCGCGCGTCGTGCTGCAGGATTTCACCGGCGTGCCGCTGCTGGCCGACCTGGCCGCCATGCGCAGCGTCGCTGCGCGGATGGGCAAACGCCCCGGGGCCGTGGAGCCACTGGTGCCGGTGGACCTGGTCGTGGACCACTCGATCATGGTGGACCATTACGGCAGCCGCGACGCGCTCGACCTGAACATGAAGCTGGAGTTCAAGCGCAACCGCGAGCGCTACGAATTCATGAAGTGGGGCATGCAGGCGTTCAAGACCTTCGGCGTCGTGCCCCCGGGCTTCGGCATCGTCCACCAGGTCAACCTGGAGTACCTGGCGCGCGGCGTGCACTGCGGCCCCGACGGCGTGTACTACCCCGACACGCTGGTGGGCACCGACAGCCATACCACGATGATCAACGGCATCGGCGTGGTGGGCTGGGGTGTGGGCGGCATCGAGGCCGAGGCCGCGATGCTGGGGCAGCCCGTGTACATGCTCACGCCCGACGTGGTCGGTTTCGAGTTGACCGGGCGCCTGCGCGAAGGCTGCACGGCCACCGACCTGGTGCTCACCGTCACCGAGATCCTGCGCAAGGAAAAAGTGGTGGGCAAGTTCGTCGAGTTCTTCGGCGAAGGCACGCGCACGCTGGCCGTGCCGGACCGGGCGACCATCGGCAACATGGCGCCCGAGTACGGTGCCACCATGGGATTCTTCCCGGTGGACGAGAAGACCATCGACTATTTCCGCGGCACCGGCCGCACCAAGGAGCAGATCGAGGCGCTCGAGGCCTATTTCCGCGCCCAGGGCCTGTTCGGCGTGCCCATGGCGGGCGAGGTGGATTATTCGAAAGTCGTGCGCCTGGACCTCGGCGACGTGACGCCCAGCCTGGCCGGCCCCAAGCGACCGCAGGACCGCATCGAGCTGGGCAAAGTGGCCGATACCTTCACCACCCTGTTCAGCAAGCCCGTCGCCGAGAACGGGTTCAACATGTCCGCGGATTTGCTGCTCACGCGCCACCTGGTGCGCGCGGGCGGCGAAGAGGCCGACCCCAAGGTGCCCGCCAACCCGCCCACCCCCCTGGCCGCCGAGCGCTTCGAGCTGGAGATGGAGGCCAACAAGCCGACGCTCGCCTCCGCCATGTACGAGGCGTCCCCTCCCAAAATCGAGACGGCGGACGTGACCATCGGCAATGGCGACGTGCTGATCGCGGCCATCACCAGCTGCACCAACACGTCCAACCCCGGTGTCCTGCTGGCCGCCGGGCTGCTGGCCAAGAAGGCGGTGGAGGCGGGCCTGCGCGTGAAGCCCCACGTCAAGACCTCGCTGGGCCCGGGTTCGCGCATCGTCACCGAGTACTACGAAAAGTCCGGCTTGTTGCCCTACCTGGAGCAACTGGGTTTCTCGGTGGTGGGCTATGGCTGCACCACCTGCATCGGCAA
>DATILF010000189.1:0-2924 GCA_035476755.1 Ramlibacter sp.
CCGGGCGGGTTCGAGCGCGGCAAGCTGCGCCGCATCGGCACGCTGCGGCGTGAAGGCGACGACGACCCCACGCCCCAGGAATACCTGCCCGCCGGAACCTCGACCTGGTCGGCCAACGCCCCGATTGCGCCGGCATTCGCGCCGTACAACCGCTGCGAAGTCTGGGAATGCGTCGCCTGCGCACGGGCCTTCCTGCGCTATACGGAGTACGGCGGCTATTACCAGGAAGAGCGGATTCGCGAATTGAATGCCGACCTGGTCGTCCCGGCGACCCTTTAAGTCAACGCAGGGCCGCCCCAACTGATCTGCGCACCCTCGGGGGGCCTGCCGCAGGCGTGAGAGGATGGCGCGTCATCGCGCATCACGGCCGGACGGGATGGGCCGCGGACCGCGCGCTGGCTGGCGAGCTGCGCCTGGACGGCGGCCAGCGCATCGTCGCTGACCCGCTGGAGTTCACGCACTTCGACTTCGACGGCGAGCCGCCTCACGGCCGGCAGAGCGGGCGCCGAAGCCAGCCGCTGGCGGGCGGCCTCAAGCTCCTTGTACAGCTTGTGCCATTCGGCGAGCTTGTGTTCGATGATCTGCATGGCGGGCCCGGTGCAAAAGGAACGCATACGATAGGGCGCAGCCCGCACCAGAACTTTGCGCCAGATCAAACTCGGTTGCGCTGCCCCGGGGAGGGTGTACCCGCATGTATCAGCGGTCGAGCCGCGTGGCGGCCAGCAAACCTGGCAGCTCAGCCATCGTGGTGAAGATCGTGCGGGCGCCCGCAGCGCGCAAGGCCCCGGGCGCGTCATGGCCGGCTTCGGCCGGGCTGTAGCCGAACACCGTGGCGCCGGCCGCGACGCCGGCCGTGACACCGGTGACGGTGTCCTCGACGACGGCGCAGCGCGCCGGGTCCACACCGAGCGCGGCCGCTGCCGCAAGGTACACGTCGGGCGCAGGCTTGGAGCGCGGCAACTCGTGGCCGCTGAAGACGCGGCCACGGAACCAGGCCATCAGCCCGCACTTTTCCAGCTGCAGCTCGACCTTGAACCGGTCCGCGCCGGAGGCGCAGGCAATCCGGCCCTGGAAGCGGTCGTGCAGCGTGGCGACGGCCTGCACCGCACCGGGAATGGCCTGGACGTCGCGGACCAGCCCCTGGTTGCGGCGTTCGCGGAAGTGCGCCAGCCACGCTTCGGTCAAGGGCTTGCCCGTATTCGCCTCGATCAGCGCGCCCTGGTCCTTCACGGCCCTGCCGATGAAAAGGCGCATGCATTCCTCGGGGCTCAGGCGCCAGCCGGCTTCCTCGAGCATGTCGCGCAGCACGCCATTGGTGATGGGTTCGCTGTCCACCAGCACGCCGTCGCAATCGAACAGCACCGCGTCGAAATTCATTCCTGATCCGATCAATCCGGCTTACCGCAGGTCGCCGTCCACGTAGTACCAGCGGCCGGCTTCCTTGACGAAACGGCTGCGCTCATGCAAGCGGGCGCCACGGCCCGCCAGTCGGTAGCGCGCGACGAATTCAACCTCGGCGTGTTGCCCATCCACGGCACTATGATCGCGCACTTCCAGCCCCAGCCATTTCGTACCCGGTTCGCACTGTGCCTTCTCCGGGCGGGTGGTCGTGTGCCAGGTGGCCATGAGGTAGCTCTCGTCGCCCAGCACGAAGGCCGTGTAGCGGGATCGCATCAGCGCTTCGGCGTCGGGCGCGCCAGCGCCGGCGAGAAAGGGGCCGCAGCATTCGCCGAACGCCAGTGGCTTTTGCCCCTTGCCCCGCCGCCCGCACGGACAGGGCTCCCCCGGCGCCATCAGGCCAGCGCCCTCTGGATGATGATCTTCTGCACGTCTGACGTGCCCTCGTAGATCTGGCACACGCGCACATCGCGCCAGATACGTTCCACCGGAAAATCGCTGACATAGCCGTAGCCGCCCAGCGTCTGGATGGCGGCGCTGCACACCTGCTCGGCCATTTCGCTGGCGAACAGCTTGGCCATCGCCGCCTCCTTCAGGCAGGGCTGGCCCGCATCGCGCAGGCTCGCCGCGTGCCAGATCAGCTGGCGAGCCGCCTCGATCTGCGTGGCGCAGTCGGCCAGGCGGAACCCGACGGCCTGGTGATTGATGATGGCCGTGCCGAAACTCTGGCGCTCCTTCGCGTAGGCCAACGCCACTTCAAACGCGCTGCGCGCCATGCCGACGCTCTGCGCGGCAATGCCGATGCGCCCGCCTTCCAGCGCCGAGAGGGCGATCCTGTAGCCCTCGCCTTCCGCGCCGATCAGGTGGTCCGCCGGAATGCGACAGTTGTCGAAGTTGATCTGCGCCGTGTCGCTGGAGTGCTGGCCGATCTTGTCTTCCAGCCGGGCCACCACGTACCCCGGCGTGTCGGTGGGAACCAGGAAGGCGCTCATGCCCTTCTTGCCCGCCCCCTTGTCCGTGACGGCGATGACGATGGCCAGGTGGCCGTTCTTGCCGCTGGTGATGAACTGCTTGACGCCGTTGATCACGTAGCCGTCGCCTTCTTTCACCGCGGATGTCTTCAACGCCGAAGCATCGCTGCCCACGTGCGGCTCGGTCAGGCAGAACACCCCCAGCAGTTCGCCCTGGGCCAGCCGCGTCAGCCATTTCTTCTTCTGTGCCGCATCGCCATAGCGCATCAGGATGGCGTTGACAGGACAGTTGGTGACGCTGATCGCGGTGCTGGTACCGCCGTCACCAGCGGCGATCTCTTCCAGCACCAGCGCCAGCGTGACGTAGTCCAGTTGGGCCCCGCCGAATTCCTCGGGCACGCAGATGCCGTAAGCCCCGAGCGCGGCCAGGCCCCGGTGCGCTTCGCGCGGGAAGTGATGCTCCTTGTCCCAGCGTGGGGCGTTGGGCCAGAGTTCTTCCTGCGCGAACGCGCGGACCGCGTCGCGGATCATTTCCTGGTCTTGGGTCAGCAGCAT
>DATILF010000190.1:0-5638 GCA_035476755.1 Ramlibacter sp.
GCGCGGCGGGTGCGTCAGCTGCGCCTCGAACCGGCGGATGTTCGCCACGCCGATGCTGTGCGCAAAACGCTCGAACATCAGCACGTCGTTGGTCGAATCGCCGACGTACACCCACTGGTCGATTTCGTCGTCCAGCGCGCGACCGAACAGCGCGCCCACCACCCAGCGCGCGCCCGCCAGCTTGTCGTGATCGCCGAACCAGCCATTGATGTGGATCGAGCTGACGGTGGCGTTCATGCCTTCGTCCTGCATCAGCCTGACCACCTGTGCGATGCCGGCGGGCGGCAAGTGCGTGAACTCGCTGTGGTCGATCGCGATGTCGGTTTCCCGCCCCGCGCTGTCGCGTGCAAGCGAAGCCCCCGGCACTTCGCGGACGATGCGCTCGGCCACCTGCCGCATTCGCATGAAGTTGGCGGCGCGCAAGCCCTCATCCTGCTGATAGAGCTTGCGAACGGCTGTTGCTCCCTCTCCCCCTGGGAGCGGGCCGGGGTGAGGGCGTGCGCTTGACCTCAGCAGCGCCACGGCGCCGTTCTCGGCGACGATGGCATCGACCGGCCACGCCGCGGCGAAAGGCTCGCTCCAGCCGACCGGCCGGCCGGTGATCGGAATCACGTGCAAGCCGGCCGCATGCAAGTCGGCCAAAGCCTGCAGCACATCCGGGGTCACCACGCCTTGCGTGGTCAGCGTGTCGTCGATGTCGGTGAAGACGCCGATGATGCGGGCGCGATCGGCGGCGGGCCACTGCGACAGGGGCAGCATGTCAGGCGTTGTTGTGCAGGGCCAGCCCGGCGTGCTCGCGCAGGGGGTGGAAGTGGATCTTGGGAAAGCGCTCTTGCGCCAGGCGCACGTCGTAGGGCGAGGTGCACAGGAAGGCCAGTGCCTCCGCCGCGTCCAACGCCATGCGCTGTGGGTAGGCGTCGGTGAAGGCGCGCAGTTCGGCCGGGGTGTCCGCCGTGATCCAGCGCGCGCCCGTGTACTGGCAGCCTTCGAGCCGCACGTCGGCGTCGTACTCCGCCTTCAGCCGGTGCTGCACCACTTCGAACTGCAGCTGGCCCACGGCGCCCAGCAGCATCGGGCCGCCGATCTGCGGGCGGAAGACCTGGATCGCGCCTTCCTCGCCAAGCTGGGCCAGGCCCTGCTGCAGCTGCTTGGTGCGCAGCGGATTCCTGAGGATGACGGTCATGAACAGTTCGGGCGCAAAGAAGGGCAGGCCTGTGAACTGCAGGCTGGCGCCGTCGGTGATGGTGTCGCCCAGTTGCACCCCGCCGTGCGTGGTGAAGCCGATGATGTCGCCCGCGTAGGCCTCGTCCACCGCTTCGCGGCGCTGCGACAGGAACGTGACGACGGAGGTGGGACGCAGCTCCTTGGCCGTGCGCTGCACCTTCAGCTTCATGCCGGGGCTGTACTTGCCGGAGGCCATGCGCACGAAGGCGATGCGGTCGCGGTGGTTGGCATCCATGTTGGCCTGCACCTTGAACACCACGCCGGAGAAGTTCTCGTCCTCGGGGCGGATCTCCTTCACCACCATCTGCTTGTTGGCCATGAGGTGGCTGGTGCGCGGCCCAGGCGAGGGGGCCAGGTCCACCAGCGCTTCCAGCACCTCCATCACGCCGAAGTTGTTGACGCCGGAGCCGAAGAACACCGGCGTCTGCTTGCCGGCGAGGAAGGCGGCATGGTCCCACGACGGGGATGCGCCCACCGCCAGTTCCATGCTCTGCTCGGCCGTCTCGAATTCGTGGCCGAAGCGCTTGAGCAGTGTCTCGCGGTCCGACAGGGGGATGGTTTCGAAATCCTGCGGCCGGCGCTCCGAGCCGGACTCGAAGACGGTCATGGTCTGGGTGCGCAGGTTCATGATGCCGCCGAAGCTCTTGCCCTGGCCCACCGGCCAGGTCATGGGCACGCAGGGCATGCCCAGCTCGCGCTCGACCTCGTCCAGGATGTCCAGGGGCTCGCGCACTTCGCGGTCCATCTTGTTGACGAAGGTGATGATGGGCGTGTCGCGCTGGCGGCAGACCTCGATCAGCCGGCGCGTCTGTGCTTCCACGCCGTTGGCCGCGTCGATCACCATCAGCGCGGAATCGACGGCGGTGAGCACCCGGTAGGTGTCTTCCGAGAAGTCCTTGTGGCCGGGCGTGTCCAGCAGGTTGATCACGTGCTCGCGGTACAGCATCTGCATCACCGATGACGCTACGGAAATGCCGCGCTGCTTCTCGATTTCCATCCAGTCGGAGGTGGCGTGGCGCGAGGCCTTGCGCGCCTTCACCGAGCCCGCGATCTGGATCGCGCCCGAGAAAAGCAACAGCTTTTCCGTGAGCGTGGTCTTGCCCGCGTCGGGGTGGGAGATGATGGCGAAGGTGCGGCGGCGCCGGGTTTCGTTGGAATAGCTCAAAATGGTCAGCTCAGCTCTGCAGGTGGGAAGGAATGTCTTGCGACTGGTGCAGGACGCGGACCACGGTGATGCGGTCGGCGTGCTCGAAATAGAGCACCGTGTACGGGTAGCGCATCAGGGCCCAACTGCGCAGCCCATGCATGCCCAACTGCTGCCCGTAGCGTGGCGAACCTGTGGCCGGGTGCTCACGCAGATGCAATAGCCCCTGGTCCACTGCCTCGGCAAATGCCGGAACGGCGTGCGGGGCGTGACTGGCGTACCAGGCACGCGCGGCCTCAAGGTCGCGCATGGCGCGACGCTGCAGCACCAGAGGCTTCATGCCTTGCGGTGCCGAGTACTGGTTACGCCTGAGTCGGCCAGGAACGTGACACGTAACTCATCCCAGTCGCCGGCCGAGCCCGACTGCAGACCTTCCTCGATCAGTGCCTTGAGCTGCTCTTCCTTCGCTCGCTCCTCGTCCTTGCGTACCAGGTCGCGCACGTACTCGCTGTACGAACTGTAACCGCGCGCCTTGACCCGCACATCGACGAAGGACTTGAGGTCTTCCGTCAGGGAGATGTTCATGGTGACCGCGCTCATGGCTCAATTTTAATCCCGATGGCAAAGATTGCCAAGGCGGGTGTCGGGACAGACAAATGCCGCCGCCGCCTCGATAATTCCCCAGGGCTACAAGGAGACATCATGGCGAGCGATGCGATGTACCACGACGGCATGCGCCGGCTGCAGGATGCGCGTGAGACGCGTCGCCTCGCCGACCGCCTTGAACAGGTCACGGTGCATGACAGCTTCACCGATGAGGACAGGGCCTTCATCCAGCGTTGTTGCACGCTGTTCGTCGCCACGGCGGACGACCAGGGGCACCCCGACTGTTCCTACAAGGGCGGGCTGCCCGGCTTCGTGCGCGTGATCGATGGGCGCACGCTGGCCATTCCCGATTACGACGGCAATGGCATGTACAGGACCTGGGGCAACGTGCTGGCCAACCCGCACGTGGGCCTGCTGTTCATCGATTTCGAGCAACCCAGGCGGATGCGGGTGAACGGGACGGCCGAGCTGCTCGACGACGATCCGCTGCTGGCCGAATGCCCGGGCGCGGTGTTCATCGTCAGGGTGACTGCTTCGCGGATCTTTCCGAATTGCCCGCGATACATCCACCGCATGCAAGTGCACGAGCACTCGGTCCATGCGCCGCGCGCCGACTACACGCCGCCAGTGCCGGGCTGGAAATCCTGGGACAAGCTGCGCGATGCCTTGCCGGCGCGCGACCGCGACGGCAAGGCAGGCGAATAAGAGCCGATCACTTCATGCAGATGTCGCCGGCCAGCTGGCCCTTGTCCACCATCGAATAGCAGCCTTCGATCCGGTTGGTCGGGCGGCAGTGGCCCACGACGTCCGCGCCCGGCGCCACCCCGGGCCCGCGGTACACGCACCCGTACATGCAATCGCCCTGGTTCTTGCACGGCTTGTTGGCATCGGAGGCGGCCTTGACGGGCGGCTTGGCCGCTACCGTGGAGGGCTGGCAGAAGGGCATGGACGAGCCAGGGGGCCCCCAGGCGCCCCCCGCGCCGGTGCATTGGCGCGCCGTCGCGGCCGGCGAGACCTGGGCCACGCACAGCCCGCCTGCTGGTGCGGCCGTCATCGGTGTCCAGGCGCCGCGCAGCCGCAGGCACTCCTCGCGGCTCCAGGGGGTCTGGCAGGACGCCTGCCAGGTGTCCCGGGTTGCCAGCCACGCGCCGCCCAATGCCGTGCATTCCGCGCGCGTGTCGACGAAAGCCGGACCGCTGGCGGCGGGTTGGGCCCAGGCGGCCGAGCAGATGACCCACCCGGCAAGGATCGAGAATGCCGATCGCGATTTCATGCCTGCAGTCTAGTTGAGCCGTTGTTCCAGAGGCAACAAGCATGTCAAAAAGCAGGGCTCAGCCGTCATCCAGCACCCCTGGCGTGGCAAGTCGGCCCGCGGCGCGATAGAATGGCCCGCATCCGAGGAGCGTTGCAGCGCCTGTCAGGCGCGAGGCTCGGACATCATGCAACGACGCTCACCCACTGTTCCGTGAGGTGAGCCTGCCGCAGGCATTTCCCCGTCAGCCGGACAGTGGTCCCCGAAACCAGTTTTGGAGCCACCATGAACGCCGTTCTCAAACCCGTTGCCACGCAGGATTGCGCCATTGCCGACCTGTCGCTGGCTGCCTGGGGCAAAAAGGAAATCCGCATCGCGGAAACCGAAATGCCTGGCCTGATGGCCATCCGCGAGGAATTCGCCAAGGCCCAGCCGCTCAAGGGCGCCCGCATCACCGGCTCGCTACACATGACCATCCAGACGGCCGTGCTGATCGAGACGCTGCAGGCCCTGGGCGCGCAGGTTCGCTGGGCGTCCTGCAACATCTTTTCCACACAGGACCACGCGGCCGCCGCCATCGCCGCGGCCGGCACGCCGGTGTTCGCCATCAAGGGCGAGACGCTGGCCGACTACTGGGACTACACCCACCGCATCTTCGAATTCGGCGCCAAGGGTTCTGAGGGCGAAGGCCCGAACATGATCCTGGACGACGGCGGCGACGCCACGCTGCTGATGCACCTGGGCAAGCGCGCCGAGAAGGACGCCTCGCTCCTGGCCAACCCGACGAGTGACGAAGAGACCTGCCTGTTCGCCTCGATCAAGGCCAAGCTGGCCGAGGACCTGACCTGGTACAGCCGCAAGGGTGCGCAGATCATCGGCGTGACCGAAGAGACCACCACGGGCGTGCACCGCCTGAAGGAAATGAGTGCCAAGGGCACGCTGCTGTTCCGCGCCATCAACGTCAACGACTCGGTCACCAAGAGCAAGTTCGACAACCTCTACGGCTGCCGCGAATCGCTGGTGGACGGCATCAAGCGCGCCACCGACGTCATGATCGCCGGCAAGGTGGCGGTGGTAGCCGGCTATGGCGACGTGGGCAAGGGCTCGGCCCAGGCACTGCGCGCGCTGTCGGCGCAGGTGTGGGTCACCGAGATCGACCCCATCAACGCGCTGCAGGCCGCCATGGAAGGCTTCAAGGTCGTGACCATGGAATACGCCTGCGACAAGGGCGACATCTTTGTCACGGCCACCGGCAACAAGCACGTCATCGGCCACGACCACATGGCGAAGATGAAGGACCAGGCCATCGTCTGCAACATCGGCCACTTCGACAACGAGATCGACATCGCTTCCGTCGAGAAGTACGAGTGGGAAGAGATCAAGCCGCAGGTCGACCACATCATCTTCCCGGA
>DATILF010000191.1:0-19890 GCA_035476755.1 Ramlibacter sp.
CCTGCTGCAAAAGAACGGCTTTGCCGTGCGCACGGCGGAAAACGCGGACGACGCATTCAAGCGCCTGGCCGAGGAAAAGCCCGACCTGATCCTGATGGACGTGGTCATGCCCGGCCAGAACGGCTTCCAGCTCACCCGCTCGATCAGCCGCGACCCCAACTACGCCGACGTGCCGATCATCATGTGCACCAGCAAGAACCAGGAAACCGACCGCGTCTGGGGCATGCGGCAGGGCGCGCGCGACTACATCACCAAGCCGGTCGACGCCGACGAACTCATGGCCAAGATCAAGGCCCTGGGTTGATGCGGGCCTGAGCGCAATGGCCAACCGCGAAGCCCTGCGCGAACTGCAGAGCCGCCTGGCCGGCCGGCTCCAGGCGGCGCGCAGCCAGGGCGTGCAGGCCGGCTGGCTGGCCGTCGAGGCCGGCGGCCGCAAGTACCTGTTTCCGCTCAGCCAGGCCGGCGAGATCTTCCCCTTCACCGCGCCCCAGCGCGTGCCCTACACGCAGGGCTGGTTCCTCGGCGTGGCCAACCTGCGCGGCGGCCTCTACGGCGTGGCCGACCTGGCCAGCTTCGCCAGCGGCCAGCCGCCCGCGCCGCGCTCGGATGCGGCCCGCGCCGAGGCCCGGCTGATCGCGCTCAACGCGCTGCTCGATACCAACTGCGCCCTGCTGGTCGACCGGCTCGCGGGCCTGCGCAACATCGACGCCTTCACCGCCTCCAGCGAGCGCCCCGCCGATTCGCCGGATTATTTCGGCAGCGGCTACACCGATGCCGGCGGCATCTACTGGCAGGAACTCAACCTCCAGGCGCTGTCGCAACAACCGCAGTTCCTGAGCATCAGCGCTTAGGTCGACTCCCCCGCAGGCTTGCAACCACCATGTCCGTTGTCGAATCCCTGAAGAACCTGTTCGCCAAGAAGTCCCGCGAGGTCGATCCCTCCGTCACGCAGGAGCTCAGCCTCGGCCTCGCCGATGGTGGCTCCACGGCGAGCATCGAGGCTGGCAGCACGCAGCAGGGCATCGACCGTCACGCGGCCGCGCCGGAGGTCGACGATTCGATCGATCCGGTCGACGAGCCTGGCGACACGGAACTGATCGCGCTGCCGCTGCTGGGTCGGCGCAGCACCGTCACCCACCAGCGCATCCTGTTCGCGCTGCTGGCCGTGTCGCTCGCGGTGCTGGGCACGGTGGCCCTGGTCGCGGTGAACCAGGCCGACCGGGTGGCGCAGCAGGTGGCCGGTACCGGCTCCTCGCTGATGCAGTCGCAGCGCCTCGCCAAGTCGGTGTCGCAGGCCCTGGTGGGCAGCCCGCAGGCCTTCCCCGACGTCAAGGAGTCGGCCGACGTGCTGGCCCGCACGGTGCGCGCGCTGAAGGCCGGCGACCCGAGCATGCGGCTGGTCAATGTCTCCGGCGACCTGCAGCCCGATGTCGACAAGGTCATCCCGCTGATGGAACGGGCCGAGAAGAATGCCGCCACCGTCATGCAGCAGCAGAAGATCCTGACGCAGGTGGGCGCCGCGCTGCGCACGATCAACCGGCAGTCGTCCGACCTGCTGGAAATCGCCGAGACGGTGTCCTCGCTCAAGCTGCAGCAGAACGCGCCGCCGGCCGAGATCTCCGCCGCCGGCCAGCTGGTGATGCTGACGCAGCGTATCGGCAAGTCGGCCAACGAGTTCCTGACCATGGAAGGCGTGTCGCCCGAAGCGGTGTTCCTGCTGGGCAAGGACCTGAACTCGTTCAAGGAAGTCGCCACCGGCCTGATCGACGGCAGCCCCGAGCTGCGGCTGGCCGCCACCCGCGACGAGCAGACCCGCGAACGCCTGCAGTCGCTGATGAAGCTGTACGAGGAGACCCGCACGCAGGCCGGCGCCATCCTGGGCAACCTGCAGGGCCTGGTGTCGGCGCGCGAAGCGCAGGCCTCGATCATCCAGGACTCCGAGCCGCTGCGCCGCGCGCTGGAAGACCTGCAGGGCAACCTGTCCGCCCAGACCGGCCTGGGCTACGGCGCCCTGGCCGCCCTGGCGCTGTCGTCGCTGTTCGCCATCCTCTGCGCCGTGGGCCTGGCCTTCGTGCAGCTGCAGGACAGCCGCAGCCGCCAGCAACGCGCCGAGGACCAGCGCCACGAAGCCGAGCGCCAGGAGCAGGAGGCCAAGCGCGTGAACGACGCCAACCAGGCGGCCATTCTGCGGCTGATGAACGAACTGCAGTCGGTCGCCGAGGGCGACCTGACGCAGGAAGCGACCGTGACCGAGGACATCACCGGCGCCATCGCCGACTCGGTGAACTACACGGTGGAAGAACTGCGGCAGCTGGTGGGCGCCGTGCAGAACACCGCCACCAAGGTGGCCCAGACCACGGCGCAGGTCGAAAGTACTTCCACCGAACTGCTGGCCGCCTCCACCGAGCAGCTGCGCGAGATCCGCGAAACCGGCCAGTCGGTGCTGGACATGGCCACGCGCATCAACCAGGTGTCCGGCCAGGCGCAGGAATCTGCGCAGGTCGCGCGCCAGTCGCTGAAGGCCGCCGAACAGGGCCTGGAGGCGGTGCAGAACGCGATCGGCGGCATGAACGCGATCCGCGACCAGATCCAGGACACCTCCAAGCGGATCAAGCGGCTGGGCGAATCCTCGCAGGAGATCGGCGAAATCACCGAACTGATTTCCGACATCACGGAACAGACCAACGTGCTGGCGCTGAACGCCGCCATCCAGGCCGCGTCGGCCGGTGAAGCCGGTCGCGGCTTCTCGGTGGTGGCCGAAGAAGTGCAGCGGCTGGCCGAGCGCTCCGCCGACGCCACGCGCCAGATCTCGGCGCTGGTGAAGGCGATTCAGACCGACACCCAGGACGCCGTGGCGGCCATGGAGCGCTCGACCCAGGGCGTGGTCGAAGGGGCCAAGCTGTCCGACAACGCCGGCACCGCGCTGACCGAGATCGACCAGGTGTCGCGCCGGCTCGCCGAGCTGATCGAGCAGATCTCCACCTCCGCTTCCAGGGAAGCCGAATCCGCCAACGTGGTGGCCGGCAACATCCAGCACATCTTCGCGGTGACGGAGCAGACCGGCGAAGGCACCCGCTCCACCGCGCAGCAGGTGCGCGAGCTGACCCGGATGGCCGAGGAACTGCGCCAGTCGGTGGCGCGCTTCAAGATCGCCTGACCGGGGCCGCCGCCCCAGACGTTCCCAGCCAGCCCCCCATGCAAGCCACCGATCACGAACAAGACCTGGCGCACAACGACCTGGGCCCGCTGGCCTGGGTGCTGGACGAACTGCGCAAGTCGCTCGACTCCGCGTCGGCGGCGCTGCGCCGCTTCGTGCGCGACACCGGCCTCGCCCGGGGATCGGACATGGCATCGGTCGATGGCGGCCACCTGCGCATCGCGCGGCAGCAGCTGCATCAGGCCGTCGGCGCCTTGGAGATGGTGGGCCTGGGCGCGCCCGCCCACATCCTTCGCTCCATGGAAGCCGTGGTGCAGAAGTTCGTCGAGCGCCCCGAGCTGTGCAATGAAGCCTCCGCCGCCAAGGTGGAACGTGCCGGTTTCGCGCTGACCGAATACCTCGAAGGCGTGCTGCTGGGCAAGTCGGCTTCGGCCGTGGCCCTGTTCCCGCAATACCGGGATACCCAGGAGCTGGCGGGTGCGGACCGCGTCCATCCGGCGGACCTGTGGTCGATGGAGTGGCGCTGGAACGAGCCGCAGACGCCCGCGGCGCCGCAAGCCATCGTCTATGACCCGGCGGTGCGCTCCCGCATGGACCAGGCGGTGCTCAAGCTCGTCAAGACCGGCGACAGCGGATCGGCTGACGAGCTGGCGGCCATCAGCCTCGGGCTGGCCGCCACGCAGTCGGCCCGCCAGCCGAAAATCTTCTGGAAGCTCTGTGCCGGCTACTTCGAGGCGCTCGGCCTGGGGCTGCTTCCGCTCGACCTGTATGTGAAACGCGCCGGGTCGCGCGTGCTGCTGCAGTATGCGTCGCTCGCCAAGGGCGAACTGGGTGTTTCCGACCGGCTGGCGCAGGACCTCCTGTTCTTCTGCGCCCAGGCCGTGCCGGCCCCGGGCACCGAAGGGCCTGCCCTGGCGGCGGTGCGCCAGGCTTGGGGCCTCGGCCGTTTCAACCCGGTCGATTACCAGACCCCGCAATACGGGCGGTTCGATCCGGTGTTGCTGTCGCAGGCACGCAAGCGCATCACGGCTGTCAAGGAAACCTGGTCCGCGTTGTCCGGCGGCGATGCGAACAAGCTCAAGGGACTGGCCGACCAGTTCAACCTGGTGGGCGACTCGCTGCTGAAGCTGCACCCGCCGAGCGGGCCGCTCGCGCAGGCGCTCGCTGACATCGTCGATAGCGTGGTGAAGTCCGGGCAGGCGCCTGGCGCCGAGCTGGCTATGGAAGTGGCCACGGCGGTCCTCTACCTCGAGGCTGCCTTCGAAGACCTCGACCCGGCCGACGCCCAGCTCGCCGTACGTACGGCACGCTTGGCCGAGCGCTTGCACACGGCCCGCAAGGGGGGGCAGGCAGAGGCCCTGGAGCCCTGGATGGAGGAGCTGTACCGGCGGGTCAGCGACCGCCAGACCATGGGCAGCGTCGTGGGCGAATTGCGCGGCACGCTAGGCGAACTCGAAAAGCTCCTCGACCAGTACTTCCGCAACCTGCAGGACAAGACCCCGCTGCGCGATGCGCCGGGGCACCTGTCGCAGATGCGTGGCGTGCTCTCGGTGCTGGGCCTCGACCAGGCTGCGCAGGCGGTGCTGCGCATGCGCGAAAGCGTCGAGGAAATCATCGTCACCGAGATCGACGAGGAGCGCGCCCGCGCGGCCGGCACCTTCGACAAGCTCGGCAACAACCTGGGCGCTCTCGGTTTCCTGATCGACATGCTGAACTACCAGCCCGCGCTGGCCAAGAAGCTGTTCGTCTATGAGGACAGCACCGGCGAGCTGCGGCCGTTGATGGGCCGCGCCGGCGAGCCCGTGCCGAGCGCTTCGCAAGAGACGGCCAGCGGGCTGTCCGTCGAAGTGAGCGCCCTGGTGAGCGGCGCCGCGCCGGGCGCTTCCGTTGAAAACCTGACCGCTCAGCTCGATACCTTGGCGGCCCACGCCGTGCTCGCGGAGCAGACGGGCATTGCCCAGTCCGCCCGCGAGGCGGCCGCCGCCGTGACGGCGCATGATGCGGGGGCTGCCGCGGCCGCCCTCACCAGCCTGGCCGCGTCCGTGAAGCCCGTGGCCACGCCGGCGCCCGCCGCCCAGGCGGACATTGAAGAAGACGACCTGCTGGACATCTTCCTGGAGGAGGCCCGCGAGGTCGTGCAGAACGGCCTGACCGCGATCAAGGCGCTGGGTGCGAACCCCGCTGATGTTTCCGAGCTGACGACCCTGCGCCGGGCGTTCCATACGCTCAAGGGCAGCTCGCGCATGGTCGGTCTCAACGAATTCGGCGAAGCCGCGTGGTCGCTGGAGCAGGTCCTCAATACCTGGCTGGCGGACCAGAAGTCGGCCAACGACGCGCTGCGCAGCCTGACGGGTGACGCCATGCATGGCTTCAGCCGCTGGGTGGAGGATATCGCTGCACACACCGACGGCGCCTGGAAGGCCGGCATGTTCCGCGGCGTCGCCGATACCTTCCGCACCGAGAACCGCCTGGTGCCGCTCGTGCTGCCGCCGGTGGCCGCTATCGAGCCCGTGCTGGAGACGCCGGGGGCCGTCGAGCCCCTGATCGCGCCGCTGGCGCTGGCCGAGACGTTCTTCGCCGTTCCTGCGTTGCCGGTGGCCGTGGACGTGATCGAGGTTGACGCTGCGCCGGCGCTGGTGGAGGCGTTGCAGACGCCTGAGCCGGCACCGTCCGCGCCCGAGCCAGCACCTGTCGAGGACTTCTCGCTCGAATTCGACCTGAACATGGACGCGGCACCGGCCTCCGCCGAGCCGGCGCCTGCCGAAGACGTGGCGTCCGAAGGCCCTGCTTCGTTCAATGCCACGCAGGTGATCCGGCTGGATCCGCCGGTGGCCGCCGAATTGGCGCCCGACGAACTGCCCCCCGACTTCGACTTCGAGCCGTCGCCCACGATCGTGCTGCGCCCCGAACCGGAGCCGTCGAACGTATCGGTGATGGAGATCGAAGGCATCGATTTTTCCAGCCTGTCGAACGTGTCGGGCGCGGCGCCCACGCCCGAGATGGACGCGGCTATTTTTGCGCAGCCGCCGCAGGCGCCGGTCCTGCCTGGCGTCGAAATCACCTTCGACGCGCCCGAGGGCGAGCTGATGATCGACATGGCTCAGTTCGGCCTGCCGGATGCGGCCACGAGCGTGACGCCCGTCGCGCAAGCCGCGGTCGAGGTGGCCAGCATCGCCCCTGTCGAGCCCATCATCGATGTGGCGCAGATCGAGGATGTCCTGGCCGACCTGGATCTGCCGGCGGCGCCCGAGGCCGAACCCGAGCCGCAGGCTGAGCCCGACATCGCCTTCGAAGTGGCGCCGGAACCTGTTGCTGCCGAGGTCGACGACCAGGTCAAGGTGATCGGGTCGCTGCGCATCGGCATCCCCTTGTACAACGTTTACCTGAACGAGGCCGATGAGTGGTCACGCCGGCTGGCGACGGAGGTCGCCGAATGGGCCCTGGAACTCAACCACCCCGTGCCTGATTCGACCGTTGGCCTGGCCCACGCGCTCGCGGGGAGCTCCGCCACGGTTGGCTTCCACACCCTGTCCGACATAGCGCGCGCTTTGGAAAGCAGCCTGCATCAGACGCAGTCGCTCGCCTGGGGAACCGCTGCCCATGGCAAGGCCTTCAACGACGCGGCCGAGGAAATCCGCCGCCTGCTGCACCAGTTCGCGGCTGGCTTCCTGAAGGATTCCAGTCCGGGCGTCATCGAAGCGCTGGTGGCGCTGAAGGATCTGGAAGTTCCCCAGCGCGGTGACTTGCCCGAGAACGAGCTGGCCGACCTGTCCTTTGGCGACCTGGACGAACCCGTCGCCGCCGAAGTCGTGATGGGCGCCCAGCCGGAACCCGAACTGCAGCCCGAACCCGCCACCGAGCCGGCCGAGGCGGCCGAGGCGGCCGAGGCGGCCGAGCCGATGCTGAGCTTCGAGCCGCCCGCAGCGCCTGCCGAGTCTACGCTCCAGGCCGTGCCGGTGCCCGCCGCGCAACCGAAGATCGTGGAGGCCATCGCGGTCGGCTTCAACGACGACGATGACGAGGAAGGCATCGACATCGTCGACGCGGTGGACCCTGACTTGTTCCCGATCTTCGAGGAAGAGGCCATCGAGCTGATGCCGCAACTCGGCGGCGCCTTGCGCCAATGGTCGGCCCGACCGGACAACCGCAGCGCGCGTGACGAAGTGCTGCGCGTCCTGCACACCCTCAAAGGCAGCGCCCGCCTGGCCGGCGCCTTGCGCCTGGGCGAGTTGGCGCACCGCATGGAATCCGAGATCGAGTACCTCGGATCCGAAGCGGTCGACGCTGGCAACATCGAGCCTTTGCTGCACCGTTTCGACGGCATGCAGGCCAATTTCGACCACGTGCGCGCCGTCGGCGTGCCTGTGGAAACGGTGGTCCAGCACGAGGCACCGGTTGAGCCGCAAGCCGCGGCCGAGCCCGGGAACCTGGCCGAAGCGCCCGTGCAGGCACAGGCGTCCCTACCCGCTCGGGCCCTGCTGGCACGCCCTGCGGTCACCAACCTGGCGCCGCAGCGCGCCGCGGCCAACCAGGCCGTGCGGGTGCGCTCGCAGCTGCTCGACCGCCTGGTCAACCAGGCCGGCGAGGTGATGATCACCCGTTCGCGCCTTGAGGCCGAATTGCGCCAGCTGCGCGGCTCGCTCACGGATCTCACGGGCAACCTGGACCGCTTGCGCGCCCAGTTGCGCGACATCGAGCTGCAGGCTGAATCGCAGATGCAGTCGCGCCTGGCGCAGGCCAAGGATTCGGCCGCCGGGTTCGACCCGCTCGAGTTCGACCGCTTCACGCGGGTGCAGGAACTCACGCGCATGATGGCCGAATCGGTGAACGACGTGGCCACCGTGCAGCGCAACCTGCAGCGCACCGTGGAATCCACCGAGGACGACCTGATCGCCCAGGCCCGGCAGACACGCGAATTGCAGCGCGACCTGTTGCGCACCCGCATGGTGGAGTTCGAAGGCATCGCCGACCGCCTGTACCGTGTGATCCGGCTGGCTTCCAAGGAAGCCGGCAAACTGGTGAAGCTGGACATCACTGGCGGCTCGATCGAAATGGACCGCGGCGTGCTCGACCGCATGACGCCGGCGTTCGAACACCTGCTGCGCAATTGCGTCGCGCACGGCATCGAGGATCCGGCCAGCCGCGCGGCGGCCGGCAAGGACCCCACGGGCACCATCCTCATCGGGTTGCACCATGAAGGCAACGACGTGTCCGTGGAGTTCAGCGACGATGGCGCCGGCCTGAACCTGCCGCGCATTCGCGAAAAGGCCTTGCAGCAGGGCCTGCTGGCACCGGGCCAGGAATTGACCGACCACGATGCCGCCAACCTGATCTTCATGCCGGGCTTCTCCACGGCCACGCACGTGACCGAGCTGTCGGGCCGCGGCATCGGCATGGACGTGGTGCGGGCCGAAGTGAACGCGCTGGGCGGCCGCATCCAGACCACCACGGCGGCGGGCCAGGGCACCAACTTCAAGCTGGTGCTGCCGCTGACCACCGCCGTGACGCAGGTGGTGATGATTCGCAGTGGCAGCCTTTCCATCGGGGTGCCGGCCAACGTGGTGGAAATCGTGCGCCGTGCCACGGCCAAGGAAGTGCAGCACGCCTACAACACCGGCTTCTACGAGCTCGGCGCCGACCAGCTGCCCTTCTTCTGGTCAGGCGCCCTGCTTCAGGCATCTCAGCGCAGCACCGAGCCTCAGTCGAAGACCTTGCCGGTGGTGGTGTTCCGAAGCGCTGCGCAGCGAATCGCCGTGCACGTGGACGAAGTGCTGGGCAACCAGGAAGTGGTGGTGAAGAACCTCGGCCCGCAGCTGGCCCGCCTGCCCGGCCTGGCCGGCATGACGGTGCTCGCGTCGGGCGCCGTGGTGCTGATCTACAACCCGGTGGCCCTCACCACGGTGTACGGCGAGCAGGCCCGCCAGCTCAGTGCCGACCATGCGCAGCCGGAGATGCTGGAGCAAGCGGCTTCGGCCGCCAGCGGTGTGCCGGTCGTGCCGCTGGCGCCCGTCGCGCCGCAGATCCCGCTGATCCTGGTGGTGGACGATTCGATCACGGTGCGCCGCGTGACACAGCGCCTGTTGCAACGCGAAGGCTATCGCGTGTCGCTCGCGGCCGACGGCCTGCAGGCGCTGGAGCGCCTGGCCGAAGAAAAGCCGACGGTGGTGCTCTCGGACATCGAGATGCCCCGCATGGACGGTTTCGACCTGGCACGCAACATCCGTGGCGACGTGCGGCTGAAGGACCTGCCGATCATCATGATCACCTCGCGCATTGCCGAGAAGCATCGCGAGCACGCACGCGAACTGGGCGTCGATCACTACCTGGGCAAGCCCTATTCGGAAGAAGAGCTGCTCAGCTTGGTGAAGCACTACTGCACGGCGGCGGCGCTCGCCTGAGTCGTCGTCCGCGCGGGGCCGCTCATGCGGCCGCGCTCCCTTGCCCTTTCACGGCCGCATAGCGCGCCAGGGTGCGCTGGCGCGCCTCGCCGTGGTCCACCAACGGTGCCGGATAGTCCCGGCCCAGGACCAGGCCGGCCGCTTCGAGTTCCTCCGGCCGCGCTGTCCATGGCGCATGCAGGGCCTGTCCCTGTAGCACCGCCAGTTGCGGCACGTAACGCCGGATGAACCGGCCGTCAGGGTCGAACTTCCGGCTCTGGCTGACCGGGTTGAATATGCGGAAGTAAGGCTGGGCGTCGCAGCCCGAAGAGCTGGCCCACTGCCAGCCGCCATTGTTGGACGCCAGCTCGTAATCGTTCAGGTGCCGGGCAAAGTACCGTTCGCCCCAGCGCCAGTCCAGCCCGAGGCTCTTGGTCAGGAAGCTCGCCACCACCATGCGAAGGCGGTTGTGCATGTAGCCGGTCTGGTTGATCTGCGCCATGGCCGCATCGACCAGCGGGTAGCCGGTGCGCCCTTCGCACCACGCCTGGAACAAGGCCTGGGCGAGGGCGCCCTGTTCCCATTCGATGGCGTCATGGTCGCGCTTGAAGCTGTGGCTGTTGCCCTGCGCATCCACCACATGGGGAAAGTTGGCCAGCACCTGCGCAAAGAAGTCGCGCCAGATCAGCTCGCTCAGCCATGTGGCGGCACCTGGGCTCGCTGCGGCACGGGCGTGCGCCGCGGAAGCCAGTTCGCGGATGGACACCGTGCCAAAGCGCAAGTGAACGCCTAGATAACTCGGCCCCTTCAGGGCCGGGAAATTGCGTGCCTCTTCGTAGCGGTCCATGCGGCGGATGAAGTCCTCGAACAAGCGGCGCCCACCCTCGGCCCCAGCCATCAGGGCGAGCTCACTCCGCGGGCCCTGCTCAAAGCCGAGTTCGGCGAGCGACGGCGTGTGCCCCATGTACGTGGCGGGACGCCGCGCCAGCGACCTTGTGTAGCGCGCCACGGGATAGGCGCTCAGGTAGAACGCGTCCACCTTGCGCAGCCAGGCGTTCTTGTAGGGCGTGAACACCGAATAGGGCGTGCCGCCTTGCGTGAGCAATTCGGCGCGCTCGAAAATGACGTGGTCCTTGAAGGTGTGAAAAGCGATGCCGTCAACCGCGAGCGCGGCGCCGACCTCGCTGTCACGCGCCAGCGCAGCCGGTTCGTCGTCGTGGTTCGCGAAGACGGCCTGCACATTCAGTTCGCGGGCCAGGCGTGCAATCTCGGCGCCGCCCTCGGCGTGGCGGACGATCAGGCCGGCGTCCGGGGAGCCTGCCCACGCTCGCAACTTCGCGTCCAGCTGCACGCACGACTCGCGGATGAACCCGACGCGCCGGTCCTGGCGGTCCAGCGGCACCAGGATCCGTGTGTCGAACACGAAGACGCAGTGGACCTGCGCACACGATTTCAGCGCGTGGTACAGCGCCGCGTTGTCGTGTCCCCGCAGGTCCCGGCGAAACCACATCAGCCCAACGGGATACGTCGATTCCATGCGCGATTGTGTGCTGAAGCTAAAATGCTCCCATGCCTGCCGATGCCGATTCGATCAACCTGACGCATCACTTCCTCATCGCGATGCCGGGCCTGGAGGATGAGGCTTTTGCCAAGAGCGTGGTGTACCTGTGCGAGCACAGTGCCCGCGGCGCCCTCGGCCTCGTCATCAACAAACCGAGCGACATCAACCTCGGCCACCTGTTCGACAAGGTCGAGTTGCCGCTGGGCCGCAACGATCTGGCCAAGTCGCCGGTTTTCCAGGGGGGGCCGGTCCAGACCGAGCGGGGCTTCGTGCTGCACGAAGCTGTCTTCGCACCCGATGCCGCCCCCAGCGAGCCGGTTTACGCCTCGACCATGACCATCCCCGGCGGCCTGGAGATGACCACCTCCAAGGACGTCCTCGAAGCCCTGTCGACGGGTGCGGGCCCGCGCAAGGTGCTCGTTTCCCTGGGCTATTCGGCCTGGGGCGAAGGCCAGCTCGAATCCGAACTGGCCGAGAACAGCTGGCTCACGGTTGGCGCCGACCTGTCCGTCATTTTCGACACGCCAGTGGAACAGCGTTACGACAAGGCCTTGTCGCTGCTGGGCCTTCAGTCCTGGATGCTGTCGCCCGATGCGGGGCATGGCTGATGGCGTGCCTGGCCGCCCCGGCGAAGCGCATCGTGCTGGCGGCGCCCCGGCGGAGGGTGGCATGAGCCTGCCGGCCCAGCCCGACGTCCCCGCCCACTTCCAGACTTTTCTCGCTTTCGACTACGGCCTCAAGCGCACCGGCGTGGCCGTGGGCAACCGCATGCTGCGCAGCGCCACGCCCCAGACCACGATCAAGGCCGAGGGCGATGCCCGCCTGGTCCAGGCCGAGGCCCGGGTGCGCGAATGGCAGCCTGATGCCCTCGTGGTGGGGGTGCCCTTTCACCCGGACGGCGCCAGCCACGACAATACGGCGCGGGCGCGGAAATTCGCGCGGCAGTTGCGGGGCCGGCTGAAGCTTGCCGTGTACGAGGTGGACGAGCGCTACAGCACCACCGAGGCCGCGGCGCAGGGTGCGCGCGATGCCGATGCGGGCGCGGCCTGCGTCATTCTTGAACAGTTTTTGAGGGGATTGCCGTGAAACTTGTGCTCGATGCCGAAGCGCTCTACGGCGAGCTGGTGCGCGGGGTCCGGCCGCTGTGTACGCCGGGCGCGCGGCTCGTCGGCATCACCTCCGGCGGGGCCTGGCTGGCTGAACGCCTGCACAGTGACCTGGGCTTGCCGGGCCAGGCGGGGGTGATCTCCTCGGCCATGCACCGCGACGATTTCTCCAAGCGCGGCTTGTCCGGCGCGGGCCAGCAGACGCAGCTGGACTTCGACGTCAATGATTCCCACATCATCGTGCTCGATGACGTGCTGTACACCGGCCGCACCATCCGGGCCGTGCTCAACGAGCTGTTCGATTACGGCCGGCCGGCCAGCGTGAAGCTGGCGGTGCTGGTGGACCGGGGCGGGCGCGAGCTGCCCGTGCAGGCGGACTTTGCCGCCGCGCGGGTCGCCCTGCCACCCTCCGAGTCCCTCGAACTCGCGCGCGACGCGCACGGCCAGTTCAGTTTCAAGGTGGAAGGCCGCGACCCGACGGCGGAGTCCTGACATGCTCTACAAAAGAAATCCCCAACTCAACAAGAACGGTGAACTGGTCCACCTGCTGTCCGTCGAGGGCCTGCCGCGCGAGATCGTCACCCACATCCTGGACACCGCGGCCAGCTTCGTGAGCGTGAGCGACCGCGAGGTCAAGAAGGTGCCGCTCCTGCGCGGCAAGAGCGTCTTCAACCTGTTTTTCGAGAACTCGACCCGCACCCGCACCACCTTCGAGATCGCGGCCACGCGCCTCTCGGCCGACGTGATCAACCTGGATATCGCGCGGTCGTCGGCGTCCAAGGGCGAGTCGCTGCTGGACACCATCGCCAACCTCTCGGCCATGGCCGCCGACCTGTTCGTGGTGCGGCACAGCGAATCGGGCGCACCCTACCTGATCGCGCAGCACGTGGCGCCGCACGTGCACGTGATCAACGCCGGCGATGGCCGCCATGCGCACCCCACGCAGGGGCTGCTGGACATGTACACCATCCGTCACTACAAGAAGGATTTCTCCAACCTCACCGTGGCCGTCGTCGGGGACGTGCTGCATTCGCGGGTGGCCCGCTCGGACATCCATGCGCTCACCACCCTGGGCTGCGCCGAGGTGCGGGTGGTCGGCCCCAAGACCCTGGTGCCCGCCGACATGGCGCAGATGGGCGTGCGGGTCTGCCACACACTGGAAGAGGGCATCCGCGGCTGCGATGTGGTCATCATGCTGCGCCTGCAGAACGAGCGCATGAGCGGGGCGCTGTTGCCCTCGTCGCAGGAGTTCTTCAAGAGCTTCGGCCTCACGCCCGAGAAACTCCAGCTGGCCAAGCCCGATGCCATCGTGATGCACCCGGGGCCCATCAACCGCGGCGTCGAGATCGACTCGGCCGTGGTCGATGGCAAGCAGAGCGTGATCCTGCCGCAGGTGACTTTCGGCATAGCGGTTCGCATGGCCGTCATGAGCATCGTTGCCGGGAACGAAGCATGAAAATCCTCATCAAAAACGGCCGGGTGATCGACCCGGCTTCCAACTTCGACGAAGTCTGCGACGTCGCCCTGGCGGCGGGCCGCGTGCTGGCGATCCGCAACATCGCGCCCGGCTTCTCGCCCAGCAAGGTCATCGATGCAACGGGCTGCATCGTGGCGCCCGGCCTGGTGGACCTGGCGGCGCGGCTGCGCGAGCCGGGCCACGAGCACGAAGGCATGCTGGAGAGCGAAATGGCGGCTGCGGTGGCCGGGGGCATCAGCAGCGTGGTCTGCCCTCCCGACACCGATCCGGTGCTGGACGAGCCCGGCCTGGTTGAAATGCTCAAGTTCCGCGCCGAGAAATTGCACCAGGCGCGGGTCTTTCCGCTGGGCGCGCTCACGCGCGACCTGCAAGGCGAGGTGCTGACCGAGATGGTGGAACTGACGGAGGCCGGCTGCGTCGGCTTCAGCCAGGCCGAGGTGCCGCTGTCCAACACGCAGGTGCTGCAGCGCGCCTTGCAGTACGCGGCCACTTTCGGCTACACCACCTGGCTGCGTCCGCAAGAGCTGCACCTGGGCCGCGGCGTCGCGGCGAGTGGCGCGCTGGCTACCCGCCTGGGCCTGTCGGGCGTGCCCGTGGCCGCGGAGACGATCGCCCTGCACACCATTTTCGAGCTGATGAAATCGACCGGCGCCCGCGTCCACCTGTGCCGCATCAGCAGTGCCGCCGGGGTTGAACTGGTGCGGCGCGCGAAGGACGAGGGCTTGCCCGTCACCTGCGACGTGAGCATCAATTCACTCCACCTCACCGACCACGACATCGGCTATTTCGACAGCCGCATGCGCCTGAACCCGCCGCTGCGCCAGCAGCGCGACCGCGACGCCCTGCGCGAGGCGTTGGGCGACGGCACCATCGACGCGCTGGTGTCGGACCATACGCCGGTGGACGAGGATGCCAAGACGCTGCCCTTCGCCGAAGCAGAGCCGGGCGCGACCGGCCTGGAACTACTGCTGAGCCTGGCGCTGAAGTGGGGCCAGGAAACCGGCGCGGGCCTGCCCCGCTCGCTTGCGGTTCTCACGAGCGAACCGGCGAAGGTGCTGGGCACGGCGCTCGGTACCTTGCAGGCCAGCATGGGCCAGCTGGTCGAGGGTGGCATCGCGGACGTTTGTGTGTTCGATCCGCAGGCCGAATGGGCGGTCACGCCCGGGGCGCTGCGCAGCCAGGGCAAGCACACGCCGTTTTCGGGCTACGAATTGCCGGGCCGCGTCCGCTGCACGCTGGTCGCCGGCCAGCTCGCGTACGAAGGCTGGGAACGCGCCTGAACGCCGCCCCCGCATGAAATCCCTGCGCGCGGCCTGGCGCCTTACCCGCGGCTTCGCGCACGCGGTAGGCGGCCTTCTCACCATCGCCATTCTCTTTCCTCGCCTGGGCCAGCCGCAACGCGATGCGCGGGTGCAGGCCTGGGCGTTGCGCATGCTGGCGCACCTGGGCGTTCACGTGGAGTTGCGTGGACAACCACCGGTCACCGGTCCCATGCTGCTGGTCGCCAACCACATCTCGTGGCTGGACATCCTGGTCATGCATGCGGCGCGCCACTGCCGCTTCGTGTCCAAGGCCGATGTGCGGCATTGGCCAGTGATCGGCACGCTGGCCACGGGCGCCGGCACCCTGTACATCGAGCGTGAGTCGCGCCGCGATGCCCTGCGGGTGGTCCACCAGATAGCGGACAGCCTGCACCAGGGCGATGTGCTGGGGGTTTTCCCCGAGGGCACGACGAGCGATGGCGTGTCCTTGCTGCCTTTTCATGCCAACCTGATCCAGGCCGCGATCTCAGCGCAGGCGCCGGTGCAGCCGGTGGCCCTGAGCTTCATCGACGCCGCCACGCGCACGCCCAGCCTCACGCCCTGCTACATCGGCGACGACACGCTGCTGGGGTCGATCTGGCGCACGTTGTCCGGCCCGCCGATCCTGGCGGTGGTGCGCTATGGGGAGCCGCAGCTGGCGCAGGGGCGCGACCGCCGGGCCTGGGCCGCCGATTTGCGGTCAGCGGTTGACGGCCTGCGGGAGCGGTCGCGATAGCGGTTGCGGTAGCGGCGCCGCCATCGGCTCTCCCGCCGACACGCGGCACGGCATCTGGCACAGTTCACGGCCATTCACGGGGCAGGCGCGGTTGAAGGTGACGACGTGGTCCACCTCGGCGCGGATGCCGATCCATTCGCCGATCTTGTGGTCGTGGTGGCTGGGCACATGGGCCAGCACGGTCTGGCCGCTGGCCAGGCGCAAGGTGTACAGGAACTCGGAGCCGCGAAAGGCCTTGCGCACGATCTCGGCTTTCACGGGCGCATCGTCGTCATGAACGATGTCGTCGGCGCGCAGCAGCACGTCGCATTCACCGGAGGCGAAAGCGCAGGGCAGGGGGCATTCGGCCACATCGGTCAACTCGCCCAGGGGCGTTTGCACGATGACTTGGTTGTTGACCTCGCGCAGGGTGGCCGGCGCGAACACGCCATGCCCGATGAAGTCGGCGACGAAGCGCGTGGCCGGCCGGTGGTACAGCGTGTACGCGTCGTCCCACTGGTGCAGCTGGCCCTCGTGCATGACGCCGATCACATCGCCGATGGCAAAAGCCTCGAGCTGATCGTGCGTGACGAAGAGCGCCGTGGCCTGGGCCGCTTTCAGGATGCCGCGGATTTCGTGCGCCAGGCGTTCGCGCAAGTCCACATCCAGGTTGGAGAAGGGTTCGTCCAGCAGCAGCAGCTGCGGCCGGGGGGCGAGGGCGCGCGCCAGCGCCACGCGCTGCTGCTGGCCACCGGAGAGCTCATGCGGAAAGCGCCGCTGGGCGCCGTCCAGCCCCACCAGTTCCAGCACCTCCTTGACGCGGGCCATGCGCTCGGCCTTGGGCAGGTGGTGAATGCCGAAGCCGACGTTGTGCCCCACGTCGATGTGCGGGAAAAGGGCGTAGTCCTGGAACACCATGCCGATGCGCCGCGCTTCCGCGGGCACATGCAGGGACGCACTGGCGACGACCGCGCCGGAGATGCGGATTTCACCCGCGGTGGCTCGCTCCAGGCCCGCCACCGCGCGCAGCAGCGTCGTCTTGCCGCAGCCCGAGGGGCCGATCAGCACACCGATGTCGCCGGCGCGCAGGCCGAACGTCACGCCGTCCACCGCCGGATGCGGCCGGCCCGGGTATTCGACCCTCAGTTGCGAGACTTCGACGAACATGACCCATTGTAGATGCTTACAATTCTCATTTGCATCAATCGGGCCATGCCCGCTGAAAGAACTCCCGCGTGCGCCGGCTCCAAGACCTGTCCCTGTTGCTGCTGGCGCTGATCCTGGTGCTGCCCGTCTTGGCGGTGCTGGCCTCCTGGCTTCAATGGAGCGGCGCCAGCGCCCAGGTGCTGGGGGAGATGAGCCGCACGGTCTTGCCCGGTTACGTGGTCACCAGCCTCGGCTTGTGCTTGGTGGTGGGTGTTGGTGTGGCGCTGGTCGGCGGCGCCACGGCGGTCACGGTGACCCTGTTCGACTTTCCCGGGCGCCGGGTGTTCGAGTGGCTGCTGCTACTGCCCCTGGCCATGCCGGCCTATGTGGTGGCCTACGCCTACACGGACTTTCTTCAGTTCAGCGGCCCGCTGCAGACCGGCCTGCGCGCGGCTTTCGGACTGGAGGGGCGGGTGTTTCCCGAGATCCGCAGTTTCGGCGGCGCTGCCTGGGTCTTCATCTTTTCCCTTTACCCCTATGTGTACCTGTTGGCGCGCACGGCCCTGAGCGAACGCGCCGGCCACCTGATGGAGGCCGCTCGCCTGCTGGGCGCGCCGCTGCGCCGGCGCATCCGGCGCGTCGCGATTCCGCTGGCGCGGCCCGCGGTTGCGGCCGGGGTGGCCCTGGCCCTGATGGAAACGCTGGCCGACTTCGGCGTTTCCAGCTATTTCGGCATCCAGACTTTCACCACCGGCATCTACAAGGCCTGGCTGGCGATGGACAATCGCATCGCCGCGGCGCAGCTGGCCACCCTGCTGCTGGTGGTGGTCGCCGTGCTGCTGGCGCTGGAGCGGCGCGCCCAGCGGCGATTGCGCTTTGCGTCCTCGCGCGGGGGCCGCGCGGGCTCGGCCGACGCCCAGCCGATGCGGCTGCAGGGGTGGCCCATGGCCAAGGCCTGGTGCCTGTGTGCCGTGCCCGTGCTGATGGGCTTCGTGCTGCCCGTCCTGTTCATGTTGCGGCCGCTCGCGGCGGACTGGTCGGTATTGCCCTGGGACCGGTTCGCCGAATGGGCGTTCAACAGCATGCGGCTGGGGGCCATCAGCGCTGTTCTGGCCGTCTTGCTGGCCCTGTTGATGGCCTTCAGCCTCCGGCGGGCGCCCGATGCGCTCACCCGGGGGGTGGTGCAACTCGCGGGCCTGGGCTATGCCGTGCCCGGCGCCGTCATCGTGGTTGGCCTGCTGTTGCCCGTGGGATGGCTGCAGGCCGCGGCTCCTGCCTCCGGCATCGGGGGCTGGGTCACGGCCACGGCCCTGGGCGTCGTCTGGGCTTACCTGGTGCGTTTCGTGTCGGTGGCCCTGCAGTCGGTGCAAAGTGGCTATGCCCGCATTCCCGGCAGCCTGGACGATAGCGCACGCATGCTCGGCGCTGGCGGATTCGGCTTGCTGGCCCGGGTGCACTGGCCGCTGCTGAAGCGCTCGACCATGGCCGCCGCGCTGCTGGTGTTCGTTGACGTGATGAAGGAACTGCCGGCCACCATGGTTCTGCGGCCCTTCGACACGGACACCCTGGCGGTGGTGGCTTACCAGCTGGCGCGCGACGAGCGGCTTGGGGAAGCGGCGCTTCCTTCGCTTGCGCTGGTACTGGTGGGCTTGCTGCCCGTGATGCTGCTCAGCCGGACCCTGCGCTCTGGGCGCCCGTGAGCCCGGCGGGGCGCCGGGGGTCAGGCGTCGTCGAACACCTCAGGCCGGGGGGCCGCCGCTTTCCTGAAGACGACCTCACCCGTGGGGATGTGCACCACGCGGATTTCCTGGCCCATCGGGGTGGTCACGCTTTTCGCGGCCATGGCGACGGCCAGGGCGCGGTCACTGTAGAAATATTGTTGGCAGCCCGACACGGGCAACAGCCGGCCGGCGATGGGATGGTTGCTCTCGAGCCGGAAATTTGCAGACGACATGTAAACCTCTCTCTGCTGTCTTGCTTGACCTGGTTCTCTCTTTGCGGGGTATCTACCATCGTAGAGCCGGCTTTTGACGAAGCAATGACGGGTGTGAAAGGTGCTCGTCACAGCTGTAACCAATTGAACTTGGCGTTGCAACAGGTTAACTGCTGAGGTGGCCGTGTCTGTAGGAGAACGCCGACAGCTGGCCTAGGAATTTCACTGGTAATGCGCGGCCCGAGGTGTGCTAGGCGCGTGGTACCACCGACAGGAATCGAACCTGTATCTAGCGCTTAGGAGGCGCTCGTTCTATCCATTGAACTACGGCGGCACTGAAGGCTTGGCATTGTAAATGCCAAGCCTTCAGTGCCGCCGTTCCGGCCGAACTGTTTGCACCTCCCTCCCGGCCTCCCTCCGCCGGGCGGAGGGAGGAGGGGGTCAACCGCGCAGAGCGCGGGGAAGAGGGGCTTGGGCGCGAAGCGCGCAGGAGGGGCGGGGCCCCGGGTCACTTCGACAGCAGCCGCATCGCTTCTTCCAGGCCCTTGATCGTGAGCGGGTACATGCGCTGGTTCATCAGCTGCTGGATGACGCTGATGCTCTGGCGGTACTGCCAGACGCCTTGGGGTTCCGGGTTGACCCAGGCGAATTTGGGGAAGGCGTTGGTGAGGCGCTGGATCCACTCGGCGCCGGCTTCCTCGTTGTTGTACTCCACGCTCCCGCCGGGCTGCAGGATCTCGTAGGGGCTCATGGTCGCGTCGCCGACGAAGATGAGCTTGTAGTCCTTGTTGTACTTGCGGATGATGTCCCAGGTGGCGAACTTCTCGGAGAAGCGGCGCCGGTTGTTCTTCCACATGAAGTCATAGACGCAGTTGTGGAAGTAGTAGAACTCCAGGTGCTTGAACTCGGCCTTGGCGGCCGAGAACATCTCTTCCACCCGGTGGATGTGCTCGTCCATCGTTCCGCCGACATCCATCAGCAGCAGGATCTTCACGTTGTTGTGGCGCTCGGGCACCATCTTGATGTCCAGGTAGCCGGCGTTCGCCGCCGTGGAACGGATGGTGTCGTCCAGGTCCAGCTCGTCGGCCGCGCCTTCGCGGGCGAACTTGCGCAGGCG
>DATILF010000192.1:0-5180 GCA_035476755.1 Ramlibacter sp.
CAAGAGCACCTTCGCCAACGACCTGACCTTGCGGGGCTTGTCGATCGTGGTGGATGCCGCGCATGGCGCCGCCTATCACATCGCCCCCAAGGTGTTCCATGAGCTCGGCGCCGAAGTGATCTGCATCGGCTGCTCGCCGGACGGCATGAACATCAACGACAAGGTCGGCGCTACGCACCCGCAGGCACTGGTGAAGGCAGTGCGGGAGCACAAGGCCGACTTCGGCATCGCGCTGGATGGCGACGCCGACCGGCTGCAGGTGGTGGATGCCCAGGGCCGCCTGTACAACGGCGACGAACTGCTCTACCTGATGGCGTCCGACCGCCTGGATCGGGGTGAAGCCTTGCCGGGCGTGGTGGGCACCCTCATGACCAACATGGCGGTGGAGGTGGCCCTGCGGTCGCGTGGCGTGGAGTTCGTGCGTGCCAAGGTCGGCGACCGCTACGTGCTCGAGGAGCTGGAAAAGCGCGGCTGGCTCCTGGGCGGCGAAGGCTCCGGCCACTTGCTGGCGCTGGACAAGCACACCACCGGCGACGGCCTCATCAGCGCCTTGCAGGTGCTCAAGGCCTGCGTGGGCAGCGGGCGTTCCCTGGCGCAGCTGCTCCAGGGCGTGACCCTGTTCCCGCAAACGCTGATCAATGTGCGCCTGCAGGCGGGCCAGGACTGGACGAAGAGCGAGGCCCTGGCCAGCGAAACGCAACGCGCCGAGCGCGAACTCAATGGCCATGGCCGCGTACTGATCCGTCCCAGTGGCACCGAGCCCGTGCTGCGCGTCATGGTGGAAGCGCGTGACGAGACCCAGGCCCGCACGACCGCCGAACGGCTGGCCGAGGCAGTGATGGCCGGCTGATCGGAACCGGCATTCGTCGTGCCGAAGCCACATCCTATCCACGAGGACTGGGCGAATGGGCCGGCAAGGACTACATTGAACTCATGCGTTCAGCTTTTACGCTCTCGGCGTGGCTGCCGTTGCTGGCAGCTGGTGCCTTCGCCTGCCCGTTGCAGGCAAGCGCCCAGGCGTTCGCGGCCGATTACGGGCTGGCGCCATCGCGGGGCGAGGCACCCGGCGTCGGCCTGTCGGTCCAGGCCGGTCGCAACTGGTTCGCGCGGGTGGGCGCTGAGAGCGGCATGAGCCCTCATCCGCACGGGCTCGGCATCCCGAGCGCGGCTTCTTTTCCGGTGGTGAATATCGGCGGGGGTTACCGCTGGGGTGACGGGCGATCGCTCTCGCTCCAGCTGAACCGCGGCACTGGCCAGCGCCTGGGCCTGTCGCTCAGCTATGACTGGCCGCGCTACTACATGCGGCTGTCCTACGATTCCAGCTTCGCCCCCGCCCCGCAGGACAGCCTGCGGCTCTCGGCGGGCGTACGTTTCTAGACCGCGGCGCAAGGCTCGGCCGACACGCGTGCATTGCCGCAGGGGCGGGGCAGTCACACAGGTTTCAAGAAACGGTCACGTTCAGGACACGCAGGTTCCCTAGATTGCCGAGGCGTCCACACGCCTTTCAACAATCAGGAATCCCAAAATGCAAAAGTCCTCGGATCTGCCGTACCAGGCGATCGACTTCAACGAAGAAAACTCCAACGTTTCCGGCAATCCCACTTTCGACTCGGTGCTTCAGGCGCGCCTGAGCCGGCGCGGGCTGCTGCGCGCAAGCGCAGGCACAGTCGGTGTCGCAGTGCTGGGTGGGCTGGGTGTGACGGCCTGTGGCGGCGGCAATGACGCAGCCGCGGCCGCAACGCCCCAGGAGAAGCTCCTTGGCTTCACGGCGGTATCCAAGAGCCTGGCCGACACGGTCAGCGTTCCCGCCGGCTATACCGCAGCCGTGCTCTATGCCCTCGGCGATCCGCTCAGCGCAAGCGCCGCAGCCTACAAGAATGACGGCACGGACAGCGACTTCGAAAGCCGCGCCGGCGACCATCACGACGGCATGGAATGGTTCGGCCTGGCCGCGGACGGCAAGCCCTCTACCAGCGCAACCGAACGCGGCCTGCTGGCCGTGAACCACGAGGCCACGACCGACCAGACGCTCAGTTCGTTCTTCTTGCACGCCGACGGCGGCACCACCACCTTGCCGCGCCCCGCAGCCGAGGTGGACAAGGAAGTGGCCATCCACGGTGTATCCGTAGTGGAAGTCCGCAAGAGCGCCGGCAAATGGGAGTACGTGAATGGCTCCACGTTCAACCGGCGCCTGACGGCGTTGACGGAGATCGATGTGGCCGGCCCGGCCCGAGGCAATGCCTTGATGGTCACGAAGTTCTCGACCACGGGCACGAAGACCCGCGGCACCCTGAACAACTGCGGCACCGGCAAGACCCCCTGGGGCACGTTCCTGACCGGCGAGGAAAACTGGTTCGGCTACTTCACCCGCGGCGCCGCCGACAACACCGCGCGCGGCAACGACAAGAGCGTCACGGCCTTGAATCGCTATGGCCGCACCCAGGGGGCTGCTTCGCGCCATGGCTGGGAAACCGCCGGCAGCGACGACAAGTACGCTCGCTGGAACAACAGCAAGATCGGCGCTTCCGCCGATGGCAGCGACGACTATCGCAACGAAATGAACGGCATGGGCTACGTGGTCGAACTGGACCCCTACGACAAGACCAGGACGGCGAAGAAGCGCACCGCGCTCGGCCGGCTGGCGCACGAAAGCGCGGCTTTCAGCGTGCCCGTGGCCGGCCAGCCGCTGGCGGTGTACATGGGCGACGACGCACGCAACGAGTACATGTACAAGTTCGTCAGCACGGCGAGCTGGAGCGCCGCCGACGCCAATCCGGCCGATCGCATGACCACCGGCGACAAGTACCTGGACAGCGGAAAGCTGTATGTCGCGAAGTTCAATGCCGATGGAACCGGCCAGTGGATCGAGCTGTCGATGGCCAACGCCGCCGTGACGGGCTATGCCACCTACGCCTTTGCCGACCTGGCCGACATCTGCGTCAACACCCGCCTGGCGGGCGACGCGGTGGGCGCCACCAAGATGGACCGTCCCGAGTGGTGCGGCGTCAACCCCGCCAACGGCGAAATCTATTACACGCTGACCAACAACAGCAACCGGCGCGTCGAGCCCACCGGCTCCTCCCAGCTCGTGCCCGACGCGGCCAACCCCCGCGTCTATACGGACATGAAAGGCTCCACGGCACAGGTGGGCAACCCGAACGGGCACTTGCTGCGGATGAAGGAAGGCACGGGGGGCGCCGGCGCGACCGCATTCACCTGGGACATCTATCTGTTCGCGGCTGAAGCCGGCGCCGACCAGGCCATGGTCAACATTTCCAGCCTGACGGCCGACCAGGACATGTCCAGCCCGGACGGCCTGGTGTTCAGCCCGGCCACCGGCATCTGCTGGATCCAGACGGATGACGGCGCCTATACCGACGTGACCAACTGCATGATGCTGGCGGCCGTTCCCGGCCAGGTGGGTGACGGCGGCAAGAAGACGCTGACCTACACGAAGACCGCGGGCGGCACGCTGGTGGTCGAAACCCCGGTGGGCAAGGCACCCACCGCGGACACGCTCAAGCGCTTTCTGGTGGGCCCGGCCGGCTGCGAAATCACGGGCCTGTGCGAAACGCCGGATGGCAAGGCGATCTTCGTCAATATCCAGCACCCGGGCGAGAGCACCGCGCAGGCCAACCTCGCCGACCCCACCAAGTACACCAGCCAATGGCCCAGCAATGCCGGCTATGGGGCGGGCAAGCGGCCGCGTTCGGCCACCATCGTGATTACCAAGAATGACGGGGGCCGAATCGGCACCTGACACGACCGCGACAACCATCACTGAAGAATCCGGTGCAGCCGGTTGCCCGGTCTCCCGAGGGAGGCCGGGCTTTTTGCCATTTCATCGTTCTGAAACATGAATGCCCGACGATGGGGCGATGAATCTTCGACTACCGCAACCCGTTCAGGTTCTCGGGCTGGCGGCCGCAGTGCTACGCGGCCTGGCCGAATTCGTTTCCCTGCAATTCTGGCGATTGCGTGAGTGGAGAAGGCACTGATTGCGCATACGGTTCCCGAACTCGACGAACTGGAGCGCCTGATCGCCCTGGCGGGAGCGCACGCGCAGGTCCGTGTAGCCGCGCGGCTCGGTGCCGTGCCGCATCAAACGTTGCCGCTCTACACCGTCGCGCTCGGCAACCCGGAAGCCGTCTCGGCCGTGGGCTTCTTTGGTGGCGTGCATGGACTGGAGCGCATAGGCTCGAATGTGGTGATGGCCTGGCTGCACAGCGTTGTGATGCGACTGCCCTGGGACAGTTCGCTGCACGCCTTGCTGGAGCGGGTGCGGCTGGTGTTCATGCCCATCGTCAACCCCGGGGGCATGCTGCGCGGCACCCGGGCGAATCCGAACGGCGTGGACCTGATGCGCAATGCGCCGGTGGATGCGCAAGATGGCGTTCCTTTTCTCGTGGGCGGCCAGCGCATCAGCGCAGGCCTGCCGTGGTACCGCGGTGCCCGGGGTGACGCGATGGAAGCGGAGAGCGCGGCGCTGTGCGATCTGGTGGAGCGCGAGTTGCTGGGCCGTCCGTTCAGCCTGGCGCTGGACTGCCACTCCGGTTTCGGCCTGCGCGATCGCATCTGGTTTCCGTTCGCGCACCGGCGCGGCCCCATTCACCATCTCGGGCAGCTCAACGCGCTGCATGAGATATTCCAGCAGAGCAACCATCACCACCCCTACGTGTTCGAGCCGCAAAGCCGGCAGTACCTGGCGCACGGCGACCTGTGGGATCACCTGTACCTGCGGGCGTGCTTGCAGCCGCCCAGCGTCTTCCTGCCCTTGACGCTGGAAATGGGCTCGTGGCTTTGGGTCAAGAAGAACCCGCGCCAGCTCTTCTCGCGCGACGGCATCTTCAACCCCCTGATCGCCCATCGCCAGCAGCGGGTGCTGCGCCGGCACTTCCCCTTGCTGGATTTCGTCACGCGGGCCGCCGCCTCGTCGCAGGCCTGGCTGCCCCAAGGCTCGGCCGCCGGCGAGCAGCGTCAACGCGGGATGGCCAAGTGGTATGGGGCCACGCCATGAGCACCTGGCTGCTGCTGCGCGGGCTCACGCGGGAGGCCGGCCACTGGAATGGCTTTCAGCGGCAGCTGGGTTCCCGGCTGGGCGCCGCAAGCCGGGTCATGGCGCTCGACCTGCCCGGTAACGGCAGCCGCTGGCAGGAGCGCAGCCCCTGGAGCGTGCCGGC
>DATILF010000193.1:0-5462 GCA_035476755.1 Ramlibacter sp.
TGAGATTCTTGTGGGCGACGGTCACCCACTGCGGTTGGTACAGGAACGCGTGGACGCAGTCCTCGGCCAGCAGGCGCTGGATGTCACCCACCAGCTTGGCCCGGTCGGCCGCACGCGGCGAGTTCTTGTACTTGCTGTAGAGCTCCTTGAACTTGGGCGACTGGTAGCCCCAGTAGTAGTCCGGCTTGTCGAAGTTGCCCAGGTCGAACGGCTCCGCGTGCGAAACGATCGTGAGGTCGTAGTTCTTGTTGCCGTAGGTCCCACTGAGCCACTGGGCCCATTCCACGTTCTGCAGCTTGGCAGTGATGCCGATCTTGGCGAGCTGGGAGGCAATCACCTCGCCGCCCTGGCGCGCGTAGGGCGGAGGCGGCAGCGTGAGCGTGAGTTCCAGCGGCGTGGTGACGCCCGCTTCCTTGAGCAGTGCCTTGGCCTTCTCGGGGTTGTACGGGTTGACGCCCGTGGTGTCGACATAGCCGAACGCGCCGGGGACATAGTGGCTGCCGATGGGAACGCCATAGCCGTCGCCGGCGCCCTGTATCACCGCCTTGCGGTCGACCGCCGCGGCGATGGCGCGCCGCACCCGCACGTCGTCCAGCGGCTTTTTCTTGTTGTTGATCGCCAGGATGGTCTTGGCCCGCGAGCCCGACGAGATCACCTGGAACTTCGGGTTGTCGGCGAATTGCGGCACGCTGCGGGGCGTGACACGCGGGAAGACGTCCACGTCGCCCGCAAGCAGCGCCGCCACTTGAGCGGCCGGGTCGGAGATGAAGCGGAAAGTGACGCGGCGAATCTTGGCGGCCGAGGGATTGCGAAAGCCGTCCCACTTGCTCAGGGTGATGGAGGATCCCTTGGTCCAGCTGTCGAGCTTGTAGGGCCCGGTGCCCACGGGCTTGGTCGCGTTCGTCTCGGCGCTCTTGGGCTCCACGATGATCGCGGTGGCCTGACCCATCAGGAAGAGGAAGTCGGGATCGAGCTCCTTGTTCACGATCACCAGCGTGTGCTCGTCGACCGCCTGGACCGTGTCCATGGTGGCGAAGGTTCTCTTGTCCTTGTTGATACTTTTTTCGGCGCCCGCGCGCTCGAAGGAGAACTTGACGGCCTGGGCGTTGAAGGGCTCGCCGTTCTGGAACTTCACGCCGCGCCGCAACTTGAAGGTGTAGGTGCGCAGGTCGGGCGACACCTCCCAGCTCTCGGCCAGCAGCGGGCTGACTGTGCCGTCCGAGTTGATCTTGGTCAGGGTTTCGTAGATGTTGTACTGAGTGATTTCCGCAATGGACGACGCCGCGCCGGCCGTGGGGTCCAGGCCCGGCGTCGGTTCCAGGGTCATGGCCAGCACGACGGAATCCTTGCGGCCTTGGGCCAGGGCATGGGGCAGCGCCAGCGGCAAGGATGCCAGGGCAGCGGTGGTGAGCACGGTGCGGCGTTTCAACATGTCGGTAACTCCAGGCTGAGAAAGTATTTTTCGTTTTGCATCATCCCCGAGTTTGCCGAGAAATGGCAAGGGGGGTTTGCCGCTTGGGTTCCGCCTCCGGGACGGCCTCCAGCAAGGCGCGGGTATAGGGATGTTCGGCCGCATGGAACAGCCGTTCGGGCGGACCCTGCTCCACGATGCGGCCCTGCCAGAGCACGGCCACGTTGTCGCACAGGTGGTGCACCACCGCCAGGTCATGGCTGATCAGCATGTAGGTGATGCCGAACTCGGTCTGCAAGTCCTGCATGAGGTTCAGAACCTGAGCCTGCACGGACACGTCCAGGGCGCTGACCGGTTCGTCCGCGACGATCAGGCGCGGCCGCGTGATGAGGGCGCGGGCGATCGCGATGCGTTGCCGCTGGCCGCCGGAAAATTCGTGCGGATACTTGCGCAGGTCGTTGGGGCGCAGGCCCACCGAGGCCAGCACGTCGGTGGCACGCTGGTGCTGCTCCTCACGCGTGGCCTGGCCCTGGGCGGCCAGGGGCTCGGTGACGATGCGCCCCACGGTCTGGCGCGGATCGAGCGAGCCGTAAGGGTCCTGGAACACCATCTGGATGTCGCGCCGGGCCAGCCGCAGTGCTTCGCGCGGCAGGGCGTGCAGGTCGCGGCCCAGCAACTTCACGCTGCCCGCTGTGGGGGTGTCCAGCGCCATCACCAGCCGCGCGAGCGTGGACTTGCCCGACCCCGATTCGCCCACGATCCCCAGGCTGCGCCCGGCTTCGATGGTGAAGCTCACGCCATTGAGGGCATGCACCCTGGGCGGCGGCCCGAGCAGCTTTTCGCGCGGCATCGTGTACTCGCGCACCAGGTTTTCGACCTGCAGCAGCGGCGCGGTCATGCGGTTTCCCCTTGATGCTTGGCCGCCGCCACCGCGTCCAGCCGGAGGCACCGCGCCTGGTGGCCCGGGTCCACACGCACAGGCGGGGGCATGGTCACCTGGCACTCGGGGAGGGTGAAGCTGCAGCGGCCGGCGAACGGGCAGCCGGCCGGCAAGTCGACCAGTTCCGGCACCGTGCCCGCGATGGTGGTGAGCCGCTGGCCCTTGCGGGCGTTCAGGGCCGGGCGCGCGCCGAACAGGCCCAGCGTGTAGGGGTGCATGCGGTTGGCGAACACCGATTCCGTGGGCCCGCTCTCCACGACCACGCCGCCGTACATGACCAGCATGCGGGCGACGTTCTGCGCGATCACGCCCAGGTCGTGGGAGATCAGCATCAAGGCCATGCCGCGCTCGGCGACGAGGTCGCTGATGAGTTCCAGGATCTGCCGTTGGATGGTCACGTCCAGCGCCGTGGTGGGTTCGTCGGCGATCAGCAGGTCCGGCCCGCAGGCCAGCGCCATGGCGATGGTGATGCGTTGGCGCTGCCCCCCGGAGAATTGGTGCGGGTAGGCGTCGATGCGCCGCGCGGCGTCCGGGATGCCGACGCGGTCGAGCAGCGAAATCGCCTCCTGCCTGGCCTGCGCGGCGGACAGGCCGCGGTGCAGCCGCAAGGGCTCGGCCACTTGCCGGCCGATGGTGTGCACCGGGTTCAGCGCGGTCATCGGCTCCTGGAAGATCATGCCGATGCGGTCGCCGCGGATGCGGCACAGGGCGCGCTCGCTCTTGCCGATGAGTTCCTCGCCATCGAACCGGATGCTGCCCGTGAGTTCGGCGTTTTCCGGCAGCAGGCCCATGAGCGCCATCACGGTGATCGACTTGCCGCAGCCGGATTCGCCCACCAGCCCGAGTGTGTCGCCGCGCTCCAGCGAAAAGCTCACGTCGCGCACGGCATACGCCGGGCCGCGGTGGGTGTGCAGGCGCACGTGCAGGTTTTCGACTTCGAGCAGGGCCACGTCAGCGCTTTCTGGCCAGGCGCGGGTCGAACAGGTCGCGCAGGCCGTCGCCAAGCAGATTGAGGCCGAGCACCGCCAGGGCGATCGCTACGCCGGGATACACGGCCAGCATCGGCGCCTGGAACAGCAGGGTCTGGGCCTCGCTCAGCATGCGGCCCCAGGAAGGCTGCGGCGGCTGCGTGCCCAGGCCCAGGTAGGAGAGGGCGGCCTCGGCGAGGATGGCGATGGCGAAACGGATCGTCGCCTGCACGATCAGCACGGACAGGATGTTGGGCAGCACGTGTTCCATCGTGATGCTGAAAGTGCCCTTGCCGCAGGCGCGCGCGGCCAGCACGAACTCGCGCGACCACACGGTGTTGGCCGAGGCGCGCGTGATGCGCGCGAAGGTCGGGATGTTGTAGATGCCGATGGCGATGATGGCGTTGACCATGCCCGGGCCGAACACGGCCGTGAGCATGATGGCCGAGAGAATGGCCGGAAACGCGAAGCCGAAATCGGACAGCCGCATGATCAGCTCTTCCGTCCAGCCTCGACGGGCTGCCGCCAGCAGGCCGAAAGCCGTGCCGACGACCAGGCCGATGCCGACGGCGATCACGCCGACCACGATGGACGCGCGCGCGCCCACCAGCAACTGCGAGACGATGTCGCGCCCGAACGGGTCGGTGCCCAGCCAGTTCGTCGCGCCGGGCGCAAGCAGCTTCGCCGCCATGTCCACCTCGTAGGGGGAATGCGGTGTCCACACCAGCGACAGCGTTGCCGCCAGCACCAGCAGCAGGCTCAAGACCGCACCGATGGCGAAACTGCGGTGGGCGAACGCCCGCTTCCAGAAGCCGGGGCCGTGCAGGAGCGGCGCGGTGGCGACCGGTACCTCTGTCATATGTCGTGTGCCTTGACGCGCGGGTCGATCACGGCGTAGAGGATGTCGACGACGAAGTTCACGATCACCACCATCGCCGCGAGCAGCATCACGCAGTTGCGCACGACGATCAGGTCGCGGTTGGAAATCGACTGGAAGATCAGCCGTCCGAGGCCGGGCAGGTAGAACACGCTTTCCACCACGATGGTGCCCGCCAGCAGCTCCGCGAATTGAAGGCCCATCACGGTGATGACGGGAATCATCGCGTTGCGCAGCACGTGGCCCCACAGCGTTGCGCGCCGCGAGACGCCCTTGGCGCGCGCGGTGCGCACGAAGTCTTCGCGCAGCACCTCCAGCACCGCCGAGCGCGTGATGCGCGCGAGGATCGCCGACTGCACCACGGCCAGTGAGATCGCCGGCAGCAACAGGGCCTTGAGGCCGGCCAGGAGGCCCTCGTCCCAGCCCGGAAAGCCGCCGGCGGAGAACCACTGGAGGTGCACGGAGAACAGCAGGATCAGCAGAATGGCGAACCAGAAGTTCGGGATGGCGATGCCTATCTGCGACAGGCCCATCACGCCCACATCGCCCAGCTTGTTGTGGCGCGCCGCTGCGTACACGCCCGCGGCCAGTGCGAGGGCCGCGGTGAGCACCATCGCCATCAGGGCCAGCGGCACCGTCAGGCTCAACCGCTCCAGCACCAGTTCGGAGACGGGGCTGGAGTAGGCGTAGCTCAGCCCCAGGTCGCCCACCAGCATGCCGCTGATCCAGTGCCAGTAGCGCTCGACAGGGGGGCGGTCGATGCCCAGTTTGGCGGCCAGTGCCTGCACGGCTTCGGGCGAAGCGTCGGGGCCCATGAGGATCTGGGCGGCGTTCCCGGGCAGGATTTCGAGCACCAGGAAGACCACCACGGATGCGCCTACCAGCGTCGCAATCAGGGTGATCAGGCGCTTGAACAGGAAAACACTCATGAAGCCGCCGATAATGCCAGAACTACGGACGCGCTTCCGGCAAGGAGAATCTTCGGCATGGCATTGATGATTACCGATGAGTGCATCAATTGCGATGTCTGCGAGCCGGAGTGCCCGAATGAGGCCATCTACCTCGGCCCGGAGATCTACGAGATCGACCCCGGCAAGTGCACCGAATGCGTGGGCCATTTCGACGAGCCGCAGTGCGTGCAGGTCTGCCCGGTGGCTTGCATCCCGGTGAACCCCGCGCACATCGAGACCCAGGAAACCCTCTGGCAGAAGTACCAGCGCCTCACGGCGCAAGCTCGCCAGGATGCCGGCGCGTCCTTGCCGCCGG
>DATILF010000194.1:0-13646 GCA_035476755.1 Ramlibacter sp.
CTGCTGCTCGGGGTCGGCCAGCAGCTGCTTGGCGTAGCCACTCTCCACCTTGATGTCCTCGGCGTCCTTGGTCGGCGTGCGCAGGGCCATGGCGATGTCGCTCGTGATCAGGTCGCCCGCGATCGGGATCACGGCCGTGTGCCGGATCGCCCCATTGGTGAAGATCGCCACGTCCGTGGTCCCGGCGCCGATGTCCACCACCGCCACGCCGAGTTCGCGCTCGTCTTCGGTCAGCACCGCCAGGCTCGAAGCCAGCGGATTGAGCATCAGCTGCTCGACTTCCAGCCCGCAGCGGCGCACGCACTTGATGATGTTCTCGGCCGCGCTCTGGGCGCCGGTGACGATGTGCACCTTGGCTTCCAGGCGGATGCCGCTCATGCCGATCGGCTCCTTCACATCCTGGCCGTCGATCACGAACTCCTGCGGCTCCACCAGCAGCAGGCGCTGGTCGGTGGAGATGTTGATGGCCCGCGCCGTCTCGACCACGCGCGCCACGTCGGCGGGGGTCACTTCCTTGTCCTTGACGGCCACCATGCCGCTGGAATTGATGCCGCGGATATGGCTGCCGGTGATGCCCGTGTACACGCGCGTGATCTTGCAGTCGGCCATCAGCTCGGCCTCTTTCAGGGCCTGCTGGATGCTTTGCACCGTGGCGTCGATGTTCACCACCACGCCGCGCTTCAGGCCATTCGACGCGGCCACGCCCAGGCCGGCGAGCTTGAGTTCGCCGCCGGGCAGCACCTCGGCCACCACCGCCATGACCTTGGCGGTGCCGATGTCGAGCCCCACTACCAGGTCCTTGTATTCTTTTGCCATGTTCTGTACCTGTTTTCGTTCTATTTCCTGGCCGCCGCGTCCGCACTTGTGGTGCCCACGCCCCGCAGCCGCACTGCATAGCCGTCACCGTGCCGCAAGTCCGCGGACACCAGCGCTTCGGGGCGGCGCCCATAGCGTGACGTGACCTGCGTCAGCGTCTGCACGAATCGCTGCGTGCGCGCCGTCACCTCCTCGGGCGTCCCCCGCCCAAGCTCCACGACGGCGCCGGTGTCCAGCTCCAGCTGCCAGTTGCCCCGCGCCGTCAGCGCCAGGCCCTGGACGTCCAGGGCCAGCGGTTCGAACAGCGGCTTGACCGCGCGGAACATCGCCAGGACCTGGGCCGAATGGCCGTCGGGACCGGACAGGCGGGGCAGCTCGTCCTGCTCCATGTCACCCGGGTTGGCCTCGAACACTTCGCCGAAGTCGTTGACCAGGCGCGACTCGCTGTCAGGCCCCCACAGCGCCACTGCGTGATGCTCCTGCAGCTGTACACGCAGCCGGTTGGGAAACTCGCGCCGCACCACCGCCTGCCGCACCCACGGCACGTCCTGGAACGCGTCACGCGCCGCCGCCAGGTTCACGGTGAAGAAGTTGCCCGCCAGCCGCGGCGCCACGTTGGCGCGCAGCGTCGCGGCGCTGTTGTGCGACACATCGCCGTGCACGGTGATGCCCGCCACGGAAAACAAGGGGTGCCGAAGCGCCCACCACACGCCCGCCGCGCAGAACATGACGAAGCAGGCCGCGAACAAGGCCGAGGCAGCCAGGTTCATCAGCTTGACGTCAAAGGGCGCGGACACGGTGGTGTTCATCGGCTGGCCGCTCCCCTTTCCTGGTCGAGCGCGGCGCCGGCCAGCAGCTGCAGGCACAGATCTTCGTAGCTGATGCCATCGGCGCGCGCGGACATGGGCACCAGGGAATGCCCCGTCATGCCCGGCGACGTGTTGATTTCCAGCAGGTAGGGCTTGCGCGTGGCGCCGTCGATCATCACGTCCAGGCGGCCCCAGCCGCGGCAACCGAGCACGCGGTAGGCCTGGACCACCATCTCCTGGATCGCCTTCTCCTCACCCTCGGGCAAGCCGCAGGGCACCAGGTACTTGGTGTCGTCGGTGAAATACTTGTTCTGGTAGTCGTAGTTGCCCTCGGGCGCGACGATGCGGATCACGGGCAGGGCGCGGGCGTTCTCGCCGGACCCGAGCACGGGACAGGTCACCTCGTCGCCGGTGATGAACTCCTCGCACAGCACGTCGGCATCCATCGCGGCGGCCTGCTCCACGGCGCCCGCCATCTCCGAGTAGCCCTGGACCTTGGCCACGCCGATCGACGAACCTTCACGGGCCGGCTTCACGATCACGGGCAGCCCCAGGTCATCGGGCACCGCGCGCACCTGCTCGCGGGTGTAGCTGCCGCGATGCAGCAAGGTGTACTTCGGCGTGGGCAGGCCTTCGGCCAGCCAGACCCGCTTGGTCATGACCTTGTCGATGGCGATGCTCGAGGCCATCACGCCCGAGCCGGTGTACGGAATGCCCAGCAGTTCGAGCGCGCCCTGCACCGTCCCGTCTTCGCCGAAGCGGCCATGCAGCGCGATGAAACAGCGCTTGAAGCCCTTGCGCTTGAGCTCCGACAGGTCGCGCTCGGCGGGGTCGAAGGCATGGGCGTCCACCCCCTTGGATTGAAGCGCCTTGAGCACCCCGCTGCCGGACATGAGCGAGACTTCCCGCTCCGCCGAATGGCCGCCCATCAGCACGGCCACCTTGCCGAACCCAGTCACATCATTGCGCGCGGTCATTGCACGCCTCCCATTTCCACCAGCTTGGCCGGCACGCCGCCGATCGAGCCCGCGCCCATGCACATCACCACATCGCCATCGTGCGCCATCTCCTGGATGGCCCGGGGCATGCCGGCGATGTCGTCGACGAAGATGGGTTCGACCTTGCCCGCCACCCGCACGGCGCGCGCCAGCGAGCGGCCGTCGGCCGCGACGATCGGCGGCTCGCCGGCCGCATACACCTCGGCCAGCAGAACCGCATCGGCCTGGCTGACCACCTTGACGAAATCCTCGAAGCAATCGCGCGTGCGCGTGTAGCGGTGCGGCTGGAACGCCAGCACCAGCCGCCGCCCCGGGTAGGCGCCGCGCGCGGCGGCCAGCGTCGCCGCCACTTCCACCGGATGGTGGCCGTAGTCCTCGATCAGCGTGAACTTGCCGTCGCCCTTGGCCGTGGCCACCTCGCCGTAGCCCTGGAAGCGCCGGCCCACGCCCCTGAATTCGGCCAGCGCCTTCTTCACCGCTTCGTCCGGCACGTTCAGTTCCACGGCAATGGCGATGGCCGACAAGGCATTGAGCACGTTGTGGTGGCCCGCCAGGTTGAGCACGATGTCCAGGTCGGGCAAGGTCACGCCGTTGCGGCGCTGCGCGGTGAAATGCATCTGCGGCCCGACGGCGCGGATATTCACCGCGCGCACCTGGGCGTCCTCGCTCACGCCGTAGCTGGTCACCGGGCACTGCACGTCGGCCCAGATCTCGCGCACCGCGGGGTCGTCCACGCACAGGATGGCCGTGCCGTAGAACGGCATGCGATGCAGGAAATCCAGGAACGCGCCCTTCAGGCGGTTGAAATCGTGCCCGTAGGTTTCCATGTGGTCGGCGTCGATGTTGGTCACCACGGCCATCACCGGCACCAGGTTCAGGAACGACGCATCCGACTCGTCGGCCTCCACCACGATGTAGTCGCCACTGCCCAGCTTGGCGTTCGCACCCGCGCTGTTCAGGCGCCCGCCGATCACGAACGTCGGGTCGAGCCCGCCCTCGGCCAGAACGCTCGCCACCAGGCTGGTGGTCGTGGTCTTGCCATGCGTTCCGGCGATGGCGATGCCCTGCTTCAGGCGCATCAGCTCGGCCAGCATCATCGCGCGCGGCACCACGGGAATCTTGCGCTTGCGCGCGGCCAGCACTTCGGGGTTGTCGGCTTGCACCGCCGTGGACGTGACGACCGCATCGGCGCCGACGATGTTGCTTTCGGCATGGCCGACGAAGGTCTGGATGCCCAGCGACTCCAACCGGCGCAGCGTGGCGCTGTCGGAGAGGTCGGAGCCGGAGATCAGGTAGCCCTGGTTGCGCAGCACCTCGGCGATGCCGGACATGCCGGCGCCGCCGATGCCCACGAAATGGATGTGTTTGACGGCGTGCTTCATTTTTTCGCCAGCTCCTCGCAAGCGGCCACGATCTCGGCCGCCGCGCTGTCTTTCTTCATTTGCTGCGCCGCTTGCGCGCGCTGGACCAGCTCGCCCCGCTGCACGGTGCGCAGCAGTTGCGCCAGCCACTCGGGCGTGAGGTCGCGCTGCGGAACCAGCCAGCCGCCACCGGCATCGACCAGGAACTTCGCGTTCGTCGTCTGGTGGTCATCCACCGCCGAGGGGAACGGCACGAACACGGCCGCCGCGCCCACGGCTGCGATTTCGGTCACCGTGCTCGCGCCGGCGCGGCACACGATGAGATCGGCGTCCGCATAGGCCTGGGCCGTGTCCTGGATGAAGGGCGTCAGTTCGGCCTGCACGCCCGCCGCGGCGTAGTTGGCGTGCAGCTCGTCGATCTGCCTGGCGCCGCTCTGGTGCAACACCACGGGGCGCTGCTCGAACGGCAACAGGGCCAGGGCCTTGGGCACGATCTCGTTCAGGGCTCGCGCGCCCAGGCTGCCGCCGACGACCAGCAGGCGCAGCGGCCCGCTGCGCCCGCCCAGGCGCTCGGCCGGCGGCAACTGCTGAAGGAAGCCGGCGCGCAGCGGATTGCCCACCCAGGCCGCCTTCTTCATCACATGGGGGAAGGCCGTGAACACGCGGTCGGCCACCCCGGCCAGGATCTTGTTGGCCAGGCCCGCAACGGAATTCTGTTCGTGCAGCACCAAAGGCTTGCCCAGCAGCACGGCCATCATCCCCGCCGGGAAAGTGATGTAGCCGCCCAGGCCGATGACCACGTCCGGCCGCACGCGGCGCACCACCTGGATGCTCTGCCAGAACGCCTTGAGCAGGCGCAGCGGCAGCAGCACCAGCGTCTTCACGCCCTTGCCGCGCACGCCGGAGAACGCGATGGTCTCGAAGACGAAGCCGCGCGGGGGCACCAGCTGGCTCTCCATGCTGCCCGGCCCACCCAGCCAGTGAACGCGCCAGCTGCGCTCGCGCAGGGCCTCGGCCACGGCCAGGCCCGGGAAGATATGCCCGCCCGTGCCGCCCGCCATGACGAGCGCGCAAGGCCCCGCGCCATTCAGGGAACGTGACGCGCTCATTGCCGCCCTCCCCGCATGAGAATCTTGTTCTCGTAGTCGATGCGCAGCACCACCGCCACGGCCACCAGGTTCATCAGGATCGCGGAGCCGCCATAGCTCATCAGCGGCAAGGTGAGGCCCTTGGTCGGCAGCGCGCCCAGGTTCACCCCCATGTTGATGAAGGCCTGGAAGCCGATCCAGATACCCACGCCCTGCGCCACCAGCCCTGCGAAGACACGATCCAGCGCAATCGCCTGGCGGCCGATGTGCATGATGCGGCGCGTCATCCAGAGGAAGGCCACGATGACCGTGAGCACGCCGATGAGGCCGAACTCCTCGCCGATGACGGCCAGCAGGAAGTCGGTGTGGGCTTCGGGCAGCCAGTGCAGCTTCTCGACGCTGCCCCCCAGCCCGACGCCGAAGATTTCGCCGCGGCCGATGGCGATGAGCGAATGCGACAGCTGGTAGCCCTTGCCCAGTGCATGCTTCTCACTCCACGGATCGAGGTAGGCGAAGATGCGCTCGCGCCGCCAGTCCGACAGCGCGATCATCAACACGAACGCCACCGTCATCACGGCCGCGATCAGGAAGAACATGCGGGCGTTCACCCCGCCCAGGAACAGGATGCCCATGGCGATCACGGCGATCACCATGAAGGCGCCCATGTCGGGCTCGGCCAGCAACAGCAGACCGACGATGGCCACGGCGGCGGCCATCGGCAGCACGGCGCGAAAGAACCGTTCCTTCACGTCCATCTTGCGCACCATGTAATCGGCGGCATACAGGAGAACAGCGAACTTCGCCAGTTCGGAAGGCTGGAAACTCATGAACCCGAAGCCGATCCAGCGCCGGGCGCCGTTCACGCCCTTGCCGATTTGCGGAATCAGCACCACGATCAGCAGCAGCAGCGAAACCACGAAGAGCCAGGGCGCGACCTTCTCCCAGGTCGCCACCGGCACCTGGAAGGCGAGCAGCGCCACCACGAACGAAAGCGCCAGGAAGATGGCATGCCGCACGAGAAAGTGCGTGTGGGCATAGCGCGCGAACTTCGGGTTGTCGGGCAGTGCCACCGAAGCCGAATAGACCATCACCAGGCCGAAGGCCAGCAGCGCCACGGTGACCCAGGCCAACGCCTGGTCGAAGCCATGCACGCCGGCCGGTGCGGCGGCGCGTCCGTAGCCGGCGCCGCGCATGGGCACAGGGGGCATCGCCAGGCCGGACGTCCCGCCGAACCAGCTCGTCAAGCGTTGAGCCAGTGCGTTCACGCCTGCCCCTCCAGTTCCACGCCGGCTTCGTCGGCCAGCGCCTGCACTGCGGCGCGGAACACCTCCGCGCGATGCCCGTAGTTGCGGAACATGTCGAAGCTCGCGCAGGCGGGAGACATCAGCACCGCATCGCCCGCGTGGGCCCGCTGGGTGGCGAGCGACACGGCCTGCTCCATCGTTTCGGCATCGAGCAGCGTCACGCCCGCGCCTTCGAGGACGGCGCGAATCTGCGGCGCGTCGCGCCCGATGAGCACGACGCCGCGCGCATGGCGGGTCACGGGTGCAGCCAGCGGGCCGAAATCCTGGCCTTTGCCGTCGCCGCCCAGAATGACCACCACCTTGCGCTCGGCGCCCAGGCCCTGCAGCGCCGCGACGGTGGCGCCGACATTGGTGCCCTTGCTGTCGTCGAAGTACTCGATGTCGTTGACGATGCCGATGGGCTCCACCCGATGCGGCTCGCCCCGGTATTCGCGCAGGCCATACAGCATGGGGCCGAGCGTGCAACCGGCTGCGGTGGCCAGGGCCAATGCCGACAAGGCATTCACGGCGTTGTGGCGGCCCCGGATGCGCAAGGCGTCGGCGGGCATGAGCCGCTGAAAGTGCAGGTCCTCGTCCACGTCCTTGCGTTTGCGCTGGGTCTCATCGGCTTCCAGTGCGCGCACCAGCCAGGTCATGCCGTTGACGACTTCGATGCCGAAGTCGCCGGGCCGCTGCGGCATGTCCGCGCCGAACGTGAGATACCCGCGTTGCTCCATCTTCCCACCCTTGAGCCGGACGGCCGCGGGCAGCATCTTCATCACCAGCGGGTCCTCGCGGTTGAGGATCATGAGCGCTGATTTGCCGAACACCCTCGCCTTGGCCGCCGCATAGGCGTCCATGTCGCCATGCCAATCCAGGTGGTCCTGGGTCAGGTTCAGCACGGTGGCCGCGGTCGGCTCGAAGTCGCCGGCCGTGTCGAGCTGGAAGCTCGACAGCTCCAGCACCCACACCTGGGGCAACGCCCCGCCGTCCAGTTTTTCCGCCAGCGTATCCAGCAGGCTGGGGCCGATGTTGCCCGCCACGGCAACCGGCCTTCCACTGCGTTCCACCAGTTGGCCCGTCAGCGCGGTGACGGTGGTCTTGCCGTTGGTGCCCGTCACCGCGAGCACGGCCGGCGCGTAGGCCTGCTCTTCACGCAGGCGGGTCAGCGCGTCGGCGAACAGGCTCAGTTCGCCGCCGACGTGCAGGCCCTGCGCCCGCGCCGCGTTGACGACAGGGGCAACCTGCTCCGGCGTCAGGCCGGGGCTGCGCAAGACCGCCTGCACACCATCGGCCAGCGCCGCCGCGAACGGCCCGCTGACGAATCGCGCGGCGGGGACTTTCTCGCGCAGCGCTTCCAGCTGTGGCGGTGCTTCCCGCGTATCGGCGACTGTCACCTGCGCACCCTCACGCGCGCACCAGCGCGCCATGGCGAAACCGGAGGCGCCGAGCCCGAGAACGAGGACGTGTTGATGGGCGAGGTTCACCGTGCTCACCTCAGCTTCAGGGTCGACAGGCCGACCAGGCACAACAACATGGTGATGATCCAGAAGCGCACCACCACCTGGGTCTCGGTCCAGCCGCTCTTCTCGAAGTGGTGATGCAGCGGCGCCATCTTGAGGATGCGCCGGCCTTCGCCATACTTCTTCTTCGTGTACTTGAAATACATGACCTGCGCCATGACGGACATGGCCTCGACCACGAATATGCCGCCCATGATGGCCAGCACGATTTCCTGGCGGACGATCACGGCGATGGTGCCCAGCGCGCCGCCCAGCGCCAATGCGCCGACGTCACCCATGAACACCTGCGCCGGGTGGGTGTTGAACCAGAGGAACGCCAGGCCCGCCCCGGCCATCGCGGCGCAGAAAATCAGCAGTTCGGCCGATCCCGGGATGTGCGGAAAGAGCAGGTACTTGGAATAGACGGCGCTGCCCGTCACATAGGCGAACACCCCCAGTGCCGAACCCACCATCACCACCGGCATGATCGCGAGGCCATCGAGGCCATCGGTCAGGTTCACGGCGTTGCTGGAGCCCACGATCACCAGGTAGGTGAGGATCACGAAACCGAACACCCCCAGCGGGTAGGACACTTCCTTGAAGAAGGGCAGCAAGAGGCCGGCCTTGGGCGGCAGGTTCACGTCGAAGCCGGATTTCACCCAGGTGTAGAACAACTGCAGCACGCGCCAGTTGGAACTCTCCGAGATGCTGAACACCAGGTAGAGCGCGGCCAGGAGACCGATCAGCGACTGCCAGAAATACTTCTCCCGCGAGCGCATGCCCTCCGGGTCCTTGTTCACGACCTTGCGCCAGTCATCGACCCAGCCGATGGCGCCAAAACCCAGGGTGACGGCCAGCACGATCCAGACGAACCGGTTGGACAGGTCGAACCAGAGCAGCGTGGAGACCGCGATGCACAGCAGCACCAGCACGCCGCCCATGGTGGGCGTGCCGGTCTTGCTCAGGTGCGATTGCAGGCCATAGCCGCGCACCGGCTGGCCGATCTTCAGCGATGCGAGACGGCGGATCACGAGCGGGCCGAAGATCAGTCCGATCAGCAGCGCGGTCATCGCGGCCATCACGGCACGAAAGGTGAGGTACTGCACCACGCGCAGGAAGCCGAACTCCGGGCCGAGGGTTTGCAGCCAACTCGCCAGGCTAAGCAGCATGGACATCTCCTTCTTGTTGTTGTTCTAGGGGGGCCTGGCGCGTGATGGCTTCCACCACGCGTTCCATCTTCATGAAGCGCGAACCCTTGACCAGGATGCTGGCCACAGCCGGCAGCTGGTCCAGCACGGCGGCGCACAGGGCATCGATGTCTTCGAAGTGCTGCCCCTGCATCGCGGTGGACTGCTCGCCCAGCGTGAAAAGGGTCTCGATGGCACGCGTACGGGCATGCTCGCCGACTTCGGCATGGAATTGCGGCCCCTGGTCGCCCACCTCGCCCATGTCGCCCAGCACCAGCAGGCGCGGCCCCGGCAATTCCGCCAGCACGTCGATGGCGGCGCGCGCGGAATCGGGATTGGCGTTATAGGTGTCATCCACCAGGGTGATCACGCGTCCGGCGAAACGCACGGCCAGCGCCCGCGAGCGCCCCTTCACCGGCTCGAAGGCTTCCAGGCCCGCGGCGATGGCGGCCAGCGGCACGCCCGCCGCGAGCGCGCACGCCACCGCGGCCAGCGAGTTGCGCACGTTGTGGCGGCCGGCGATATGGAGTCGGTATGCCAACCCGCCGGCGGGCGTTTGCACGCTCACCTGCCAGTGCCCCCGTTGCCATTCAGTCCCGGCCAGAACGATGTCGGCGGGCTTCCCGAAAGCCTGTTCGAAAGCCGTGCCGAAAGTCATGCAGGCCGCCTTGCCGGCCAGCTCGCCCCAGAGGGGGGTGAATTCCTCGCCTGCGGGAAACACGGCCACGCCGCTGTTTCCCAGGCCACTGAACACCGAGCCATTTTCGCGCGCCACCGCTTCCACGGTGGCCATGAATTCCTGGTGCTCGCGCTGCGCGTTGTTGACCATCGCCACCGTCGGCCTGGCGATGCCCGTGAGGTAGCCGATTTCGCCGGGGTGGTTCATGCCCAGCTCGATCACCGCGATACGGTGTTGCGCGCGCAGGCGCAGCAGCGTGAGCGGCAGGCCGATGTCGTTGTTCAGGTTGCCCTGCGTGGCCAGCATCGCCTCGGGCTGCCAGGCACGAAGGATGGACGCGATCATCTGCGTCACCGTGGTCTTGCCGTTGCTGCCGGTCACCGCGATCAACGGCAGCTTGAACTGCGCGCGCCAGCCCGCGGCCAACGCACCGAGCGCCAGCTTGCTGTCATCCACTTCGATGCCCGGAAAATCCGCGGGCAGCCGGCCGCGATGCGCGATGGCGGCGACGGCGCCCTGGTCCCGCGCCTGCGCGAGAAAATCGTTGGCATCGAAGCGCTCACCCTGCAGCGCGACAAAGAGATCGCCCGGTTGCAGCGTGCGCGTATCGCTGTGGACGCGCTCCACGGCCACGCCGCCATCGCCCACCAGCCTGCCGCCGGGAATCCACGGCAGGGCCTGGGCCAGTGTGAACATGGCGCTCATGCGGGGCTCCTGGCATCCAGCGCGGCCTGGGCGTGGGCCTGGTCGGAGAATGGGTGCTTCACCCCGGCCACTTCCTGGTAGTCCTCGTGCCCCTTGCCCGCCAGCAGCACCACGTCCTCAGGCGCCGCTCCAGCGATGGTGTCGGCGATGGCTTGGGCGCGGTCGGCCTGCACCTGCACGCATTCGTTGTGGGACAGGCCCAGCAGGATCTGGCTGATGATGGTCTCGGGCTTCTCGCCGCGCGGGTTGTCGCTGGTGACGATCACGCGGTCGGCGTTCTTCTCGACCACCGCCGCCATCAGCGGCCGCTTGGTCGGGTCGCGGTCGCCGCCGCAGCCGAACACGCACCAGAGCTGGCCGCCGCGTTGCGCCGCCAGCGGCCGCAGGGCCTGCAGCGCCTTGTCGAGCGCGTCGGGCGTGTGCGCGTAGTCCACGGCCACCAGCGGCTTGCCGCGCTCACTCAGGCGTTCCATGCGGCCCGGCACCGGCAGCAGGCTGCCGCAGGCGGCCACGGCCGCCGCCAGGCTCACACCCAGCGCGCGCATGCCGGCGATCACGCCCAGCAGGTTCGACACGTTGTATTGGCCGATCAACTGCGTGGCCAGCGGATGGCGCTCATCGCCCTCCTGCACCACGAAGCGCAGGCCCTGTTCGCCGTAGCCGATCTCGCGCGCCATCACGCGGGCCGGCTCGTCGCACGAAACCGTCCACAGGTCGATCGCGCCGCCTTCGAGCGACTGCGCCAAGGCCCGGCCCTTCGTGTCGTCGAGGTTGACGACAGCCGCCCGCAGGCCGGGCCAGCGGAACAGCTCGGCCTTGGCGTCCCAGTAGGCCTCCATGCTCTCGTGGTAGTCCAGGTGGTCCTGGCTGAAATTGGTGAAGAGGGCCACGCGGATGCGCGTGCCGTCCAGGCGGCGTTCCACGATGCCGACCGAGGACGCTTCGATCGCGCAGGCCTTGAGGCCCTCGTCCACGAACCGTCGGAACTGGCCCTGCAGCAACACCGGGTCGGGCGTGGTGAGGCCATTGAACGCCACGTGGGGCGGGCGCCCCGTGCCCAGCGTGCCGATGAGGCCGCAGGGCATGGCCTCGGGTTGCAGGTTGGACAGGGCCTGCGCCAGCCACCACGAGGTGGACGTCTTGCCGTTGGTGCCGGTCACGGCCAGCACGTCGAGTTGCTGCGAGGGCTGTTCGAACCAGGCTGCCGCAATCGGACCCGTCGCCGCCTTCAGCTGGGCATAGGCCGCGATGGAAGGGGCGTCCAGGCCGAACGCCTCGATGCCCTCTTTTTCCACCAGGCACGCCGAGGCACCCTGGGCCAGCGCCGCGGGAACGTGCTTGCGCCCGTCGGTGGCCGCGCCGGGCCACGCGATGAAGCCATCGCCTGGCGCCACCTTGCGGCTGTCGCAATGCAGCGTGCCGGACACGCGGCCGCGCAGCCATCGGGCTGCATCGTGCGGGCTCTGGAGTTCGATCATCAGAACGATTCCTCCACCGCTTCCACCACGATCTGCGGCTTGACGCTCATGTCCGGCTGCACGCCCAGCATGCGCAGCGTCTGCTGCACGGTGGCGCTGAACACCGGTGCGGCCACGTCACCGCCGAAGTACTTGCCGCCGCTGGGCTCGTCGATCATCACGGCCACCACGATACGGGGCTTCTCGACGGGGGCAAGGCCCACGAAGAAGCCGCGATACTTCTTGTCGGCGTAGCCCTTGCCTTCCTGCTTGTGCGCCGTGCCGGTCTTGCCGCCCACCGAATACCCCATGGTCTGCGCCTTGGGGGCGGTGCCGCCGGACTGGGTGGCCAGCTGCAGCATGTGGCGCACCGCCTGCGCGGTCTTCGGATCCATCACGCGCACGCCGGCCACGGCCTCCTGCGACTTGAGCAGCGTGACCGGAACGAGATCGCCGTCACGCGCGAACGCCGTGTAGGCGCGCGCCAGCTGGAACAAGCTGCCCGACAGGCCATAGCCGTAGCTCATGGTGGCCTGCTCGATCGGCCGCCAGGTCTTGTGCGCACGCAATTTGCCGCTCACAGCGCCCGGGAACGGCAGCTGCGGCTTCTGGCCGAAGCCGACCTGCGAGTACATCTCCCACATCTCGCGGGGCTGCATCTGCATGGCCATCTTCACGGTACCGACGTTGCTGGACTTCTGGATGATCTGGTTGACGGTGAGCGGTCCGTGTGGGTGCGCATCGCTGATGGTCGAGCCGCCGATCTGCAGGCGCCCTGGCGCGGTCTGGATCACCGACTCGGGCTTGACCAGCCCTTTTTCCAGCGCCAGCGCGGCGATGAACGGTTTCATCGTCGAGCCGGGCTCGAAGGTGTCGGTGAGCGCGCGGTTGCGAAGCTGCGCGCCCGACAGGTTCTGGCGCTTGTTGGGCACATAGCTCGGGTAGTTGGCCAGCGCCAGCACCTCGCCCGTGGCGACATCGAGCACCACCACGCTGCCGGCCTTGGCCTTGTTCTCGGTGACGGCGTCGCGCAGCTTCTGGTAGGCGAAGAACTGGACCTTGCTGTCCACCGAGAGCTGCAGGTCGCGGCCATCGACGGGGCGCACCTGTTCGCCGACATCTTCGACGACGCGGCCCAGGCGGTCCTTGATGACGCGGCGCGAGCCGGGGCGGCCCGCCAGCTCCTTGTTGAACGCGAGCTCCATGCCCTCCTGGCCCTGATCCTCCACATTGGTGAAGCCCACCACGTGCGCGGCCGCTTCGCCTTCGGGGTACTGGCGCTTGTATTCCTTGCGCTGATAGATGCCCCTGATGTTCAGCGCGGCGATCTCCTGCGCGACGGGCTCGTCCAGCTGGCGCTTGAGCCACACGAAGGTCTTGTCCTCGTTCTCCAGCTTCTTGTCCAGGTCGGCCAGCGGCATTTCCAGCAGCTGCGCCAGTTGCGCGAGCTTCTTGCGGTCGCGATCGACGTCTTCCGGAATAGCCCAGATGCTGGGAGCGGGCACGCTGGTAGCGAGCAGCAGGCCGTTGCGGTCAAGGATGCGGCCCCGGTTGGCCGGCAGCTCCAGCGTGCGCGCGAATCGCACTTCGCCCTGCCTCTGGAAGAAGGCGTTGCCAAAGACCTGGACCCAGGCGGCGCGCCCGGCCAGGCCGAGAAAGCCGATGGCGATGCCCGCCACGATGAACTTGCTGCGCCAGATCGGCGTCTTGCTGGCCAGCAGCGGGCTGGAGGTGTAGGCGACGCTTCGGCTCATGGCCTGG
>DATILF010000195.1:0-5409 GCA_035476755.1 Ramlibacter sp.
AACGAGCACCGCATGCGCGCCATGGGCTATGGCACCTTCGGCTACAAGCTGGCGGCCTTCGCGCTGGCCGGTGCGCTGGCCGGCCTGGCCGGTTACCTGTGGGCGGCACAGACCGGCTACGTCAACCCCGAACTGATGGGCTTCCACATGAGCGCCCACGCGATCATGATGATCATCCTCGGCGGCATGGGCAACTTCGCTGGCGCGATCGTCGGTGCCTTCGCTTTCGAGTACCTGCTGCACGAGTTCAAGGACCTGCCGACCATCGGCGCCGTCCACCTGGGCAAGCACTGGCAGCTGTGGATGGGCCTTTTCATCGTGCTGGTGGTGGCGTTCGCGCCGCGCGGGTTGCTGGGGCTGGTGGAGCGCGTGTCGCGCCGCAAGGAGGCGCGTGATGAATGACACCCTGCTTTGCGCGAAGAAGCTGACCAAGCGCTTCGGCGGACTGGCCGCCGTGAACGAGGTCTCCGTCGATCTCTGGAAGGGCCGCATCCACGCGGTGATCGGTCCCAACGGCGCCGGCAAATCCACTCTGACCAACCTGCTGTCGGGCGACTTGCCTCCCACCTCAGGGCAGATCGTCCTGGGGGATCATGACATCACGGGCTGGAAGCCGGAGTCCATCTCCCGCGCCGGCCTCGGTCGCAGCTACCAGAAAACCAACATCTTCCAGCCGTTCAGCGTGTGGGAGAACGTGCGGCTGGCGGCGCAGTCGCGCACGCAGCACGCCGCGCGCTGGTTCAGGCTGGCCACGTCCTTCGCGCCCGTGAACGAGCGCGCCGAGCGCGCCCTGGAACTCGCGGGCCTCACCGCCCGGCGCGATGCCATCGCGGGCACCATCAGCCACGGCGAACAACGCCAGCTCGAAATCGCCATGACGCTCGCCACCGGGCCGCGGGTGGTGCTGCTGGACGAACCTTTGGCGGGCATGGGCGTGGCCGAGGCCGAGCGCATGGTGCAACTGCTGCTGCGGATCAAGCCCGATCACGCGATCTTGCTGGTGGAACACGACATGGACGCCGTCTTCGCGCTGGCGGACCGCCTCACCGTGATGGTGAATGGCCAGGTGATCGCGAGCGGCACACCGGCTGAAGTTCGCGCCGACTCGAACGTGCAGTCGGCCTACCTGGGCGAGGAACACTGAATGGCCGAACTTCTCATCGACGCCCGTGGCCTGCAGACCTATTACGGTGCCAGCCACATCCTGCGCGGGATTGATTTTGCCGTCGGCCGCAGCGAGACCATCGGCCTGATGGGCCGCAACGGCATGGGCAAGAGCACCCTGCTGAAAACGCTGATGGGCCTGGTGAAGCCGCGCGGCGGCCAGGTCATGGTCATGGGCCGCGACATGACGGGCCGCCCGCCTTACGAAATCGCGCAGCTGGGCATCGCCTATGTGCCCGAAGGCCGCGGCATCTTCGGCAACCTGAGCGTGGTGGAGAACCTCAAGATGGCGGCACGGCCCGGGTCGCGGGGGCAACGCGACTGGACCTATGAGCGCGTGCTGGACACCTTCCCGCGCCTGAAGGAACGCCTGGGCCATGGCGGCCAGCAGCTTTCCGGCGGCGAGCAGCAGATGCTCACCATCGGCCGCGCGCTGATGACCAACCCGGACGTGCTGATCCTGGACGAGGCCACCGAAGGCCTCGCACCCCTGATCGCCCGCGAGATCTGGCGCATCTGCGCCTTGATCCGCGAGAGCGGCATCTCCAGCGTGATCGTGGACAAGAACTGGAAACACGTCACGCAGATCACCGACCGCAACGTGATCCTGGTGAAGGGCGAAGTGGTCTTCGCGGGCACCTCCCAGGCCTTGCAGGCCCAACCGCAACTGCTGGACCAATACCTGGGCGTGTGACCGCTAGCGGTACTGCGCGGACGTGATGAACTGCGAGAACGCCTCGCACCAGATCACGACCGTGTTGTAGCGCGCGAGATCGGTACCCGGCGGCACGGGCACGATGAAGTTCTCGAAGGTCTTCACGTCCGCCACCGCCAGCGACTGCCCCTTGATGCGCTTGAAGTCCTCTCCCGTCTCGACGAACTCGGGCACCAGGTACAGCTTGTAGGCCGGCCCGGGCGCGATGCGGCCCCTCAGCGAAATGCTCGCCGGGCCCACCGCGAGCGCCCCCTCCCCCCAATGCAGCGCGTCGCTGCCCTTCAACTGGCGCTTGAACTCGCCGCGCAAGCTCGCCATGGTGGACGCGGCCTGGACTTCGGCCGCGCTGGGCGAGGGCGGCGCGGCGAGGATGGGCAACAGGTAGATGCCCAGTGCCACGCCCGCGGCCAATGCCACGAGATGCGTCAGTCCGAGCAGCAGCGATCTTTTCATGCGTATGGGTCGGGTGGCGGCGTGCTTTCTTACCGCGCTCACTCTGGACAGTTCAGGCCCTCACCCGTGACGTGATCGCCCAGGAAGTCCAGAAAGCGCCGTACCGCCGGCAGCAGCCCGCGGCGCGAAGGGAACACCGCGTGGATCACGCCCGGGCGCGGCGCCCAGCCTGGCAGCACTTGCTCCAGTTGCCCCAGCCGCAGCTCGCGCCGGCACATGTAGTCCGGCAGCACCGTGGCGCCCACGCCGCTGACCGCCGCGTGCTTGAGCGTCATCAAGTCATCTGCGATGTAGACCGGCCGATGCTGGAAGTCGTACTCGCGCCCGTTCGGGCCGATCAGCTGCCAGATGGACTTGCCATCGGCTGCCGACATCGACAGGGTCGTGAGCCTGGCCAGGTCCTCGGGCGCCTGAGGGCGCCCCTCACGTTCGAATTGGGCGGGGCTGGCCACCAGCAGCGCATAGGTCATGCCCAGGTTCTTCACGATCAGGCTGCCGCTGTCTTCCACCGTCGGCCGCACGCGCAGCGCGATGTCGATGCCGTCCTGCACCAGGTCGACGACGCGATTGCTGACCTGCATCTCGATGCGAACCTGCGGGTGCTTCTCCAGGAACAGCGGAATCAGCGGGCCCACCGTGGTCTGCGCGAGCGTCACCGGGCAGACCACGCGGATCGTGCCGCGCGGCTCGGACTGCACCTGCGCCACGGCTTGCGCAGCCGCGTCGGCTTCTTCACGCACGGCGACGCTGTGGCGGTGAAAGAGCTCGCCCGCTTCGGTCAGCGACAGCTTGCGGGTGGTTCGCTGCAACAAGCGCACACCCAGCCGCGCTTCCAGTTCGGCCACCCGGCGCGACAGCTTGGACTTGGGCACGCCCAGCGACCGGCCCGCAGCGGCAAAGCCGCCTCGGTCCACCACCTCGGCAAAGTAGAGCATGTCGTTGAGGTCTTGCACGCGCATTGTCCTATGTGAAGAACAATCTATCGCAAATTTGCCGACTTATCAATCATTGGATCAATCCGCACAATTATCCCCAAGGCCAAACCCGGCCCCTCAACAGGAGAAAAGGTCCATGAAACTGCTTCACATCGATTCCAGCCCCCTCGCCGGCAACTCGGTCTCCCGCCAGCTGACCGAACGCATCGTCGCGCAGTGGCGCGCTACGCACCCGGGCACCGTGGTCGAGCACCTCGACCTGGCCGCCGATGCACCCACCCACCTGTCGATCGACTCGCTGGGCTTTCGCATGGGCCCGAGCGCCGAAGGCCTGACCGATGTGCAGCGGCAGGAGAACGTGGTGTCCGAACGGCTGGTGAGCCAGTTCCTGGCCGCCGACGTGGTGGTCGTGGGCGCGCCCATGTACAACTTCTCGATCCCCAGCCAGCTGAAGGCCTGGATCGACCGCGTCGCACAAGCCGGCCGCACCTTCACGTACACCGAAAAGGGCCCGAAAGGCCTGGCCGGCGGCAAGACAGTGATCGTGGCCTCGAGCCGCGGCGGCGTGTACTCGACCAACCCGGCGCTGGCCGGCCTGGACCACCAGGAGAGCTACCTGAAGACCGTGTTCGGCTTCTTCGGCGTCACGGATGTGCAGTTCATCCGCGCCGAGGGCATGTCGATGGGCGACGCGGCCAAGGCCCAGGCCCTGACCGCTGCCGATATCGCCATCAAGGATGTGGTGGCCACGCCGGCGAACGAAACCGAAGTGGCACTGGCCGCGTGAAAGGCTGGTCGTCGCGGGCTTGACCCGTACTGGTTTGTCATCCCGGGCTCGACCCGGGATCCACGCTTCGATAGCCAACAACCCCATCGGACGGAGACATGGATTGCGGGTCGAGCCCGCAATGACAGACCTCCCCCTACTTGCGCGTGTAGATCTGGTCGAAGCTTGCGCCATCGGCGAAATGGTCCTTGTCCGCCTTGGCCCAGCCGCCGAAGGCCTGCTCGATGGTGAAGAGATTCAGCTTGGGAAACTGCCTGGCGTACTTGGCTTGGGCCTTCTGTGAAACCGCAGGGCGGTAGAAGTTCTTGCCGGCGATGTCCTGACCTTCCTCGGCATAGAGGAATTTGAGGTATTCCTCGGCCACCGCGCGCGTTCCTTTACGGTCCACGTTTTGGTCGACGATCGCCACCGGCGGCTCGGCCAGGATGCTGATCGACGGATAGACCACGTCCACCTTGCTGCCGAATTCCTTCTCCAGCAGGTAGGCCTCGTTTTCCCAGGAGATGAACACATCGCCCTGGCCCCTTTGCGCGAAGCTGATCGATGAGCCACGGGCCCCCGTGTCCAGCACCGGCACATTGGCATACAGCCTGGCAACGAATTCCTTCGCCTTGGCCTCGCCGCCGTACTTGCGCTTGGCGAACTCCCAGGCCGCCAGGTAATTCCAGCGCGCACCGCCCGAGGTCTTGGGGTTGGGCGTGATCACGCTGATACCGGGCTTGACCAGGTCGTCCCAGTCGCGGATGCCCTTGGGATTGCCCTGTCGCACCACCAGCACAACCGTGGAGGTGTAGGGCGACGCGTTGTGCGGCAGCCGCTTTTGCCAATCCTGCGGCAGCCACTTGCCATTCTTGTGGAGCGCGTCGATGTCCCCGGCCAGCGCCAGGGTAACCACATCGGCCTCGAGCCCGTCGATCACGGAACGGGCCTGCTTGCCCGAGCCGCCGTGTGACTGCTTGATGCTGACGTCCTGGCCGGTCTTGGCCTTCCAGTGCCGGGCGAATGACTGGTTGAACTCGACGTACAGCTCGCGCGTGGGGTCGTACGAGACGTTGAGCAGGCTCACCGCAGGTTGGGCCCTGACAGGCACGACGGCCAAGGTCAAGGCGCCGGCAAGAGCGGTGGCCAGGGGAATCTTGATAAAGTCGCGGCGTTGAATCATCGGTTTCTCTCGGGGTCCATGAAGCGAAAGCGCGATTCTGGAAGCCCGCCCAAGAAACCGGAACGATTGAATTTTCACTTGTTTATTCGAACAAGCTTATTCCTGAAACCCATTCAAAGAGGCTCCCCATGGCGCGTACCGTCCAATGCATCAAGCTCGGCAAGGAAGCCGAAGGGCTCGATTTCCCGCCCTA
>DATILF010000196.1:0-23284 GCA_035476755.1 Ramlibacter sp.
GTGGACGCCGCCGCCGCGATCGCGGGCTGGCGCGCGGCGGCCCTGCCCCGGCTGCGCAAGCGGCCCGACCTCGGCGTGAGCGGCGAACGCCCGTCGCGCTGGATCACGCGCGAGCGCCCGAAGATCGACCGCATCGCCTGCCCCTGGCTCATCAGCCGGTTCATCGATCCGCGCGCCGAGTTTCTCTATGTGCCGACGGACCAGGTCTTCGCCGAAGCCGGCACGCGGCAGGCGGTGGCCTACGACATCCCCGGCGCACCCATTTCGCACGAGGGCGAGCTGTGCAGCTTCGACACGCTGCTGCGCGCATTCGACCTGCGCGAGCCCGCGCTGCTGGCGCTGGCCAGCATCGTGCGCGGCGCCGACACCGGGCGGCCCGAGCTGGCGCCGGCTTCGGCGGGGCTGCTGTCGATTTCGCTGGGGCTGTCGAAACTGCACGCGAACGACCATGCCATGCTGGCGCAGGCGCTGCCGGTGTACGACGCGCTGTACGCCTGGTGCCGTGGCGCGCAGGACGAAACGCATACCTGGAACCCCGACTTGATGAAAGGCCTGGCGTGACTGCGGCAACCCTGGCGAAAGACAGCGGCACGCAAGGCGTGTCCTTCGGCGAAGCGTTGCGCTTCTGGCTCAAGCTCGGCTTCATCAGCTTCGGCGGGCCGGCCGGGCAGATCGCGATCATGCACCGCGAACTGGTCGAGCAAAAGCGCTGGATCTCCGAGCGCCGCTTCCTGCATGCGCTCAACTACTGCATGCTGCTGCCCGGCCCCGAGGCGCAGCAGCTGGCCACCTACATCGGCTGGCTGATGCACCGCACCTGGGGCGGCATCGTGGCGGGCGCGCTGTTCGTGCTGCCGTCGCTCTTCATCCTCATCGGCCTCAGTTGGATCTACGTCGCCTTCGGCCAGGTGAGCTGGGTGGCGGGGCTGTTCTACGGCATCAAGCCGGCGGTGGCGGCGATCGTGCTGCAGGCCGTATGGCGCGTCGGCAGCCGCACGCTCAAGAGCCCGCGCAAGGTGCCGCTGCTGTGGGCCATCTCGCTGTTCAGCTTCGTCGCCATCGCCCTTCTGAAGATCCCGTTTCCGTGGGTGGTGCTCGCCGCGGCGCTCGCGGGTGCGTGGGGCGGCCGGTTTCTGCCCGCCCAGTTCGCGGCCGGTGGCGGGCACGGGTCGGCCGGTGGCGCGGCCAAGAGCCATGCGGATGGCGGCTATGTGATCGACGATGCCACGCCGACCCCGGAGCACGCGCGCTTCAGGAAGTCGCGCCTGGCCGCGGTTGTTGCCATCGGCGCCCTGCTGTGGCTGTTGCCGATGGCCGCGCTGGTGGCCGTACAGGGGTGGCAGGGCGCGCTCACGCAGATGGGCTGGTTCTTCACCAAGGCCGCGCTGCTCACCTTCGGCGGCGCCTACGCGGTGCTGCCCTATGTGTACCAGGGCGCGGTGGAACAGTTCCACTGGCTCACCGGCCCGCAGATGATCGACGGCCTGGCATTGGGCGAAACCACGCCGGGCCCGCTGATCATGGTCGTGGCGTTCGTGGGCTTCGTCGGCGGCTGGGCCAAGCAGGTGCTGGGCCCCGACATGCTGTTCCTGGGTGCGGCGCTGGCCGCCACCGTGGTCACCTGGTTCACGTTCCTGCCATCGTTCCTGTTCATCCTGGCCGGCGGCCCGCTGGTGGAATCCACGCACGGCAACCTCAAGTTCACCGCGCCCCTCACGGGGGTGACGGCGGCGGTGGTGGGCGTGATCGCGAGCCTGGCGGTGTTCTTCCTGGCGCACATTGCGTGGCGCGCGGGCGCGTCGGGCACGATGCAGGTGGACGGGGCCGCCCTGGCGCTGGCCGCCATCGCCGCGGTGGCTTTGCTGCGGTTCAAGGTGGGCGTGATTCCCGTGATCGCCGGCTGTGCGCTGGCCGGCCTGGCCTTGCGGCTGGCGGGGTGGGCCTGACCGGCTATCCACCCACCGAACGAATACTTCAGACCGGTGACAGGTTTGCGCCCCAGAGCGACAGGCGTTCCTGCCACGAGGGCCGACAGGTCCCCAGAAACCGTTTCAAGGTAGCTTCCAGCGCGGCGATATCGTGGGGTGCGCCGCCGGGCGCGGCGGCACGATGGCCCCAATTCGAGACGAGCAGGGCAGACTCGCCGTTGCGCAGGCAGTGGCTCGCCGTCTCGATGTCGTGCGGCGGAAAGATGAGGTCGTGGCTGATGGCGAGCATCAGCGTGCGGGCCTGGATCGCGTGCAATGCATTGCGCAGGTCGCCGCGGAAGACCGGGTTGGCGGAGATGTCGGCCATCTGCCAGGTGCGCACCAGCGTCAGCAGGTCCAGGGGATCGAAGGCCTGGAAGTTGGGCACCAGATGCCGGTCGATCCATTGCTCGGGCGTGGCATCCGTGCAGCGCGAGAAGAACTCCTGGGACAGGCACCAGGCCCCGTAGATCCGGGCCGCCCGCGCCAGGCGCGTTTCGGCGGCGACGTCCGGTGTGCTCAAGGCTTCGGCCATGCCTTCGAGGAGCAGCCGGTTGTGGGGGGTGGTGCGAGGAACACCGCAGAAGGCGAAGACCCGGCCCACCCTATTCGGATAGAGGCAAGCCCATTGGAGCGCCTGCTGCGCGCCCATCGATCGGCCCACGATGGCCTCGAAGCGGTCGATTCCCAGGTGGCCGGCCAGCCGCTGCTGCGCTCGCACGTTGTCATACAGGCTGATCGCCGCGGGCCCGTTTTGCCGCAGCAGCTGCGGGTCGTTGGACGGGCTCGAGGATTCGCCGTTGCCAAGGGCATTCACCACGACGACGCAGAACCGGTCGGTATCCAGGGCGCGGCCGCTGCCGATGATCCAGCGATTGGCCGCGTGCCGGCCGGCGAACCAGGTGGGAAACAGGATCGCGTTGGAACGATCGTGGTTCAGTGCCCCGTGCATCTCGTACCTGAGCCGCAGCCCGCCGGTGCGCAGGCCCGACTGAAGCTGCAGCGGGCCCAGATCGAAGTCGTCAACCATGAGGCACCAGTTCACCGGCGTATGCGGCCTGGACGATGGCGCGGTAGCGCCGCGGCGCGTCGGCCGCGGGGTAGGCCTTGGTGAGCCGCCCCACGCCCAGGCCGGCTTCGACCAGCGCGCCCAGGCTGCTTTCGGTGACGCCCATGCGGCGCAGATCCGTCGGCAGCCCGACCGCGGCGATCAGGTCTCGCACATGCGCGGCCGCGGCCCGTGCCGCCTGCCGCGACGGTGGGTTCCCAGGGTGAATGCCCGCGGCGTGCGCGATGTCCGAAAGATCGTTCATGCGCACCTCGGCCAGGTCCGCCATGACATAGGGCAGTATGACCGCGTTGGTCGTGCCATGGCTCGCATGCGTCAGCGCGGCGACGCCATAGGCCAGCGCGTGGACGCCGTTCAGGCCGGCATTGCCGTACGACAGCCCGGCGTACAGGCTGGCGAGCGCCATGCCCGTGCGCGCCGCGAGATTCTCCGGCTCGCGGTACGCGGTGAGCAGGTGCTGGAAGCAGAGCGTGACCGACTGAAGGGCGAACATGCGGGTGAGCACGTTGCGCCCGGAGTAGCCCGGATCGGGGTGGCCTTCCAGGTCGAAGGCGGAGGCATCGAGGGTGACGTAGGACTCGATGGCATGGGCGAGGGCATCGATGCCCGCGTCCGCGGTGACGCGCGGCGGGCAGGTCAGGGACAGCTCGGGGTCGATCAGCGCCACCTGGGCGCGCAGCTGGTTGTCCATTACGGCCACCTTCGTCTGCCCGTCACCCGACACCAGGATCGCACCTGGCGTGAGTTCGGAGGCCGTGCCCGAGGTGGTGGGCAGCGCGATCAGTGGCAGCGGATCGTGCGGCAAGGCCATCGTGCCGACGAACGATGCGGCGGGCGCCCCGCTCATCAGCGTCAGGCACAGCACCTTGGCCAGGTCGATGTTGCTGCCGCCGCCCAGCGCGATCACGCACTGCGGGTCGCCGCGCCCGCGCAGGCGGGCCGTGGCTTCGTCGCACAGGGCCAGGCTCGGGTCCGGGCGGCAGCCATCGAAGACGGTGCAGGCGATGCCGGCGCTGCGCAGCGCGGCGACGAGCGCCTCGCCCGGACCGCCGGGGGCGGCGAAGAAGCGGTCGGTGACGAGCACGGCGCGCGCGAGGCGCAGGTGCCGCAGCAGCCCGGGCAGCTTCGCGCGCATGCCGTTGCCGAACAGGATGCGCGACGGCGAGCAGTAGTGGATGGGTTCGAAAAGCAGGTCGGTCACAAGCGGGCTCCTGAGGCTGAGATACACGACTGATATATTATCACCATGGCAGTTGTCGGGGAGATCGGGCCTCATGCGCGGAGGCCGCAATCGCGGCGGTTCATCTGGCGGGACGGAAAGCGCGGCCGGATCGTTGACGCGGGTCAAGCTTGCATCGAACATTCACTCACTGATCCAAATCGCACAAAGGACGCGTCATGAAATTCGGATTGTTCGGCGGGGCACGTGTTGACACCGACGGCCCCAGCACCGATAGCCAGGGTTACGAGAGCTTCGTGAACTACATCGTCGAAGCCGAGCAGCTGGGCTTCGAGAGCCTGTTCCTGGTGGAGCACCATTTCACCGGCGTGGGCCAGGTGTCATCGTCCATGTCCCTGCTCGCGTATCTCGCGGCCAAGACCAGCACGATCCGCCTGGGCACCGGCGTGGTGGTGCTGCCCTGGCACAACCCGGTGCTGGTCGCCGAGCAGGCCGCGACCATCGACCTGTTGTCCAACGGGCGGCTGGACTTCGGCGTCGGCCGCGGCTATCGCAAGGCCGAGTTCGAGAGTTTCGGCGTGCCGATCGAGGAGGGCCAGGAGCGTTTCGACGAGGCCATCGAAGTCATCCGCAAGTCGTGGACGAACAAGGAGCGCTTCACCCACCATGGCAAGCGCTGGAACTACAACGACATCGTGGTCGAGCCGCCGGTGCGCCAGCAACCGCACCCGCCGATGTGGCTGGGCGCGGTCAACCCGGAGGCGATCCGCCGCGCGGCGCGCGAGGGCTACAACCTGCTGCTGGACCAGGTCGCGTCGGTGGCGCAGATCGGCGAGCGGGTGCGCACCTTCCAGGACGAGTGCGCGCGCGTCGAGCGTCCGTACCACCCCCACATGGTGGGCGTGACGCGCGGCCTCTACATGGCCCGCACGCCGCAGGAAAGAGTGTCCCAGCTGGCGCGGCGCGCGCAGATCATGGGCACCATCGGCGCGATCCGCCAGCCGGGGGCCGAGCCGCAGGACGACGACGCGCCGCTGTTCGGCAGTCCGGCCGAGATCGTGGAGCGGCTGCGGGCGCTGGAGCGCGAGGGCGTCGGCTTCGTGCTGGCGAGCGACCCGAGCGGCAATCTGGAAACCTTGCGCACCTTCGCCGCCGAAGTCATGCCCGCCATGAAGGACTCTGACGCCGTGCGGGGCGCGAAGCTGGAGCCGGTCACGGCATGAGTGCTCACATGGACCACTTCTTCGCCCAGACTTCCGCCGGCCGCATCCATGGCGTGCGGCATGGCCGCGATGGCGCCCCGCCCCTCTTGCTGCTGCACAGCAACGGCGGCGCGTGGCGGCAATACGCGGCGGCGCTCGACGGCTTTGCGGCCACCTTCGATTGCTATGCCCTGGATCTGCCGGGCCAGGGGGACAGCTTCCCGCTGCCGGACCATTGGGACATCGAGCAGTACAGCGACGTGGTCGTCGAGGTGCTGGACCGGTTCGAGCTCGAGCGTGTCACGGTCCTGGGGTGCTCCGTGGGCGGTTCCATCGCGATCGACCTCGCCGCGCGCTATCCGTCGCACGCGAAACGGCTGGTGATCGTCGAGACGCCCGCGCGCACCGAGGACGCGTGGGCGGCGAGATGGCGCCCGATGGAATCGCTGTTCGGCGTGGTGCAGAAAAGCTACGAGTTCGCGGCCCAGCGGGTTATCGGCCTCACGCCGGAAGGCTACGCGGAGTGGGACATCGATCGCCACAAGTCCGGCGCGAAGACCATGGTGAGCGTGATGTGGGCGATGCGCCGCCACGACACGCGGGCGGCGCTGGCGCGCCTGAAGATGCCCACCCTGGTGGTGTTCGGCGAATCCACCCCGGTGGCGGACTCGATCGAGTTCTACCGCCGGGAACTGCCCACGGCGCCGCTCGTGACGCTGCCCGGCTGCGGCCACTTCCCGATGGTGGAGAACCCGCACGCGCTGGTGAACGCCGTCTTGTCCTGGGAGGCTCAGCATGCATGATGCAGAACTGCGGGGCGAGGTGCGCATCGCGACTGTGCGCGCCGACGACTGGCCGGAGATGGTGCGCTACTACCGCGACAGCCTGGGGCTGAAGCAGAAGTTCGCCGACGAGGCATCCCAGTACGCGATGTTCGAGGGCGGCCCGATCCAGGTGGCCGTCGAAGGTCCCGCCAAGCCCGCCTTCGTGCGCGGCGCGCGAGCGGGTGCGACGCTGCTGAACTTCCAGGTGGCCGACCTGTCCGCGACGTTGCAGGCGCTCACGGACCACGGCGCCCGCGTGCTGACCAAGGTGTGCCACGGGCCGGGCTACGACTTCGTTGCCGTCGGCGACCCGGAAGGCAACGAGCACATCATCTACCAGCGCGTGCCTGTCGCGCGATGAAAGGACCCCACCGATGCTGATCGACCTCAGAACCTACCGCGTGCGGCCGTTCACGCTGCACAAGCAGCTGGCGCTGTTCAGGGAGCACGGATTGCCCGTGCTCAGGAAATACGTCGGCGAGCCGCTGGGCGTGTTCCTGCCCCTGGATGGCGACCCCAACAGTTACGTGCACATCTGGGTGTACGAAAACTACGAAGACCGCCAGCGCCGCCGGGCCCTGATGGACCAGGACCCGGCGTGGCACGCCTTCCTGGACCGGGCCGCTGGTGCGGGCTATCTGGTGCATCAGGAGAGCCGCCTCATGGTCGCCTCCGACATCGCGCAGGTGCCGTGGCCGAAGATCGCGCCGCTGCCGCCGCAGGATTGACATTGACTTGATGGAGACGACAAGATGATTGGTGAAGCGAAGCATTTCGAAGGGCGCGAACGCACGCAGGAGGTCCTGAAGGCGTTCGGCTGGTTCGAGTTCATGGACGTGCCGGGCGAAAGCGCGCCCTATGGCCTGAGCGCGCAGTTCTGGGACCACACCCTGGAGCACATTGTGGGCGGGCTGTGGGAACGCCCGCAGATGAACCTGCGCGACCGCGAGCTCGTCATGCTGGCGCTGATCGCCGCGACACCCAGCCGGGTCGGCCTGATCCCGCATCTGCGCAATGCGCACTTCCTGGGCTTTTCGGCCCAGGCCGTCCGCGAGATCCTCCTGATGGTGGCCTGGTACGCCGGATGGCCCAAGGCCATGGAGGCGATCGTGCAATTCGAGGAAATCGCCTCGCAGCCCGACTCGCCCTACGCCCAGGTGCCCGATGTGCCCGGCGAGATCGAAGCTCCGACGGCCGAAGGCCGCGCCACGCAGGTGCTGCGCAAACTGGGCTGGGACAACCACCTGGGCCCGGACAGCGAAGCGCAGCGCAAGTACGGCGGCACCTTCCACCAGGCGGCCATCGAGCAGCTGTATGGCGGCCTGTGGTCGCGCCCCTGCCTGAGCATTCGCGACCGGGAAATGGTGGCGATCGCGTTGACCCTCGCGGCTTCGTCGCCGGAGACGCTGCCGCAGCACTTCGAGAATGCCCACCGCATCGGCATCTCGGCGGCGACGATCATCGAGATCATCCTCACCACGGCGTACTACTCGGGCTGGCCCAAGGCCGGGGGCGCGGTGCGGCTGCTGCGCGACATCGTCAGCCGCCCGGATTCGCCCTACAACGCCGCGGAAGTCTGAAAGGCCTCCCCATGAAAGCGGTCTGGTACGAGCAGTTCGGTGAAGCGGCGGATGTGCTGCGATTCGGCGAGATGGCGGCGCCCGAAGCCGGACCGGGCGAGGTGCGCGTGCGGCTGCACACGTCCGCCGTGAACCCGGCGGATACGGTGCTACGGCGCGGCCTCTGGCAGCCCGCGTTCGAGCGGATCATTCCCAACAGCGATGGCGCGGGGACCATCGACCAGGTGGGGGCGGGCGTCACGCGCTTCGTCAAGGGCCAGCGGGTGTGGCTCTACAACGGCCAGCGCAACGGACGGGCCTTCGGCACGGCCGCCGAATACATCGCGCTGGATGAGCGGCTGGTGACGTCGTTGCCCGAGACCGTCAGCTTCGAGGAGGGCGCGACCCTGGGCATCCCCTGCATGACGGCCTGGGTCTGCCTCTTCATGGACGGCCCGATCCGGGGCCAGACCGTGTTGGTCACCGGCGGCGCCGGGGCGGTGGGCCACTACGCGATCCAGCTGGCGAAGTGGGGCGGCGCGCGCGTCATCGCCACCGTCAGCTCGCCGCGCAAGGCCGAGATCGCGCGTGAAGCGGGTGCCGACGTCGTGATCGACTACCGGCGCGAAGATGTCGTGCAGCAGGTGCTGGCCCACACCGGCGACCTGGGGGCGGATCGTATCGTCGAGGTCGATTTCGGCGGCAACATCCAGGTGAGCCTGAAGGCCATCAGGACCAACGGCGCGATCGCCACCTACGCGTCGGCCGAGCCGAACCCCGTGGTGCCGTTCGATCTCATCAAGGGACGGAACGTGACGATCCATGCCCTGCGCCTGCCGCTGATGCCCAGGCCCCTGTGCCAGGCGGCGCAGGCCGACATCCTGAAGTGGCTGCACGCCGACCGGCGCATCCACCACATCGCGGGCGTCCATGCGCTCGCCGACACCGCGGCCGCGCATCGCGCGGTCGAAGCAGGCAACAAGCTGGGGACCGTGATCGTGAGCTGCCACTCGCCGTAGCCGCCGCGCGCCCCCAGCGCATCCGCGACCGACAAGACACCAGGGCCCGCGTGCTGCACGGCGGCGGGGCCCCAGGCCCGGGGTTTGCCCAAAAAGGCGGAAGGAGGCCCGGCGCTCGACCCGAAGTACGCATTTCGACCCTTAACCAGACCCGGAGACACATCATGAAAAATTCACTCATCGCCCTCGCGGCCATTGCCGCGGCCCCGCTGGCATCCGCCCAATCGACCGTCACGCTGTACGGCATCGTGGATGCCACTTTCCAGAACCTGCGCGCCGACGGCAACGGCTCGGTGAGCCGCCTGCACAACTCGGGCTACAACAGCAGCCGGCTCGGCTTTCGCGGCGTGGAGGACCTGGGCGGCGGCCTGTCGGCGGGCTTCTGGCTCGAGGCGGGCGTCAACAACGACAGCGGGGCCGGCGCCGCCACCAACACCAACAACCAGAGCACCGGCAACGCACCCGCCCTGAACGGGGGCCAGGGGCTGACGTTCAATCGCCGCTCGACCGTCAGCCTCTTCGGCCCGTTCGGCGAGGTCCGCATCGGCCGCGACAACACGGCGTCCTTCTGGAATCTCAACGTCTTCGACCCGTTCCTGAACGTGGGCGCCGGCAATGCGCTCAACATGAGCATCGGCGCCGGAAAAGGCACCAGCTTCAACACCAATCTGTTCGGCTCCGCCCGGCTGTCGAACACCGTGGCCTATCTGACGCCGGCCGGGCTCGGTGGCTTCTACGGCCACGGCATGGTGGCGTTCGGTGAAAACGCCTCCAACGCCGCGGGCGGCGCGAGCAAGGACGGCAACTACCTCGGCTTGCGCGTGGGCTACGCCAAGGGGCCGGTCAACGTGGCGGTGGGCCATGGACATACGAAATTCAGCGCCGGCTCCACGCTGGGGGGCGACTATGTGCACTCCAACGCGGGCGCCTCGTATGACTTCAACGGCTTCAAGCTGATGGGGCAGTGGTTCACCGACGAGATCCAGTCGGCGGCTGCGACGAAGCAGAGCGGCTGGCTGCTGGGCGGCACCATGAAAGTGGGCGCCTCCGGCGAGGCCCGCGCCTCGCTGATCCGGACCAAGGTGGCCAACAGCCCCAATGGCGGCCAGCTATGGGCCATCGGCTACGTCCACCACCTGTCCAAGCGCACCGCGCTCTACGGCACTTACGCGCAGGTGGACAACCGCGGCACCGGCACGCTGTTCCACAACGGCCGGGCGACCACGGTGCCCGGCGGCAACACATCCGCGCTGGATATCGGCGTGCGCCACTCGTTCTGAGCGGACTGGAATTCACTGGAGGCCATCATGCAAACCACACCCACCAGCATTGCCGCCGAGACCGGCGAACCGGGGAGCGACCTGCGCGCTTTCAGACGGTGCCTTGCGCAGTTCGGCACCGGCGTCACGGTGATGACCGCGGCGGCCGGGGACGAGCGCGTGGGGGTCACGGTGAATTCCTTCTCTTCGCTGTCGCTCGAGCCCCCGCTCGTCACCTGGGCGATCAAGCACGATTCCGGGAGCCGCCGCGTCTTCGAGAACGCGGGCGCGTTCGCCGTCAACATCCTCGCGGCGGACCAGATCGACGTTTCGCGCTGCTTCGCCGCGCCGAGCAACGACAAGTTCGCCCAGGTGGCCTGGCGCACCGGCGCTTGCGGGGCGCCGCTCATCGACAACGTGCTGGCCACGCTCGAATGCGAGACCGAGGCCATGCACGAGGGCGGCGATCACCTCCTGTTCGTCGGGCGCGTCAAGCAGTTCTCCCGCTTCGACAAGGAGCCGCTGCTGTTCGTGCAGGGGCGCTACGGCGTGGCTGTCGATCATCCGGGGTTGAAGGCAGCGCCCGAAGGTGCGGCCGCGGCCGTCGCCGAAGGCACCTCGCTCATGGTGCTGCTGCTGTTCGCCTACCAGGCGATGTCGGAAAAGTTCGAGGCGCGGCGCCAGGCGGTGGGCCTGACGCTGGCGCAAAGCAGGGTGGTGGCCGTCCTCTACCAGCATCCCGAGGGCCTGGCCATGGGCGACCTCCTGGCGAAAACCTATCTCGGCGCGCGCGATGCCGAGGACGCCGTGGCGGACCTGGTGGAGCGCGCCTATGTGCAGCGTGCCGGCGACGCTTGCCGGCTGACCCCGAGGGGCCGCGACAGCCGTGAAGCCGTCCTCCAGCACCTGCGCAACTTCGACATCGAGCAGCTGAGCGCCCTGCCCGTGAGCGACATCGAAAGCGTGCGCAACGTCCTGTCCCACATCATCAACAGCAACCGCCGGGCGTGACCATGCTTCCCATCGAACATCTCTACCGGGCCGCCCGATACCAGCCCGACGCCATTGCCGTCGAGGCCGGCGAGGTGCACCTGACCTACGCCGAACTGGCGGCCTGGGTGGACGCCGCCGCGGCGCATATCCAGGCGCGCGTTCCCGGCTGCCAGAACCGGGTTGCCATCTGCGGCCACAACACGCTGACGCATTACCTCGCGATCCTCGCGACCTACGCGTCGGGCAACACCTGGGTCGCGCTGAACCCGAAGAACTCCCGGCGCGATCTCGATCGCATCGTGCAGGTCACCCGGCCGGCGATCTTCGTGGTGGACGACGACTGCATGGACTGTTTCACGCCCACGCGCGCCGCCCTGGTGCTCGGATCGGAACTGGTGGAGAACGGCCGCCCGGGCAGCGTGTTGCGGCGCTGCATGGGCACGGCGGCGCAGCGCCAGGGCGTGACGCTGGATCATCTTCAGGCGATCAAGTTCACCGGCGGCTCCACCGGCATTCCGAAGGCCGTGCAGCAACCGTATCGCGTGGGCGCGACGCACACGGTGCACATGCGGGTGATGTACGGTTTCCATCGCGGCGATACCGGGCTCGCCGTGTCGCCGCTCACGCACGCCGGCGGCACCTACAGCCTGCCGTTCATCGCGGTGGGCGGCCGCTACGTGCTGATGGGCAAGCCCGCGGCCGGCGCCATCCTCGATGCGATCGAGCAGCGAAAGGTCACCCGGATCTTCATGGCGCCCACCTTGCTGTACCAGCTGGTGGCCGAGCAACAGGCGCGGCCGAGGGACATCGCCAGCCTGCACGCCATCACCTACGGCGCGGCGCCCATGCCGGTGGAGAAAATCCGCCAGGCGCAGGCGGTGCTGGGCAACCGGATCGACGTGACCTATGGCCAGACCGAAGCCTCGCAGTGCCTCACGGGCGCCACGCGGGAGGAGCTGGCCGATGACCGCTACGCCGGCAGCGTGGGCCGCCCCGGCCCGCTGGTGCAGGTGGAGGTGATGGATCCGCAAGGCCGCATCCTGCCGCCCGGCGAGATCGGCGAGGTGGTCGCGCGCGGTGACCTGTTGATGCGGGGCTACCTGGACAACCCGGCGGCGACCGCCAGCACCGTCGTCGATGGCTGGCTGCACACCGGCGACACCGGGGCGTTCGACCAGGATGGCTACCTGACCATCAAGGGGCGCCTGAAGGAGATGATCATTTCCGGTGGCTTCAACGTGTACCCCGCGGAGGTGGAGAACGCGCTGTCCAAGCACCCGGGTGTTTACGAAAGCGTGGTCTTCGGCGTGTCCGACGACAAGTGGGGCGAGCGCGTGGAAGCCGCAGTGGTGGCGCGGCAGGGCAGCGCGCTGCAGACGGCCGACCTCGTTCAATGGGTCAAGAAGGAACTCGGCTCGGTGCAGGCGCCGAAGGCCATCCACATCGTGGCCGACCTGCCGCGCAACGAGGTGGGCAAGGTAGTGCGGCGAGAGGTGCAGGCGCTGCTCGCCAAGTCTGTGGCCGAGGAGGTCAAGCCGTGACGCGCGTGTTCATCGCCGGCGTGGGCATGACGCCGCTGGGCAAGCTGCCGGGGCTGTCGGTCAAGCAGATGACGCGGGTCGCGGTCGATCGCGCGCTGGCTGACGCGGGCTTGGCGCGCGGCGACGTGCAGGCGGCCTGGTTCTCGAACTCCCGCCAGGGACAGATGGAGGGCCAGAACTCCATCCGGGGCCAGTGCGCCCTGCGCAGCGCGGGCTTCGAATCCATCGCGATCACCAACGTCGAGAACGCGTGCTGCAGCTCCTCCACGGGGCTCAACCAGGCATTCGCCGCCGTCAAGGCGGGCTTGGTCGATATCGGCCTGGTGGTCGGCGCGGAGAAGATGTTCTACCCCGACAAGAAGGAGCTGATGCTGCAGGCGTTCCGGGGCGGCTGGGACGTGCACGACGAGGCCGAGACCGAGCGCTTGATGCTGTCGCTGGGTGAGGGCGTGTCCATGCCGGGCGGCTCCCCGGCGGACACCGGGCCCCGCAGCGTCTTCATGGACATCTACGCGGCGCTGGGGCGCCAGCACATGCGGCTGTACGGAACGACGCCGCGGCAGATGGCCTGCGTGGCCGCGAAGAACCACGGGCACTCCACCATGAATCCGCTCGCGCAATACCGGCATGCGATGTCCGTGGACGAGGTGCTGGCGGACCGTCCGATCTCGTGGCCGCTCACCCGCGCGATGTGCGCCCCGCTGAGCGATGGCGCGGGCGCGCTCGTGGTGTGCAGTGAGGCGATGTTGCCCCGGCTGAACCGGGGGCGTGCCATCCAGGTCCTGGCCAGCGCGCTGGTCAGCGGCTCCCGCCGGGACCCGGACGACTTGTCGAGGCACCTGGGCCGGGTCGCCGCGCAGAAGGCTTACGCGCAGGCGGCCATCGGTCCCGAAGACATCGACGTCGCGGAAGTTCACGACGCCACCAGCTTCGCCGAGATCCTGCACATCGAGAACCTCGGCTTCTGCGAGCGCGGCGAGGGCGGGGCGATGACCGAGCGGGGCGACACGAAGCTGGGGGGGCGGCTGCCGGTGAATCCCTCGGGCGGCCTGGTGTCCAAGGGCCACCCCATCGGCGCCACCGGCGCCATCCAGATCCACGAGCTGGTCACGCAATTGCGCGGCGAGGCAGGCGCCCGGCAGGTCCAGGGCGCGCGCTTCGCCGTCGCGGAAAACGGCGGTGGCTTCTTCGGCGCCGAGGAAGCCGCGACGGTCGTCACGATCCTGGGCCGGGATTGACGGGCCGGGACCAGAACCAATCACCAACAGGAGACAACGATGGTCATCGACTGGAAATACGCCTTTCGCGCGCTCGCCGGCATCCTGCTGGCCGGCGCGCAGCTGCATGCCGCCGGGCAGGACTATCCGGCGCGCACCGTGCGCCTGATTGTCGCGGCCTTGCCCGGGAGTTCGCCCGACCTCACGGCGCGCATTCTGGCGGAGCAGCTGCGCCGCAAGACCGGGGCCAGTTTCGTGGTGGAGAACAAAGCGGGCGGCAACGGCATCGCGGCCGTGAGCGAACTCGCCCGCGCCACGCCGGACGGCTACACGCTGCTGGTGGGCAACATCAATTCGAACGGTCTGGCGCCCGCGCTGCACACGAAGAAGTATGGCTTCGACGTCAAGAGCGCGCTGCAGCCGGTGACGATGCTGTCCGACGGGCCCAGCGCGCTGATCGCGTCGCGCGGCCAGCCGGGGACCTTGCGTGAGGCGCTTGCGAACTGGAAGGCGAATCCTGGCAAGACGGCGTACTTCGCCGCCGGGGTCGGCAGCTTCGGCCACATCTGGTTCGCCAAGCTCATCGAGCGCGAAGGCATCGACCTGTTGTTCGTTCCGGTGAAGGGCGGCACGGAAGGTCTTCAGCTCATGTACGAGGGCTCGGTGCATTACGCGTACGTGCCGGTCGCCAGTTTCATCGGGCAGATCCGCAAGGGCGACATCCGGGCCCTGTTCGTCACGGGCCCCACGCGCCTGCCCGAGATTCCCCAGGTGCCGACACTGCGCGAAGCGGGATTGCCCGAGGACTACGAGATCAATACCTGGGTGGGGCTGTTCGCGCCCGCGAAGATCAAGCCCGAGGTGCTGGCCAGGGTTCACGCGCTGTTCGCGGAGGCCGTGGCCAGGGATGACGTCGCGGTGCAGTACCGGGCCATGTACCTGCAGCAGCAGACCAGTGCGTCGCCGGACGAGTTCAAGCGCTTCGTCGATGGCCGCATCGATGGCTACAAGGTGCTCGCCGAGCGCAACCGTATCAAGGTCGAGGACTGAAATGTGCGCCCCCAGGACTAACATACATAAGGAGACTAGCGTGCCCAAGTTCAACCCATTCCGTATTCGCATTCTGTTGGCCACACTGGCGCTGGCCGCGGGCCATGCCGTGGCCAGTGACTACCCGGGCAAACCGGTCCGGCTGGTGGTCGGCGGCGGCTCCGACGTGCCCGCCCGGGTGGTCGCGAACGCGCTCACCGGGCAGTGGAAACAGCAGGTGAACGTGGAGCCCATCCCCTCGGCCGGAGGCGTGATCGCCGCCAAGACCGTGAAGGATGCGCCACCCGACGGCCATACGCTGTTGAACACCACCGGCGCGTACCTGCTGAACCAGGCCGCGCGCAATCCGCCGCCGTTCGTGATGACGCGCGATTTCACGCCCGTCGCGCTGCTCGGCACCGCCCCGCAGATCATCGTGGTGCCGCCATCCCTTCCGGTGAAGAACCTCGCCGAACTGGTGGCCTACGCCAACGCGCGGCCCAATCAGGTCAATTGCGCCTCGGCGGGCATCGGCGGCAGTTCCCACCTGGCTTGCGAGATGCTGCGCCACTATGGCAAGGCGGACGTGACGCATGTGGCGTACAAGGGCGTGGCTCCGGCGCTGGTCGATGTAATGGCGGGACGGGTGCAGGTGACGTACACGGCGGTCGCCGCGATCTCCGCCATCAAGGAGGGCCGGCTGCGCGCCATCGCGGTCACCGGCAGCCGGCGCCTGGCCGCCTTGGCCGACGTGGCGACCGCGGCCGAGCAGGGTTTCGGGCAGCTCACACTGCTGACCTGGTACGGCATCCACGCGCCGGCCGGCACATCCCCGGCCACGGTGGAGGTGATCAACAAGGCCATCGGCCAGGCGCTGAAAGACCCCACGGTGCTGCAGGCCCTGGCCGGCACCGGCCTCGACCCGGAGTTCATGAGCGTGGCCGCGTTCAGGGACTTCATGAACGGCCAGGAAGCCACCATCACCAAGCTCTGGCGCGAAACGGGCGCCCGGATCGAATGAGCTGCCCCATACAACGGATTTGAAAGGAACACTCCCATGGATCGAGGAATCTGGGCCGTCTGGTACGACCTGCCTGAAGAGCACACGCAGGACTACCTGCAGTGGGCTCACGACGAATACCTGCCGGCGCTGCGGCAACGCCCGGGCATCACCTGGGTCGCGCACTACCAGAACGCGACCGGGCCGAAGATGCTCCAGTCCGTCCACAAGCGCTTCGAACGTCCCGAGCCGGGCGAGGCGGGAACGGGGACGCAATTCGTGCAACTGGTGGGCGCGGTCGAACCGTACCTGCTGTTCGCGCCCAGCGTGCTGGACCAGGAGGCCGCGGAAACCGGGCGCCATCGCGAGATGCTCGACTTGCGCATCGGGCCGCAAAGCTACATCTTCAGCGAAACCTACCGCGTCAACGGTCCGGAGTTGCGGCTGCGCGCGCCCGGCACGACGCCGGGCCCGGCCATCCAGATGGGGATGCTGCGGATCAAGAACGCGCAAGCCGAGCACGAGGTCGGCAAGTGGTATGCGAACAGCCGGCTGCCGCTGATCGCCGGGATGCCCGGCGCGATCTCGGCCCGGGTGTATTCCTGCCTTTGCGGATGGCCGGAGATCGCCGTACTATACGAATTCGAGTCGATCGATGCGCGTGCCAACAACTTCGAACCCCAGGAGACAGCGCTGGCCAAGGGACCGCCGCAAGGCGAGGTCCACACGCTGCCCATGGGCGAACTCGTGCACTGCCACGGCTCGCCCATGCCGGCGGTGCGCCTGTGGCCGCCCGTGGGCCGCGCTTGACCCAGGCCGGTGCGGTGGTCGCCATGGCCACTGATGCCTGGGCCTTCGCCGAGCGGCCCGAAGTCGGGCATGGCGGCGCCTACAGCCCATCGAAGACGGCGGCCGAGGGCGTGCAGAGCATCACGCGCGCCGTCACCGTCCTGAACGTCCTGAGCAGTGTGGGGCGCACCGGCGCCTCGCTGGCCCGGATCGTCACCCTCAGCAAACTGAACAAGGCGACCGCGCACCGCATCCTGTGCGCCTTGCTGGCCGAAGGGTACGTGGAGCAGGACGCCGACTCGCGCAACTATCGCCTGGGCGCGCAGATCGCCGTGCTCAACGCGGTCATGGGCCATCAGTTCGACCTGCGCGTCGTTGGCAAGCACGTGCTGGACCGGCTGGCCGCAACCACCGGCGACGCGATCTATTTCGGTGTGCGAACCCACTATGACGGCCTGTGCCTGGACCTGCGCGAGGGCGAGCACAAGATGCCGCTGCTGCGGCTGCGCCCCAACGAATGCTGGCCGCTGGGCATCGGCGCGTTCAGCATCGCGCTGCTGGCGTTCCTGCCCGACGAAGAGGTCGACGCCATCATCGAGCGCAATGCGCAGTTTCTCGCGGCGCAAAAAGACATCACGCCGGCCTACATCCGTGAGCAGGTGAACCTCACCCGGGTTCGCGGCTACGCGTCGAGCCGCAACCTCGGCAATCAAGGCATGGCGGCGGCGGCGGTGCCCGTGTTCGATCCGCACTGGCGGCCGCTGGCCTCGCTGTGCGTCACGACGTCGCTGGAGCGTTTCTCGCCGGAGCGCGAGCTGGAACTCGTCAACCTGCTGCGGCAGGAGTCGCGCCGCATGACCAGCGAGTGGTGCGAGCTGGGCAGCATCTCCCGCGCCATCACGTGGCGCAAGGGGCTGGCCAATTCCATCTAGGCTTCACGTGATGTCTAGGACATCACCGTGGCGCGAGTGAAGCCCTCGAGGTTGTCCAGCAGCTTGTCGTGGGCCTTCATCGCGGCCTCCGGGTCGCCCTTGCCGATGGCGACCGCCACATTGGCATGCAGCCGCGCCATCTCGGGCATGTCCGCCGCCTGCTTGTAGTGCACATACCAGAAGCGCCGTGACAGGCCGTGCAGCATCCGCATGGCGCCCTCGGCGAATTCGTTGCGGGCCGCCGCCAGGCACAGGTCGTTGAACTCCCTGTCGGCCCGCATGAAGGCCACGTCGTCGTTGCGCGTCGCGGCGGTCTTGAACTCGGCGGCCAGGGCGGCGAAACGTTCCTTCTGTTCGGGCGTGGCGCGCCGGGCGGCGCTGCGGCAGATCAGGCGTTCGATCTCGCGGCGGGTCTCCAGCAGCCGCAGCTGCTTGCCGACGTCGATCGCCGAGACCAGCAGCCCGCGCTGAGGCAGCACCTGGATCAGGTGCTCGCGCGCCAGGCGCTGGATCGCTTCGCGCACCGGTGTGCGGCCTATGCCGGTCATGTCGCTGAGTGACTGTTCGGAGACGGCGGCGCCCGGCGGAATCCGCAGCGTGACGATCGCCTCTTCGATCATCGCGTAGGCCTGGTCGGGCAGGCTGGATTTCAGTTCCTTGACGGCAGCGGCGGTGCGGCTGCGTGTGCGGCGCGGGACAGCCGCGGGCCGCGTGCGGGCGGGGTGTTTTGCTGAGGCCATTTCTCTACCGGTTGCGGCCCGATGGTAGCCGATCGCCGGACCTGCCTTGACAGCGCACCCGACAACAAATATATTAGACGTACATCACAACACAAGGAGTATGCCGATGATGACCGAGCGCCAGCGCAGGTTCAGGGAAGACTACAAGGCCGACATCAGCCCGCTCTACAACGGGCTGCTGCACATCGCGGTGATCTATGCGGCCGGGGTCGCGGCCATCTGGTACTGCCTGGGGCAGCTGCGGGCGCCGGGCTGGGAGTGGCTGGCCGCCCTCCCCGTCTTCATCGCCGGCAACTTCGTGGAATGGTTCATGCACCGCCACGTCATGCACAAGCGCATCGACCTGTTCGCGCTGCGCGCCATCTACGAGCGCCACACGCGCCAGCACCACCAGTACTTCACCGACACCGAGCCGACCATCGACTCGACGCGGGAGTTCCGGATCGTGTTCTTTCCCTGGCGGGTGCTCGTGACGCTGGGCGCCGGCGGGCTGCTCCTGGGGTATCCGGCGGCCCTGCTGTTCAACGCGAACGTGGGCTATGTGCTGTTCGCCACCATGGTGGGCCACTACCTCGTGTACGAGACATTCCACTACTGCTGCCACGTGCGGGACAACTGGTTCGTGCGCAACCTGCCCTTCGTCAACACCATCCGGCGCCACCACACCGCGCACCACAACATGGGGATCATGATGAAGTACAACATGAACCTGACCTTCCCGATCGCCGACTGGTTCATGGGGACCACCGATCTGCGTCGTGGCCTGCTGGGGCACCTGTTCAATGGCTACAGCGACCGGCACGTCAAGGAAGAACTCAAGCCGATCATCAACCGGTTTCGCTTCGACCATTCGAGCGTGACGCTGGACGGTCCCCAGCTGACGGCCGGGGAAGAAAACGCGATGGCACAAGGAGCCGCCACGATCGCGACGCGTTGACGCATTGAAGAGTGCGGCCTTTCTTCGCTGGCGCCGAGCAGGCGCGGTGAAGCGATAATCTCGCCCATGCAAGCTCTTCGGCAATCCGCCTTCCTGGCTCGGCTCGTGCTGGCCTGGTTTGCGCTGTCCATCGGCCTTGCAACCGCTGCCCCGTTGATGGACCCGCAGGGCGTTCAGCTGGTGTGTTCCGGCAGCGGCGGCACCAAGCTGGTGGTGAAGGGGGGAGAGATGGGCGGTTCCCCCACCGCCGGCCACCCCTACGACTGTCCCTTCTGCGTCCTGGTAGCGCCGCCGCCCGCCGTGGCACCCGTTGCCTGCGCCGGGGCCTGCGCACAGGCACCGTTGCCGTTGTCGCGGACGCAGCGCCATGGTGTCCTGCGCGAGTCTCTGCCGCCGGCGCGCGGCCCCCCTGCTCCCTTGCCGACTGCCTAGCGGCCCACGCAGCGCGTTTGCGCGGGCTCGTTTCATTCGACTCTGGAGCTCCCGTGCAACTCAACCGCATGGCCCTGGCCCTGGCCCTGGCCTTTCCCTTCGCTTGCGCCGCGCAAGCTTCGCCGCCCGAACGTGAACGTTCGCTGGGCACCATCACCATCACCGGCGGCCAGCCCACATCGCTGCCCACCCAGATCCCGACCACCATCGAGGGCGTCACGCGCGAGCAGATCGAGCATTCGATCAATGCCACCGACAGCGAAGACGCGCTGAAATACCTGCCCAGCCTGCTGGTTCGCAAACGCTACATCGGCGACTACAACCACGCCGTGTTGTCCACCCGTGCGTCCGGCACGGGCAACCCGGCTCGCTCGATGGTGTTCGCCGACGGCATCCTGCTGTCCAACTACCTGGGCAACGGACCTGCCAATGCGCCGCGGTGGATGCTGGTGACGCCCGAGGAGATCGAGCGCGTCGACGTCCTTTATGGACCGTTCTCCGCGGCCTATCCCGGCAACTCCGTCGGTGCGGTGGTCGATTTCGTCACCCGCATGCCGCGCCAGTTCGAGGCTCACGGCAAGGTCATCGCCACCCACAGCCCGTTCAGGCTCTACGGCACGGAGGGGGTGTTCGGCGCGCGGCAGGCCAGCGCCTCGGTGGGCAACCGCCATGGCGACTGGAGCTGGTGGCTCAACGTCAACCGCAACGACAGCGATGGCCAGCCGCTCACGTTCGCCACCCGCCTGCTGTCGCAGGGGACGCCGGGGTCCGCGGGAACGCCGGTCAGCGGCGCGGTGCCGGGCCTCAGCCGGGCCAACCAGCCCTGGCTGATTCTGGGAACCGGCACCCAATACCAGACGACCCAGGACCACCTGAAGGCCAAGGTCGCCCTTGACATCTCGGCCACCGTGCGCGCTTCCTACACCTTCGGCTGGTGGAGCAACCAGTCGCGCAGCCGCCCGGCGAGCTACCTGCGCGACGCGCCCGGCAACCCTGTGTACGCGGGGTCCGTGAGCATCGACGGGCGCAGCTACACGCTGGGCGCGGGCGATTTCGTCGCGTCCAACGAGGACCTCACCCATGTCATGCACGGGCTGTCGGTCAAGAGCAACACGCGGGGCGTGTGGGACTGGGAGTTGGCGGCCAGCCGCTACGACTACCACCGCGACACCTTGCGGGCCGCCACGACCGCACTGCCTGCGGCGCTGGCCGGTGGCGCCGGGCGGATCGTGAGTTTGAACGGCACCGGGTGGACCACGCTGGCGGCCAAGGGGATCTGGCGCCCCCAGGGCCCCACGGGCGTCCAGGTTGTCGACTTCGGCCTGCAGCGCGAGGCCTACCAGTTGCGAAGTATCGAGAACGCGACGCCCGACTGGATTTCCGGGGCTGCCGCCGCCCGCAACTCGGCCTTCCAGGGCGACACCACGCTCACCAGTCTGTGGGCGCAGGACACCTGGAAAATCGCACCGCGGTGGAAGACCGTCCTGGGTGCGAGGCTGGAGCAGTGGCGGGCGTTCAGCGGCATCACCTCGAATGCGTCCGCCATGGTCGCGCACCCCGAGCGCCGGGAAAACTATGTCTCTCCCAAGGCGGCGTTGGCCTACCAATGGAGCGATGAGTGGGTGTTCAAGGCCTCAATGGGCCGCGCGGTCCGGATGCCCACCGTCGCCGAGCTGTACCAGGGGGGCATCAGTGCGACCGGCGTGCTGGTCAACCACGATCCCACTCTGCGGCCGGAAAAATCCTGGACCACGGAGTTGACGGCCGAGCGCGATCTGGGGCGTGGCCTGCTGCGGCTCACCGCTTTCATCGAGCGCACCAAGGACGCGCTGTACTCGCAAACCAATGTGACGGTCACGCCCAGCGTGTCCAACATCCAGAACGTCGATCGCATTCGCACGCACGGCATCGAGCTGGCCTACCAGCAGGCCGACGTGGGCGTTCGGGGATTGGAGCTGGGCACGAGCTTGACGTGGGCCGACTCCAGGATCGTGCGCAATGGCAAGTTCCCGGCCAGCGTCGGCAAATGGCAGCCGCGGGTGCCGCAGTGGCGGGCCAGCGCGGTGGCGACCTACCGCCCCGACGCACACTGGAGCTATACGCTGGGGGCACGCTACAGCGGCCGCCAGTACAGCACCCTGGACAACAGCGATCCGAACGGGTTCGCCTACCAGGGGGCGAGCAAGTACTTCACGACCGACGTACGGGTCCGCTACCAGGTCAGCAAGACCTTCAGCGCGGCGGTCGGGATCGACAACCTCAACAACTACCAATACTGGAATTTTCATCCGTATCCGCAGCGCACCTACGTGGTGGAGCTGAAGGCCGAACTCTGAGCCGTGCCGCATCGGGCGCTTGTGGATGGGTGCCCGAGGCGCAGACGGATGGAATTCGCGATTCCACCGCGTCAGCCTGCAACAGCAATCACCACGGCCGACTCGTCCACGGCCACCATGACGCGGCCACCTGAGCGGATCTTGCTGCCGGCCGGCGCGAACCCCACCAATTGCAGGCCCGCGTCAAGCTGCGCGGCCACCTCGTCGCCGGTATCGCCGCGCGACACGCGGGCCGCATGGCCCGCCAGCAGGTTCCGGCCGGCGGCGATGGCGGCCTGAGCGCCGCGCGTGACGGTGACCGCGGTGGCCTTGCACAGCGCCAGCACCGCCTGGCCTTGCGCGAGGGCCAGCAATTCGACGCTTTCGCGTGATGCGCGCCACCAGTTGCCCGCCGCCCGGCAGGTCCAGCCGCACCCGGACCTTGCCTGGGCCCCCGGCGATGATGTCACGGTGCCAGCGCGGGCCCCAGAAACGCAGTTCGGCCAGCCAGTGTCGGGCGAAGTCAGCATGTTCGGTTAAAGTTGTCAGACAAATTTTCCGAGAAGCCCGCTTCGTGATGACCAGCCGTTTCCAGTCCGTTGTGCCCGGTGCCCAGCTGTCCGACCAGGTGGCTGAAGCCTTGTCGGCCGAGATCCGCGAGGGGCGGCTTGCCGAGGGCGACAAGCTGCCGACCGAAGCCGCCCTGGTCGAGCAGTTCGCGGTCAGCCGCACGGTGGTGCGCGAAGCGGTGTCGCGGCTGAAGTCGCTGGGGCTGGTCGACTCGCGCCAGGGCAGCGGCGTGTTCGTCAAGCGCGCCGGTTTTTCGCCGCTGAACTTCGATGCGCGCTTCGCCGAGTCCAGGCAGGCGGTCATCCAGATGGTCGAGGTGCGGCGCGCGCTCGAAGCCGAGGTCGCCGCGCTGGCGGCGGAGCGGCGCAGCAGCACCGACATCAAGCGCATCTGGCAGGCGATTGCTGCCCTGGACAAGGCGGTGCGCGCCGGCGGCGACGGCGTGGAGGAGGATGTGAACTACCACCGAGCCATCGCCGATGCGGCGCAAAACCCGTTCCTGATCAGTACCCTCGACTACCTGCGCCAGTTCCTGCGCGGTGCCACCCGGGTCACGCGCGCCAACGAGGCGCGGCGGCAGGACTTCGCGGCGGAGGTGCGCGACGAGCACGAGGCCATAGCGCACGCCATCGAGGCCGGCGACGCCGCGCGGGCCCGCCGGGCCGCGTCGCGCCACATGGACAACGCTATCCGCCGCATCGAGCAGGCGG
>DATILF010000197.1:0-4970 GCA_035476755.1 Ramlibacter sp.
GCCCAGGTGCGCCTGAAGGAAATTGCCGACGCCGGCGGCATGCGCGTGTACGGCCCGAACTGCCCGGGTTTGACCAACGTCAACCAGCGTCTGGGCCTGACGTTTTCTCCCTCGTTCCCGCACGACCTGGTCAAAGGCCCCCTCGGCCTGGCCACGCAGGGCGGCGGCCTGGGCCGCAACGTGATGCAGGCCATGGACCGCGGCATCGGTATTGGCCTGTGGGCTTCGACCGGCAACGAGGTCGATCTGCAGGTGGCCGACTTCATCCACTACATGGCCGATGCCCCCGACATCAAGGTGATCGTCACACTGCTGGAAGGCATCAAGGACGGGGCCAAATTCGTTGCGGCGGTCCAGCGGGCGGCGGCCAACGGGACGCCCGTCATCGCATTGAAAGTGGGCAAGTCCGAGTATGGACAGCGGGCGGCGCAGTCGCACACCGCCTCCTTGACCGGTTCGGCAGAGGTCAACAGTGCGGTGTTCCGGCAGTTCGGCGTGATCGAGGTCGACGACATCGACGAGTTGGTGGACACGGCCTGGCTGTTCGCGCGTGCCCAACCCGACGCCAGCGAGGGCATCGCCATCTACACCTCTTCCGGCGGAACGGCCGCCCTCGCGGCGGACGCCGTGGGCACTGGCGGCCTGACGCTGGCGAAGTTCGCCCCAGAAACCCGCGAGCTGCTACGTAACCATCTGCCGGACTACGCCGCCATCGACAACCCGGTGGACACCACCGCGGCGGTGCTGAGCGACGCGGCCCTGATCGAGAAGACCCTCGGCGCAGTGGCCAGCGACCCCAACCTCGCATGCGTGATCGTGCCCATCGCGCTGGACTACGGCGACACCACGATCCAGCTGGCCCGCACCATCATCGCGGCGCAGAAGGGGTGCGCGACGCCCATCGTGCCGATCTGGATGAGCGACCGCATGGGCGAGGGCTACCGCATGCTGGTCGAACACGGCTTTGCGCCGCCGCGCTCCGTCGGCAAGGGGGTCAAGGCCATCCGGCGCTGGGTGGAATACGGGCGCTGGAAGCGCGCGCACCGGATGGCGGACACCGCGACGCCGACCGCGGCGCTGCCTGTGGCGCTTGCCACGCGCTCGCTGTCCGAGGCGCAGGCCAAGCATCAGCTTCTTGCCGCAGGTGTGCGCCTGTTGCCGAATGCATTGGCCAAGACCTTAGAAGAAGCGATTTCAATGGCCGATGGCATGGGCTACCCCGTCGTAGCCAAGATCGCGAGCGAGCAGATCGTGCACAAGTCGGACATCGGCGGCGTGCAGGTGGGCCTGCAAGATGCGCAGCAGGTGGGCGAGGCGTGGCGCGGCATCATGGCGTCGGTTGCGCAGCATCGGTCCGACGCCGCCATCGACGGGCTGCTGATCGAGAAGATGGCGCCGCGAGGCGGCGTGGAGTTGATGGTCGGCGTCACGCGCGACCCGGTGTTCGGCCACGTAATGACGTTTGGCCTGGGCGGCATCTATGTGGAAATCCTGCGCGATGTCACCCGCCGCATGTTGCCTCTGGGCGCGCGTGATGCCGCGGCAATGATCCGCGAGATGCGCTGTTTTCCGGTGCTCGCCGGTGCTCGGGGCCGCCCGCCCGCAGACGTCGAGGCACTCGAAGCGCTGCTGCTGCGCATCTCGGCGTTCGTGGTCCAGAACGCGGACAGGATCGAGGAAATGGACCTGAACCCGGTGTGGGTGGGTGCAGTCGGCGAAGGCGCGCTGCCGCTGGACGCCGTCATCATCGAACGCACCGCGCAGGAGGTGGGGGCATGACGGCGCCGACTGCGCGTCCACCGCTGGAAGGCATCACCGTCGTCGACTTCAGCGAGCTGCTGCCCGGCCCGTTCTTCACGCAAAGCCTGGCCGAACTGGGCGCGCGCGTCATCAAGATCGAGCGGCCACCTTTTGGGGACAATGCGCGCAGGCTGGGCAGGGGCGCGTTCGAGGCGGTGAACCGCGGCAAGCACAGCATGCTGGTCGATCTGAAGGACGAGACCCAGCGCGAGAAGGTGCGCGACCTTCTTGCGACGGCTGACGTTCTGGTCGAATCCTACCGGCCCGGCGTGATGTCGCGCCTGGGCCTGGATGCTGCTTCGCTGCGCGAAACATGCCCGCGGCTTGTGTACGTGTCGCTCAGCGGCTATGGTCAAACCGGCCCGTGGGCCGACTTGCCGGGACACGACATCAACTACCTGGCGGCGGCTGGTGTGTTGGCGGTGTCCGGTGCACCCGGCGGCGGCCCGGCACAAAGCTTCGGGCTGCCGGTGGCGGACCTGTGCGGCGCCATGTATGCGCTGTCGTCCACCCTGGCCGCACTTTTCCAACGCCAAGGCACGGGCCTGGGCCAGCACCTGGATGTTTCTCTCGCCGATTGCGCACTCCACTGGATGAACCCGCGTCTCGGTGCCTATCGCGAAGCCGGGGCGAGCACGCTGGAGGCGCAGCGCGAGACGACGCTGGTCAAGGCGGCCTACGGCGCGTTTCGCTGTCGCGACGGACGTTATCTGTCGGTCGCGGCGTTGGAAGACCACTTCTGGAAGCGCCTATGCGCCGCTCTCGACCTGGCGCCATTCGGCGGTGAGGCCCATGATTCGCACAAGGCGCGCAAGCTGATCGCTGGGGCCATCAACCGCCGCATCGCCGAAGTGCTCGACGGCATGGATGCGGACGATGCCTTCGAGCTGCTGCGCCGGCACGACGTGCCCGCCGCACCGGTGGTGGAGCCGGCTCAGCTCGCGGCGCTGCCCCAGTTCGCGCTGCGCGGAAAGTTCGAACAGGGGGCGGTGATGCCCGCGGTGCGCTACCCCGTTCCCATGAGCGGCGTGGTAGCGGGTGGTCTGGCGGCCGCGCCCGCGCTCGGCAGCCTGGTTTGAATCTGTGGCGGCGACGCTGCGCACGCGGATCACCCGGCTGCTGGGAATCGAGCATCCGATCCTGGGCGGCGGGCTCATGTGGCTGTCGGACGCACGTTATGTGGCCGCGTTGGTCAATGCTGGCTGCATGGGCTTCATCACGCCGCGCTCCTTTCACAGTGACGAAGCCTTCGGCGAAGAACTGGCGCTCTGCTCGGACTTGACCGGGGGCAGGCCGTTCGGCGTCAATCTGACGCTGTCGAGCCGTCCTGAGGCGAACGCAGCTGTGCGACGCTGGCTGGACATGGCGTTGGCCCATGGCGTTCGCATCTTCGAGACGGCGGGGCATGCCCCGGTCGAGCTGATCGGCAAACTCCACAAGGCTGGTGCCATCGTGGTCCATAAAGCGTCGAGCATTCGCCATGCGTTGTCGGCCGAGCGCGCAGGTGCCGATGCCATCGCCCTGGTGGGGATGGAAGAGGGCGGCCACCCAGGGACCAACGAGTTGCCCACCATGCTGATGGGAGCACTGGCCGTCGATCGGTTTCGCGTACCCGTCGTGCTCGGCGGCGGCATTGGCCGAGGACGGCAACTCGCGGCGGTGCTCGCACAGGGGCTCGACGGCGTGCTGATCGGAAGCCGCTTCCTGGTGTGCGAAGAGATCGGCGCGCATCGCCGCTACAAGGAGCACCTGCTGAATTGCGACGAGCACTCGACCGTGCGCCTGTTGCAATCGCTGGGCAACACTTGGCGCGTGCTGCGCAACGATACGGCCCGCCAAATCGATGAGATCGAACGCGCGGGTGCGGCCGACCATGCGGCCTTCGGCGAACTGATCAGCGGCCAGGCGGCGCGCGACCATTGTTACGCCAATGGGGACTGGCAGCGCGGGATGCTATCGCTCGGTCCGTCGATCGCGTTTGCGAAGCGCATAGAGCCACTGAAATCCATCGTGGTCGATTTGCTCGAGGAGGCGCGGGCGTCGATTTCCTGCCTTTCTTCACTGGAGCAAGAATGAAACGACTACCTTTCATGGACCGCCTCGTGGTGCCTGTGATCGCGGCGCCAATGCTGCGCGTCTCTGGCATCGAACTCGTGTCGGCGGCTTGCGCGGCGGGCGTCATCGGCGCTTTTCCCACGGCGAACTGCGCCTCACTCGAGGAGTTCGACGCTTGGCTCCAGCGGCTGAACCGGGAAACCGTTGGGGACCGCCGCAGCGCGCCTTATTGCCCGAACCTCATCATGCGGCGGGACCCGGCGCGGCTGAAGGCGGAGGTCGACTTGCTCGTTCGGCATCGAACCGAGTTGGTCATCACCAGCGTCGGTTCGCCCGCCTCGGTGATACCGACCCTGCACGATGGTGGTTGCCTGGTGTTCGCCGACGTGGCCTCGGTACATCACGCGGAACGTGCGCTCGAAGCGGGCGCCGATGGGCTGGTGCTGCTCACGGCAGGCGCTGGCGGTCATACGGGCTGGGCCAATCCGTTCGCGTTCGTGCGAGCGGTGCGCGCCTTGTTCGACGGCCCCATCGTCCTGGCGGGTGGACTGTCGGACGGGTTTGCGCTCAAGGCTGCCTCGGTGTTGGGTTGCGACCTGGGTTCCATGGGGACCCGATTCATCGCTACCCAGGAAAGCCTGGGCTCGGTTGCCTACAAACAGATGCTCGAGCGAAGCTCGCTGGACGATGTCATGGCCACACGCGCCTTCACGGGTCTGCCGGCCAATTTTCTGAAGCTGTCCATCGTTCAAGTGGGATTGGATCCCGCCGCGCTTGATGAAACGGTGTCGGTGCAGGAAGCCCGAAAGAGATTTGGCGGGGGATCTGAAAGTGCAGTGATCCAACGATGGGCCGACCTTTGGAGCGCGGGCCATTCCGTATCGGGGGTCACATCTGTCCCGTCTGTCGCTGAGCTGGTACGAACCCTGCGCTATGAGTTCAATGGCTCGGCCTAAGCTCTCTGGCGAAAACGCGCTGCGCCGTTAGGCGCCTGGTCCATTTTGTTGAACTCAATGGCCACGATGCTTATGCATACCTGAAGAACATCCTGGAGCACCGGCCCACGCACCGGCCGGGCAATTCGCAGAATACCGAACGCAGGCCCCACTTGCGGC
>DATILF010000198.1:0-6465 GCA_035476755.1 Ramlibacter sp.
GTGAAGCGCGGTGCCCGCTTTTCCTTGAAGGCGCGCTTGCCCTCCTGGAAGTCGTCGCACACGTTGGATTCGAGCATGTCGCGGCTGTCGCCCATCACCGCCTCGTGCAGTGTCTGGAACGGCAGCTCCCACATCTGTTGCTTGAGCACGCGCGTGGAGCGCGGCGAGCACAGCTGGGCCATGTCGCGCGCATAGGCCATGGTGGCGGCATGCAGCTGATCGCGCGGATGGAGCTGGCTGACAAGCCCCATGCGCAGCGCTTCCTCGCCCCTGACCTTGCGCGCGGAGAGCAGCAGGTCCATGGCGTTCGAGTGCCCCACGGCATTGCGCAGCGCCCAGGCCATGCCGTACTCCGACGCCAGGCCCAGGCGGGCGAAGGCGGTGGTGATGACGGCGTCATCGGCGGCGATGCGCACGTCGGCGAACAGCGCGTGCACCAGGCCCAGCCCGGCCGTTGCGCCGTTGAGCATGGCGATGATGGGCTTGCCGATGGCGGGGAAGTAGGTGGCGCGGCTCTGGTAATCGGGCCGGCGGCTGAAATCGTAGGAGCGCGGCAGCTTGTCGAGCAGCTGGCGCGGGCCGGCCGCGTCGCCCGGTCCCTTGAAGCCGGTCACGTCGCCGCCCGCGCAGAAGGCGCGCCCGGCGCCGGTGAGCACGATGACGCGCACAGCGTCGTCGCGGCCCGCCTCGTGCATGGCCTGCCAGACTTCCTGGGCCATCACGTCGGTCCAGGCGTTGAGGGCCTCGGGCCGGTTCAGGGTGACGACCGCGACGGCGTCGCTCACCTCATACAGTATCTGTTGGTAGCTCATGGAAACCCCCGGTCAGCGCGTCAATGCCTCGATCTCGCGCGCGCCGTAGCCGAACGCGCCGAGCACTTCGGCATTGTGCTCGCCCAGCAGCGGGGGAGGGCGGTGCAGGCCGCCGGGCGTGGCCGAGAACTGCGTCGGCACGGCGGTGGTCAGCATGGGCCCTTCGGTGGGGTGTTCGTAGCGATGGAAGAAGCCGGTTTCGTTGAGGTAGGGGTCGGCCAGCATGTCCTGGAAGCTCGCGACCGGGCCGTTGGGGATGTCGATCGCGTTCAGCAGGCTGCGCCATTCGGCGGTGGTCCGCGTCTTCATCTGGTCGGACACCACGCCGTACACCACGTCGATGTTGCGGATGCGCCCGTCCACGGTGGCGAAGCGCTCGTCGTCCAGCAGTTCCGGCCGGCCGATCGCCGGCAGCAAGCGCTTCCATTGTTCGTCGTTCACGGCCAGCACGCAGATGAAGGCATCGCGGGTTTCGTAGGGACGGCGGTGCTCCGAGAGCAGGCGCACATAGCCGATGCCGGTGCCCAGCGGCGGGTCGAACACGGCGCCCCACAGGTGCTCCTGCAGATTGAAGGCGATGATCGATTCCAGCATGGGAACGCGCACCAGCTGGCCCTGGCCGGTGCGCTCGCGGGAATACAGGGCCATGGCCACGCCCGAGGCCAGCATATAGCCGCAGAACTTGTCCACGATGACGGTGGGCAGGTAGCGCGCCATGCCCACCGATTGCAGCATCAGGTCGGCGATGCCGGCTTCGCCCTGCACCACGTCATCGAAGGCCGGGTCGTTGTCGCGCGGGCCGCCGGGCAGGTAGCCGCAGCCGTAGCCGTACACGATGCGCGGGTTGCGCTCGGCGATCGCCTCGTAGCCGATGCCCAGGCGCTCGGCCGCGGCCGGCCGCATGCTGTGGATGAACACGTCCGCCTCCGACACCATGCGCAGCAGCACCTCGCGCGCCTCGGGGCGCTTCAGGTTCAGCGTCACGCTGCGCTTGTTGCGGTTCATGTTCAGGTGCATGGCCGCCATGTTGGGGTTGCGCGCCGGGCCGTTCTGCCGGTTCGGGTCGCCGTCGGGCGTCTCGACCTTGATCACGTCGGCGCCCATGTCGCCGAGCACCATGGTGGCCAGCGGCCCCAGCACGTTGATCGACAGGTCGATCACACGCACGCCAGCCAGCGGGCCGGTCTGCGGCTTGCCTTCGGCGGGGCCTGCCGTCATTGCGCCGCCTCGGAACGGCACTTCAGCATGCGGATCGGCGTGTATTCCATGACCACGGTGCCGTCCTGCTTGACGACCTGGTTGCGCGTGCGCACCAGCGCCCGCCCGGCCCGCGTCTCGGAGCGGCGGGATTCGATGACTTCGCATTCCACGTGGATGGTGTCGCCGGCAAAGGTCGGTCCCTTCACGTCGAGCTGCATGCCCAGGAAAGCCAGGCCGGTGCCTTGCATCGTGGCCTGGGCCAGCAGCCCCTCCGCGAAACAGTAGACCAGCGAGCCGGGCGCCAGCCGGCCCTTGAAGCCCGCCACGTTCTTCAGGAAGTCCAGGTTGGTGAACAGCACCTCGGTCATGCCGATGGTGTTGATGAAGTTGACGATGTCGGATTCGGTGACGGTTCGCCCGACGGTGCGAAAGCGACGCCCCAGGGGGAGGTCTTCGAAGTAAAAGCCGAGGCCGACGGTTTCCATGTTGCTCCTTGCGTTGTCCCGCCCGGCAGGGGGCCGGTGCGGTGAAGCGCATCAAAAGCGCTTCCATTTCTGAACGATGTTCGGTAATATAAACGCTGAACCGAATCGACGTCAACCCGAAACCCCCGGGATTTCCCGCGGATGCCAGCTGAAAAAGGATGGAGACATGCCAGAAACCGAAGCCCGTTACGCCCGCTACACACGCCTGAAATTTGACCGCCCGCACCCGCGCGTGCTGCGCATCACGCTGGCCTCGCCGCTGAAAATGGGGGCCATGGACGCGCAGATGCACCGCGAAGCCTCGGAGATCTGGGCCGACGTGGATGCCGACGACAGCGTGTCCGTGGCCATCATCACCGGCGACGGCAAGACCTTCTCGGCCGGCGGCGACCTGAACCACGAACGCAAGGTCTGCGAGGACTACGCCCTGCGGATGCAGGCCATGACCGAGTCCCGCAATCTCGTCATGGGCATGATCAACTGCAAGAAGCCCATCGTGGGCGCGGCGCGCGGCTGGGCCGTGGGTGCCGGCCTGGCCTTGCTCATCCTGGCCGATGTGTCGATCGCGGCCAAGGACGCGAAGTTCTCGGACGGCCACCTGAAGATCGGCGTGGCCTCCGGCGACCACGCCACCATCATCTGGCCCCTGCTGTGCGGCATGGCCAAGGCCAAGTACTATCTGATGACGGCCGAGAATTTCACCGGCGAGGAGGCGGAGCGCATGAACCTCATCTCCATGGCGTTGCCCGACGAAGAGGTCGAGGCCAAGGCCGTCGAGGTGGCGAGCCGCCTGGCGCAAAGCGCGCCTGCCGCGCTGCGCTGGACCAAACACACGCTCAACCATTGGCTGCGCCAGGCCGCGCCGATTTTCGAGGCCTCGCTGGCGCTCGAGTTCATCGGTTTCGCCGGCCCCGAGGGCATGGAGGGCATCGATGCCTTCCTGCAAAAGCGCCCGCCGGCGTTCAGCCAGGACACGCCTGTTTGACGGAAAAAACAGAAATGCGCACCCTCGGCGAACTCCTGGAGCGAAACGCGGCGTTCTACCCGAACCGGGAAGCGCTCGTGTGCGGCGGCCGCCGGCTGTCCTGGAAGGAACTGGCCGATCGGGCCCGGCGCCTGGCCGACGGGCTCCACCAGCTCGGCCTGGGCCGGCAGGACCGCGTCGCGATCCTCTCCATGAACTGCCCCGAGTACATGGAGCTGCTGTCCGCGGGCGACTGGGCCGGCTACATTGTCACGACGGTCAACTTCCGGCTGGCGGCGCCCGAGATCGAATGGCTGCTCGGCGACTCGACGCCGCGCGTCCTCGTCTTCGAGGCGCAGTACGCGCAGCTGGTCGATGGCCTGCGCGGCAGGCTGCCCTTCATCCAGGCCTATGTGTGCATCGGCGGCGAGGCGCCGGCCTGGGCCCAGGGTTTCGAGGCGGTGGTGGCGCAGGGATCGGCCGAAGGCCCGCCCTTCCGTTCGCAGCCCGAGGATTACGGCGCGCTCGTGTACACGAGCGGCACGACGGGCCGCCCCAAGGGCGCCTTGCGCAGCCAGTGGCGCTGGATCGCCACGGCCGAGGGCGGCGCCTACGCGAGCGAATTCAATTCCGCCACCCGCGTCCTGCTGGCCACCCCGGCCTTCCACGTGGGTGTAATCGGCTACGCGATCCAGGCCTCCTGGTATGCCGGTACAGTCGTGCTGCACCGCAGTTTCGACCCCGTCGCCATTCTTGAGACGATCGAGAAGGAACGCATCACCTTCACCTTCGTGGTGGCGGCCATGCTGCAGGCACTGCTGGACGCGCCGGCCATCGACGGCACCGACCTGTCGAGCTTGCGCAATATCGTCACCGCAGCGGCGCCGGTGCCGGTGCCGCTGCTGCGCCGTGCCATCGCACGTCTGGGCCCGATCTTCTCGGTGCAGTACGGCGCCACGGAAACCGCGGGCACGATGATGTTCGCGCACGAGGTCAAGCCCGAAGGCGACGAACGCGACATCCGCCGCATCGCCTCGGTCGGCCATCCGGCACCGCGCACCAAGCTGCGTGTGGTGGACGACAACGGCATCGATTGCCCGGTGGGCGTGGCCGGTGAGGTGTGGACCTTCACCGATGCGCGCATGGACGGGTACTGGAACAACACGGCGGCCACGCTGGACGCCCTGCGCGACGGCTGGTACCGCACCGGTGACGTGGGCCTGCTGGACGAGGACGGCTACCTGTTCCTGGTCGATCGCAAGAAGGACATGATCATCTCGGGCGGCGAGAACATCTACAGCCGCGAGGTGGAGGACGCCCTGCAGTCCTTCCCGGGCGTGGTGGAGGCGGCGGTGATCGGCGTGCCCGATGCCAAGTGGGGCGAGGTCATCAAGGCCTACCTCGTGGTTGCCCCCGGCGCCCTGGCCGCACAGGACGCCGTGATCGCCCACTGCAAGCAGCGCATTGCCAGCTACAAGTGCCCCAAGCAGGTGGAAGTCGTTCAGGCGCTGCCCCGCGTGGCCAGCGGCAAGATCAACAAAGTGGCGCTGCGCGAGCTGGCGCGGAAAGGCCCGAATGTTTGAGCTGGTTGTCGAGAAACGCATCGCGGTGCTCACCCTGTGCCGCCCGCCCGTCAACGCGATCAGCGAAGAGTGGGGCGACGGCTTCCTGAAATTGCTGGAAGGCCTGGAAGCGCGCGACGACTGGAACGTGCTGCACCTGCGCAGCAGCCAGAAGGTGTTCGCGGCCGGCGCGGACCTGGCGCAGATCCAGTCCTGGATTGCGGCCCCCCGGCCCGACGCCACGCTGTCCGCGTACATCAAGCGCCTGCAGGCGGTCTTCGTGCGGCTCGAATCGCTGCCCTGCATCACGCTGGCCGAAATCGGCGGCGCGGCACTCGGCGGCGGGCTCGAACTGGCGCTGGCCTGCGACCTGCGCATTGCCGCGCACGAGGCCAAGCTGGGCCTGCCCGAGGTCGGCATCGGCCTCATCCCGGGGCTGGGCGGCACGCAGCGCCTGACCCGCCTGGCGGGGCGCGGCATCGCCAGCCGCATGATCCTCACGGCCGAGCCGGTCGACGGCCGCGAAGCCCAATCGCTGGGCATCGTGCAATGGGCCGTGCCGCGCGCGGAACTGCCGGCCGAGGCCGCGCGGATCGCGCAGCGGATTGCTTCGCTGCCGCTGCCGGCCTTGAAGGTGGCCAAGGAACTGATCGCCTCCCATGGCGCGGGCCATGACGCCGGCTACGCGCTGGAGCGCGAACTCGGCGGCGGGCTGCTGCTCACGGCCGAGGCCAAGGAACGCATCACCAGCTTCATCAACAAGAGCGCGGCGAAGGCCGCGCCATGACCCACCCGCCTGTTGTCATGCCGGGCTGGACCGAGCATCCCCTGTCTGGCTGTCATTGCGGCCCCGGATCAAGTCCGGGGTTTCAGCGCCCGCAATCCACGGTGGCTCACGCAGCAGGTTGCCACTGCAAGCACATGGCAGGGCGGGATCAGGCTGGCGGGGCACTCTGCGCAGCGAATGTCCCCCGGCGCCGGGAGGGCGCCTCCTCCTTGATTTCGCTGCGCAGAGCGCCCCGCCAGCCTGATCCTGTGGGGTGGTTGGTTCACCACGGCTCCAGGGTCATGGGTGTCGGGTGGCCGGCTCCAGGAGGTCAAGGAGGAGGCGGCCTCCCGCCGCCGGGGGACACGAGTGGAGCCGGCCGCCCGGCGCCCATGGCCCCGCCCCGGACTGTCGCGCACCCTTGGCAAAGAACTGCATGCGGCATGACAACTCTCACAGGTTGTCGGACGGTAGCGGGTTGGTCTGAACCCATGCATTCCCTCACGCCACGCTGAAAGGCGCGTGCAAAAACCCGCGGAAACGCGCGCGCCCGCCACGCGTGGGTGAATCCGTCAGGCGATAGGCGGGGAACCGCTGCAGGAAACGCCCGATGGCGATGCGGCCCTCGAGCCGGGCCAGGCTCACGCCCGCGCATTGGTGGATGCCGAAGCCGAAA